>JALUPA010000689.1 GCA_027054335.1 Ardenticatenaceae bacterium
CATACGTGTCAACTACCAACTACGGAGAGGGTATGTTTGGGTGACAATTGTCGTTTCACGGGAAACAGAAAGGATGAAGGGATGAGGGGATGAGGAATACGCAATACGCATCACGCATCACGCATCAGGAGAAGATTATGATACCGGGAAAAGCGACGGCAGAAGGGACGACAGCATATGCGGCGGGGCATGAGGGGGCGGCGTATGCGCCGTTGGGGAATACGGGGCTGCTGGTGAGCCAGGCGGGATTTGGCGGCTACCGGGTGGAAAAGGACAACGGCAGTCACGAACAGGCGCTCCGGTTTGCCTTGCAGAACGGGATTAACCTGATTGACACAAGCGCCAATTACGGCGACGGCCGTTCCGAAGAACTGATCGGGCGCATTGTGACGGAGTTGGTTGACGGGGGCGAACTGAAGCGGGAACAGGTGGTCATAGTCACCAAAGTGGGGTATTTGCAGGGGTTTAACCTGGCCCTGGCCCAACAGCGCAAACGGGAGGGACGGCCGTTTCCCCAAATTGTCCATTATGCCGAAGGGCTGTCCCATTGCCTTCACCCCGAATTTCTGGCCGACCAGCTAACGCGCAGCCTGGAGCGGCTCAATCTGACAACGGTGGACGGCTTCCTGCTACACAACCCTGAATATTATCTGATGTGGGCCAAAAAAGTGGGCAAAACCCGCGAGGAGGCCCGCCAGGAATATTACCGGCGCATCCGGGCGGCGTTTGTCTATCTGGAGGAAGAGGTGGGGAACGGCCGTATCCAATGGTACGGGGTCAGCGCCAACACCTTCGTCGAACCGGCGGGGCATTACACCTTCACCTCCCTGGCCCGGCTGTGGCAGATAGCCCAGGAAATCAGCCCAAATCATCACTTCCGGCTGGCGCAAATGCCCCTGAACCTGTTTGAGACAGGCGCGGCGACGGAAAAGAACCAGCCGGACGGGGAAACGCCGCTGCAATATGCCCGGCGGCGCCATCTGGCCGTTTTCACCAACCGCCCCCTGAACGCCGTCTGGCAGGATACCCTCGTCCGGCTGGCAACGGTGGACATGCCCGCTTACCCGGCCGAGCCGGAAGAAGTGTTAACCGCGGTTGACACTTTGCGGCAGTTGGAGCGGACTTTCCAGGACAACATCCTGCCCCAGCTGGATGTAGATGACGAATCGCGGCAGATTTTGCAGGAGTATCTGGCTATCGGGGAAATGCTGGACGGCCGTTGGCGCGGTTTTGGCACGTATCACAATTGGCGGGACATTCAGACCCGCTTTATCCTGCGCCGCACGCAAACGGCCGTACAATTCCTCTCAGAACGGGAAAATTTGCCCGCAGAGGCGTTTTCCCGGCTGGATGAGTATGTGGAGGCAGCTAACATAACGTTGGCCGCTGTGAGCGCGTATTATCAGGAAATCAGTTTCCGGCGGGCGCAGCGCATCCAGGCAGCGACCGTGGCGGCGGATGCGGATTGGCCGGCGGATACGTTGAGCCAAACGGCCGTGCGCGCTTGTCGGTCTACAGAGGGGGTGACGGCCGTGCTGGTGGGGATGCGCCAGCAAGCCTACGTGCAAGACATATTGGCGGAATTGGCCCGGCCGGTTATCACAAAAGAGCGAACAGCCTCCTGGCACCACATGCAGAAATTTGTAACAGCCCAAATATAACACGCATCACGTATCATTACCGGCCTCCATCTCCCGCACAAAAGCCGGCAAATCGGGCGCCAGCAAGGCCGTATCCAGCAAAGTATCCAGTTCTGCGGCCGTCAACGCCGGCAAATGCGCCTTCACCACGGCCGGAACCTCGCCAAAGCGACGCAGCAAAACCCGCTCAATGGCCTGTTCCAGTCCCCGCTCCAAGCCTTGTTCCAGACCTTGTTCCAAACCTTGTTCCAAACCTTGTTCCAAACCTTGTTCCAAACCTTGTTCCAAGCCTTGCTCCAGACCTTGCTCCAGACCTTGCTCCAAACCTTGTTCCAGGCCCTGCTCCACACCCTTCTCCAGAATTTCCTGATAAATCGGTGATTTTTCCAAAACAACCATGTGCCACCTCACTATTTTCGCAATACGTTCCGGATCAAACTTTATCATAGCAAAAAGCGCCAGAATTGTCTCCAACTCTTCGCTGTCCGGCTCCCGGCGAATGCGGCGGACACATTCCCGGATCACATCTTCATCCGCATCGGCCATCAGCGGCACATAAGGCAGCAATCCAGGCGGCGCAGAACGGCGCAGTGTCTCTTTGGCATCCAGTTCCCACAATTTGATAACGATAAAATCCTGATGCGTGACCAGTCCCATAAACTCGGTATGGTAGCAGGCCGGTACGTCTGTGCCCGGCGGCGGTTCCGTTAGCAGCAGGACAACGGGCGCAATGTCCAGGCCGTATTTCTGGCGGGCCATGGCCGTGTAATTTTGCAGCCGGGCCGGTATGT
>JALUPA010000690.1 GCA_027054335.1 Ardenticatenaceae bacterium
TGCGCCAGTCGGTAGAATGGCTGTTCCACTTTACTCTGTCTTATCTGGAGGAACTGGAGACGGGCGTTAGGCTGCTGCTGGTATTGGTTCCTTTGCTCGCCGGCGCAGCGCTGGTAGCCGCCATCACTCGATACCGGGCGGCTGTGATTCATTATCGGGACAGCGACGGCCGTATCCACGAACTAAACGACGTAGAGGGCGATGGTCTGGAAAGGGCCATTTCTCTTTACTATTCTTCCGAACCGACCTTTGACCAGGTATTAAAAGGGCAAGATGGCGTAGAAGCGCGTTGGCAGTTGCCCACGTTTACGCTGGCCGCCAAAAAATTCCTCGCCACCCTGATCACCCTGGGCAGCGGCGGCAGCGGCGGGTTGGAAGCCAGCGTGACGCTGATTGGCGAAAGTACGGCCGCCGGATTATTTAAGCCGCGTTTCCAGGTAACGGCCGTCGCCCAAAAACTCTCCCTGTTCGACCGCATCGCCAACTGGTGGCGGGCCACAGACCCGGACGATTTACAGACGGCCCAACTCAGCGGCATTGCGGCGGCCGTTTCCGTTCTGCTGGGCGCCCCCTTTGCCGCCGCCTTCTTTGCCACCGAAGTAATGTACCGCAAACGCCCCATCATCGAAAAATTGCTCTACTCGCTGCTGGCTGCGTTGGTGGCCTTCTTCCTGACCCACATTTTTGCCCCCGGCAAAACGGCCATGTTTGAGGTAGAAAAGCTCTTTGTGCCTCCGGCAACCCTGGCCTATTACCTGGACGTTATCGTGATGAGCGCCCTGATTGCTCTGGTGGGCATCTTTTTTGGCAAATTTCATGCTTGGGGGCATCACACTTTTTATCACCGGCTGCCGGTTGCCTGGCAACGTCACCTGACCGGCGCGGCTATTACCGGCTTCATGGCCATCGGCGTTGTACTGTTGGTGGAGCAGTTGCGGTTGGGTGATTTTGGCCTGGAATTGGTGCTGGGTACCGGCGAATCCGTCGTCAATGCGGCCCTGGCCGGAAAATTAACCCTGGCTGTGGCTCTGATTGCCCTGGCAGCCAAGATGCCCGCCACCATTGCTACAGTTGGCTCAGGGGGATCGGCCGGCTTGTTGGTTCCCTCCCTCTTTTTTGGCACGATGGTAGCGGCCGGCATGGCTGATTTTCTGGGCATCCAGCCGATGTGGTTGATTGTGCCCGGTATGACGGCCGCCTTGGTTTCCATTGTCAACGTGCCTTTGGCTGCCATCCTGTTTTCGGTGGAAATTTTTGGTTCCGCCTACATGATTCCGTCGCTCATTGCCCTGGTCGTCACCTCGCTCCTGGCGCACAACCAGACAATTTACCGCAGCCAGCGGCAGAAGTATAGTCAGCGGCAGATTATGCCCGGCGTTAGCTCCCGCCGTGTTCAAATTCCCCCAGCCTGGTGGGGGCAGACGTTGGTTGACCTGGATTTCCGCAATCGCTTTGACCTGAATGTGGTTGGCTTGCTGGAACGGCACGATGAGTCAGGCGCACCCCGTGTCCGCCTGGACGTCTCCCCGATGATTCCGCTGGAGGCGGGCGATGTATTGGTGGTGTTGGGACGGGATGAGAAGTTGGACGCCCTGGAAGCGTATTTGCGTGATGCGTGAATGACAGATGGTTCAATTTTTACAGACGGCCGTTACCGGTCAACGACCAGGCGCGGATTTCCCCAAAAAGCAGGAGTGTCGTCATTGCTCTTCGCTTCCAGGCTGATGGTGATGGTCTGGCCCCAATACGATTCCAGAGGGATGGTGGTCTCTTTCCAGGCGGCTTTGTCGGAAAGGGCCGTCACCTCGGCTACCGTTTGCGGCGGCTCAAGATCGCTCTGGATGCGGACGCGGTAGGTAAGACCAGGTTGGAGGAGAACGGCCGTTTTCAGGGCGCTATTTTGGGGGATTTGCCAGGTGTATTCCAGCGACTGCCATTGACCGGGCGGCGGCGTCACTTTCAGGGCCAGTTGACGGCCGTTAGGGGCGCTGACGACTGTGGGGGCCGGCGTGGCGGCTCTGGCCCAGAGGAAAATAGTGCGGTCGTGGTCTTGCAGGTCAGGCATCAGATTGTAGACACGGCCGTCGGCGTAATCCAGCACGTAGTAAGTGGGATCGGCTTCTTTGGCTGCTCGCAAATGCTCCAGACTACCGCCCGGTCGTTCCAGCGGTAAATCGTACCAGACCTGGGCTACGCTGCGCATAAAGCGGGGGGCAATGGGAAAGCGGACGGCAAAAATATGATTTTCTGTTGTTAACGTGGGAATTATTTCCAGAAGCTGCTGCCGCGCCGTTGCCTCCTCCAGCACATTCTCCAGCCAATCCCCCTGTATTTGTCGCGTCTGGTTGATATGGTGGCCCATTGCCAGCAGGAGAACAATGGCAATAATGAGATTGGTAATGGGAGGTTGAAGATTCAGTTTCCTATTACCAATTACCAATCGCCACTCTCCAATTTCCAAAACCTGATCAATTGTTGCCCCAAGCGCCAATGCTAACCCAATTCCGGCATTGTAGATGTGCCGTCCGGCGTACAGTTCTGGTTTTTGCGTATAGAGAGCGAAGTAGATAAAGACCAGGTGGACGGCCGTCCATAACAAACCGAGGCGGGTCAGCCAACGGCCGTACCAAAACCAAAGACCAATTAGCGGCAGCGCCAACAAAACAAAAACTGTTTTTGCCGCCCCGGTTAAGGTTAGAATGGGGTAGATAAAGGTAAAACGAAACAGCGTCACGTGCAGAAAATCCAGCAAGGTTGTTGGAGACAGGGCTGCCAGCAGGTCAGCCGGGGTACGGGAGGCAGCATCTAAAGTGGCATTGGGACGAGTAAACTGAACGTAGAGGTAAGCGGTGGTAATGAAGGCGAGGAGGAGGAAGAAGACAGTTTCCTGGGGGTGGCTGGCGGGGTGGAAGCGTGATGCGTACTGTGTGATGCGTGAAGGCGTACGGCGTGATTTTTTGCGTTTAGGGATGGAGGCAAGGCGTTGGTGGAGGCAGATAAGCAGGAGGAAGAAGGGTAGGATGACGCCTTCTTCGTGGGTGATCAGGGTAAGCAGGGTCAGGGCAAAAGTGAGGATGAGTTTGATGGGGGACGGCCGTTTCAGGTAAGACAACCACACGCTCAACGTCAGCAGGCTGAAAACCGCTTCCATGACAATGGCGACACTGCTGATCCAGGTAACAACGTCTACCCAATGGCTGTGGATGGCAAAGAGAACGGCCGTACTCACAGCCGCAAACCGGTTCAGGCCGAACTGCCGGGCCACGCGATACAGCAAGACAACTGCCAGGCTGTGAAGGCCCAACTGCAAAATATAGTAGCCTGCCGGATTGTAGCCAAAAACCTGCCGGTTCAGCAGAAACCAGAGGTTTTGTAGCGGTCGGTAATACCAGTTGAGGGTGTAGGGATTGAGTAGCTGCCAGGCCAGATACGGCCGTTGCCAAAACTGTTTGACGTAATCAAACTGAATGTAATCATCCCCCACGAAGTAACGGACAAAGGGCGGATAATAAACCCACCACGCCAACAAGATCAGGCCGATGAGTACGGCCGTTGTCAGTAGAAAATGCTTCCTTGCGCGTGACATTGTGCTATTATCTCTGTAAGATTCAACAACGGCAATAAGAGACAATTGGGTAATTACCCAGTTACCCAATTATCAAGAGGATTCCCATGCCTAACCGACTAATCCACGAAACCAGCCCGTACCTGCGCCAGCACGCCGCTAATCCGGTGGATTGGTATCCCTGGGGTGAAGAAGCGCTGCAAAAGGCGCAGGCAGAAGGTAAGCCGATCTTGCTTTCTATTGGCTATGCTGCCTGCCATTGGTGCCACGTGATGGCCCATGAATCGTTTGAAGACCCGGCAACGGCCGTCTACATGAACGATCATTTCATTAACGTCAAGGTAGACCGGGAGGAGCGGCCCGATCTGGATCAGATTTACATGCAGGCGGTGGTGGCAATGACCGGGCAGGGAGGCTGGCCGATGACTGTTTTCCTCACACCGGACGGCCGTCCCTTTTACGGCGGCACGTATTACCCGCCTGTGCCCCGCCAGGGGATGCCTTCCTTCAGGCAGGTGATGCAGGCAGTGGGGGACGCCTGGCGGAACCGGCGGGAATCATTGGATGAACAAGCTGGCAAGTTGTCAGAACACTTGCAGCGTACTATTCCACTGGGGCAGGCTGGCGGCGTGTTGGAGAAGGGGATGTTGGGGCTGGCTACGGCCGTCCTCTTCGACAGTTTCGATCAGGCGGCGGGCGGCTTTGGCGGCGCCCCCAAATTTCCCCCGTCCATGGCTCTGGAATTTTTGCTGCGCCAATATTTGCAGTCCGACGACGCGACAGCCCTCTACATGGCGGAGCATACCCTGGAAAAAATGGCTGATGGCGGCATGTATGACCAGATCGGCGGCGGCTTTGCTCGCTATGCCACCGACGCGCACTGGCTGGTACCTCATTTTGAGAAGATGCTCTACGACAACGCCCTGTTGGCGCGGGTGTACCTGCATGCTTTCCAAGTAACGGGCAAACCCCTGTATCAGCGCATTGTGGAGGAAACGCTGGACTTTGTGGTACGAGAACTACATCACCCGGACGGCGGTTTCTACAGCAGTTACGACGCGGACAGCGAGGGGGTGGAGGGTAAATTTTACGTCTGGTCAGCGGCCGAGATCGAGAAAATTTTGGAAGAGGACGCGCCTATTCTCATGGCGTATTACGGAGTGACAGAGCAGGGGAACTGGGAAGGGCACAACATTTTGCATTTGCCCCGCTCGCCGCAGGAAACGGCCGTCTCCCTGAACGTCCCTTTGGCCGAACTGGAAGCCAAAATGCGCGACCTGCGCCAAAAATTGTACGCGGTGCGGGCGCGGCGGGTTGGGCCGGGATTGGACGACAAGGTTCTCACCAGTTGGAACGGCCTGATGCTGGCTGCTTTTGCCGAGGCGGGACGCGCCCTGAACCGGCCCGATTACACGGAGATTGCCCGGCAAAATGCTGCTTTTTTGCAAGAAATGATGAGTTGGGGAGACGGCCGTCTTTACCACACCTGGAAAGACGGGGCTAAAGCCCGGCACAACGGCTACCTGGAAGATTACGCCTATCTGGCGGATGGCTTGCTGGCCCTTTATCAGACCACGTTTGAATCGCGTTGGTTTGTCTGGGCGCGGCAGTTGGCCGATACGATGCTGGCCCATTTCCGCGATGAGGAAAATGGTGGCTTTTTTGACACGGCCGATGACCACGAAACTCTCCTTTACCGCCCCAAAGAGTTGCAGGATAATGCCACACCTTGTGGCAATAGTATGGCCGCGGGTGTTCTTTTGCGTCTGGCTTTGTACACGGGGGAGATGGCGTATTGGGATGTGGCGGAAACGGCCGTAGCTGCCCTGAAGGAACCAATGACGCAATACCCATCCGCTTTTTCTCAATGGTTAACGGATGCTGCCTTCATTTTGAGTGAGCCGCAGGAAGTGGCGATTGTGGGGAATCCGGCTGCGCCGGATACGGCCGTGCTGCTGGACGTAGTGTTTTCTCTTTATCGGCCCCATCTGGTAGTGGCTGTGGGGGTGGATGGTGAAAGTGTACCTTTGTTGGACGGCCGTAGCCAACTGAACGATCAGGCCACTGCCTATGTCTGCCGCCGCTTCATTTGCCATCAACCCCTTGCCAAACCTGAAGAACTGGCCGTTCAGTTTGGCGAGTAGAACGATTTGGCAGTGCCAGGTACGGGGCAAAGCGTCTTTGGTCAGCTGGATTCGTTCCGTTGCCTGGCGCCGGAATTTTGCCAAATTGGGCAATTTGACATATGATTGGGGCGCCTTGTAGGAAGAGGAATTTTGAGGATTGTTTTGCGGGAGCCACCGCAGGTTAAAACAGCGTCATTCAATCTACTTAGTACGACACCCTCAACGCAGCCAATTACTGTTAATAATAGATTCAGCGTGTTGCTACCGTTTTAGGTGTTGGATAGTTATGGACTTTTAGTACCATTGTCCTGTCCTGTATGTACTACTGACAATAGATTCAGGATGTCTTATCCTTATGAGTAGGAAATTATTCATTCGGTGAGATTAAGTAGAAAACGAGGGGAAAGATGATTATTATTTTGTTATTCATCATGGCATCAGTTGTTTTTTCATCATTAGTAGTTTCAGCTTGTATGCTTTCTTCGCGGATTAGCCAGCAGGAAGATTTTGTGGAAGTTTATGAGGAAGCGGAAGAACCTATGCCGGCTGTACAACCATATTCTGCCCATTAGTTATTGGCAGACCAATTAAACAGGCAAATTTATACGGCCGTCCTCCAAAGGACGGCTTTTTTTGTGTTCAAGGTTAATTTCAGGCAACAATACGTTGCTGTATCAATGATTCAATTTGAGTAAGCAATTGCTTAAATTCCAACGGCTTTTGGGCATAGCCATCGTAACTGGCATTCATCTCCCGTTGCTTGACGGTTGTGGCTGATTGGGCTGTCAGGGCGATGATGGGAATGGCAGCTGTTTGGGGGCTGGTTTTGATCTGCTCCGTAGCTTCCCAACCATCCATAATGGGCATCCGCATATCCATGAGGATCAAATCCGGGTTTTCTGATTTAGCCAGCAAAACGCCCTCCGCTCCATCGCTGGCAGCCACGACGTCAAAATGATGATTTTGTAGACGGTACACAATAAGGTCACGGATAAGCGCGTCATCTTCTACGAGTAATATTTTGGCCATGATGTAGTCCTGTGAGATGTTAAAATACGAATGAGTCCTAATCAGCAAGTACGAGATTTTATTAACCATAGGGCGATCTGGGGAAAACCAAAATAGGAAATATTTCCTATGTGACTAATTTGCTATTCTTACGGTTGCGGGTGAGCATTTCAGGGCGATTGCCAGCCATTTAGATAGGCATTGACGGCCTGTTGAAAATCAACGTCTAAATCCCCACCGCGTTGTAGCTGCTGCTTAATTTCCAGCATAACAAAGCCGTGGGCCAGAGCTAATGCGCCACGTAAGGCGGCCAAAGATTTTTCAGGACCGGCAGTGTCGATCGCGATTTCCTGAATAGGCAGTATCATCTGGACTAAAATGTCTTCATCGGGGCGGGCGGGGGGATTGTATTGGTAGACCAGTTCGTAGGTGTGGGGATGGGCCAGGGCAAATTGACGGTAAGCGTGCAGCACGGCCGTCATTTGTTCAACTGGCGGGCTATCTGCGGGTATGGCGTTGGCAATGTCAGCAAATAGTTTTTGCAAGGTGAGCAGATTGACGGCCTGCAACAAGTCGGCTTTGCTGCTGACGTGCCGGTACAGCGACGGTGCTTTAATGTTGAGAGAGGTGGCCAGCTTGTTCAATGACAATTGCTGGACGCCCTCTTCTTCAATCATTTGCCATGCCTGCTGAACGATGGTGTCTCGTGTTACTTGACTGGGGTAGGGCATGGTCGTTCCTTTATACGCGATTCAGATGGGTGTCCTTCCGCAGTAATAATCCCGGCATACTCCACTTTGTTCGCTTTTGCGTTTGAATCATGTTTAACATTGCATATCTCCTTAAAGACTAACGACGTTAGTTAATAAAACTAATGATATTAGCTTTTGTTGATTTTGTCAAGCAATTTATAAATTTGCCGGTAGCCGCAAATGGCAGTTTGGGGTAATCTGATGGTATGAATCGTTTAGGGCGCACCGGCTGGCTGCTGGCGAGGCGCCGATCGCCTGCGGTGAAGCGCGCTCAGGGGGCGGGCGGCCGGAGGCGCCCGGTGGCGGCAAAGCGGAGAACCATGTCCCACACCTCGGGGTGCTCCATGATC
>JALUPA010000691.1 GCA_027054335.1 Ardenticatenaceae bacterium
GAAGGGCGGGTCTTCCATGTTATTGGAAGGCAGATAACTCATTAGTTCCCGGATGAGGTAGAGGGCGTCGGCTTCGGATTCAGCAGCCATATGGGCTACGCCGCTTTCGCTGTTATGGGTGATGGCCCCGCCCAGTTCTTCAAAGGTAACTTCTTCGCCGGTGACAGTTTTAACAACGTCAGGGCCGGTGATAAACATGTAGCTGCTCTTTTTGACCATGAAGATGAAGTCGGTGAGGGCGGGGGAATAGACGGCGCCGCCGGCGCACGGCCCCATGATGGCGCTGATTTGGGGCACGACGCCGGATGCCAAAGTGTTGCGCAGGAAAATGTCGGCGTAACCGCCCAGGCTGACGACGCCTTCCTGGATGCGCGCTCCGCCGGAGTCGTTGATACCGATGATGGGCGCTCCGTTGCGCATAGCCATATCCATGATCTTGACGATCTTCTCGGCGTGAACGCCGCCCAGGCTGCCGCCAAAGACGGTGAAATCCTGGCTGAATATGTAGATGAGGCGGCCGCCTATCGTGCCCCAGCCGGTTATAACGCTGTCACCTAAAAATTGTTTCTCCGCCATGCCAAAGTTTTGTTCCCGGTGGACGACAAAAGCGTCTATTTCTCGGAATGAGCCTTTGTCCAGCAGGAGTTCGATGCGCTCGCGGGCGGTCATTTTGCCTTTGGCTTTTTGCCGGGCTACTTTTTCCAGGCCGCCGCCTTCTTGTGATCGTTGTCTGAGTTGTCGCAGTCTTTCTATTTTTCCGTCCATGGTTTTTATTTTCGATTGACGATTTTTGCTTGACGATTTTGAATCTGCGTCATCGTTAGGTTGAGTCGCTCACGACGAAGTCTGCGGATTGAAAATAGTCGTTGGCGGCCTGGCGGTTTAAGGCCCAGGCCATAAACAGGATAATAATAAGGTAAAATGCGCCGGTTAATAGCCAGTTGGCCCCGTTGAGGCGGGCGGGCGGTGAAAATATCCGCAGGCCCAGATCGTAGGTGGCGTATATGGCTGTCAGGACAGGGATGGCTTTTTGGCTGAACGGCCGTCTGCGCCACACCGCCCAGACCAATCCCCCAAATATGACGGCCCACACCAACGCTATCGTTAAACGCAGGCGCGGGTCTGGTTGCACTTGTAAGGTGAGCAATAAATCCTGTTCCCGGTAGAGCGCCGCCGCCCGGCCCAAATTCCACAGTCCTAATAAAAAAACCCCCATAATTGTGAGAGTTACGGTAAACGGCCGTTTGGCGGCGAAGTGGGCGCTCATCGGGCAAATTATATGACAAGTTTTCGGTAATCGGTAGTTGGCAATCAGTTTACCGATCACCGACTACCATTTCAGGCTTGCCCCAACACAGCCGCCAGCAGAGCCATGCGAATAAACATGCCATTCTGCACCTGGCGGAAGTAGGCAGCGCGGGGGTCGGCGTCTACGTTGTAATGAATTTCGCCGACGCGGGGCAGGGGGTGCATGACGATCATTTTCTCTTTGGCTTTGGCCATCAGGTCGGCGGTGATTTCGTAGTAATCCTTGACCTGCTCGTATTGGGCCAAATCGGCAAAACGCTCTTTTTGCACGCGGGTAACGTAGAGAACGTCGGCATTGTCAATGACGTCGGCCACGTCGTGAGTTTCCCGCGCGTCAATCCCGGCGTCAATGACCTGGTTCATTGTTTTTAAGGGCAGGCGCAGGATTTCCGGGGAGACGAAGCGCAGGCTGACGTCGAAGTGGAGGAGGAGTTTGGTCAGGGATTGGACGGTACGGCCGTTTTTCAAATCCCCAATCATGGCTATTTTCAAGCCTTCAATCTGCCCCAACTCCTCGCGAATGGTGAACAAATCCAGCAGCGCCTGGGTGGGATGCTCGCCGGGGCCGTCGCCGGCGTTGAGGACGGGCACGCTGGCGTAGTCGGCGGCCAGTTTGGCGGAACCGATTTCCGGGTGGCGCAGGACGACGGCGTCGGCGTACTGTTCCAGGGTGCGCACGGTGTCCGCCAGCGTCTCTCCCTTGCTCACGGAGCTGAATTTGACGCCCTGGGTGATGGGAATGATGCTGCCCCCCAGCCGTTCCATGGCCGCAATGAAGGAGGAACTGGTGCGGGTGCTGGGTTCGTAAAAGAGGCAGGCCAGAACGTACCCTTTGAGCAAATCCGTCCCGCCCACACGCCGCACCATCTCCCGCATCTCGCGGGCGCGGGCGAAGATGTAGGCCAGCTTGTCCGGGTCAAACTGGTCTACGGAAATCACGTCCATGCCGGTCAGCCCGTTGCTGTTGGTTGTTTTCGCCGGCAGTTGGTCAAAATTGAATAAAGGTTTTAATTCGGTCATTGGTTTTTCTCCTGGAACATAGCCGCGGATTGCGCGGATTTGCAGGATTTAATCTGCGCTAATCCGCGCAATCCGCGGCAGATC
>JALUPA010000692.1 GCA_027054335.1 Ardenticatenaceae bacterium
GGGGAATGGTGGGGAGGACGGCCGTTGCGGTGGGTTCAGGTTGTGTCTGGCAAGCAGACAATGGAAGTAGAAGCAAAAAGAAAAAGAAATAACCGCGTATGCGGTGAAAAATGCTCACCTTGCTTCAATCGTCATTCCTGGCTTTCTGGCAGCAAAGCGGCAAACTCGCCCAGGTTTTTCACCAAAATGGCCTGGCGGTGCAGGTAGCGCAGTTGATCCGCATCGTTTACGGCCGTGACCTCAGCTTCAATCTCTTGCGGTACAATCTCAAAACGCACAGATAAAATATCCAGGATGGCTTCTTGCAGACCTTGCTCAATTCCTTGTTCAATCCAGCGATCCGCTACTGTTTGCATAATCTCACTTCCTTCATCGGCCAGCACGTTTTGGACGGCGGTTACCATTTCTTCCGGTTGTAAGTGCGCTGCGGCCTTACCCATATAATACAACAGTGTGCGCAGGTATTCCAGCGCTGTCCGACTTTCTGCTAATTCCTGAAAGAGGGTAAAATATCTTCCAGATGGTCACGCAGGGCGGGCGTGGAAGCGATTATAACATGATTGGAGCGATAGGAAGGCAAAATATCAGGCGAATCTGGCGATCATTTGGGCAGCCCGGTGCTTCTCTTCCTGGGGATGGCCCAGCACACATTGCCGGCTGAAGCCATTCCCCTGACAGTGGGAACACGGCCGTTCCCCTACCAGCGTGTGTTTACGGCCACGGCCGTCACATTCCCGGCAAATTACTTCGATCAGATAACTGCCACAGGTAGAACAATGAAGTTGAGAATTTTCAAAGCGAAACATCTTGTTGCCTCTTGTATCAACTTGACGTGGATTACTCGGTACACCCATCATAACAGCAAAACGGCCGTCATAAATGACATTCAACTGATTTTTAACTGACAATCCGGCTTTTTCCCCTATTGGCAGGGCTGAAGAAACTCAGTACAATTTTTGCATGAATGACATACTGGCGTCATCTCGCCTCACAGACAGCCGGCTTGCCAGCCTGGGGGCCGCCGTTATCCACGAAGGGTTTACCGCCTATTGTTTGGCTTTCAAGCAAATTACTTGCCGGGCCAAAGGGCGGTTTGAGCAGCGAGATTGGCATGGCCGGGCCGCAGACGCCAGAGAAAGGTTAGACCTGTACACCCAAATCATTGATCGGGTGGTGGGCGACATTCGCGGCTTACTGGATGACCGGCTGATGGAGAAACTGGTCTGGGCCAGCCTGAAGGCGGTCTATTCCACTCTGATTGCCCGGCATGAAGATTGGGAGATTGCCGAGACTTTTTTCAATTCCGTCACCCGGCGCATCTTTTCTACAGTAGGCGTAGACCCGCAAATCGAATTTGTGGCTACCGACTTTGACACGCCGCCTACTTTTGCCAATGATTCGGTTTACCGCGCGTATGAAGCTGGGGGAGATACGGCCGTTCCCATCCACACCATTCTCTGCGACGCTGGGTTTCAAGCGCCATTTGCCCATCTGGAAGCAGACGTCAGGGCCGTAGCCGCCTTCCTGGACGGCCGTTTAGCCGGGATGAACGCCGACTTACAGCAAATTGACGTGGTGATGACCGGCTTCTATCGCGGCAAAAGCGCCTATCTGATTGGCCGGCTTGTCACCCGGAGCGGTATTATCCCCTTGGTTCTGGCCTTGCAGCACGAGGAGAAGGGCATTTACGTAGACAGCGTGTTGTGCGATGAAAACAGCGTCAGTATCCTGTTCAGTTTTGCCCGCGCCTATTTTCACGTGCAGGTGGAACGGCCGTATGATCTGGTACAATTTCTCACTACCATCATGCCCCGCAAACGCATCGCCGAAATTTATATCTCCCTGGGCTACAACAAACACGGTAAAACAGAATTGTACCGCGACCTGCTGCACCATCTGGCCCGGTCAGACGAGCAGTTCCACATTGCTCCCGGGCAGCGCGGTATGGTGATGACCGTTTTTGTCCTGCCCGATTACGATCTGGTCTTCAAAATCATCAAAGACAGATTCAGCTACCCCAAAAAGATTACCCGGCGGGAAGTGGTGCAAAAATACAAGATGGTTTTCTTGCATGATCGCGCCGGCCGTTTGATTGACGCCCAATCTTTTGAACACCTTAAATTCAGACGGGAACAATTTGCCGCAGAACTGTTGGCGGAGTTACAGGAGATTGCTCCGGGCACTGTCCGGGTGAATGGAGATTCCGTGATTGTGGCCCATGCGTATGTGGAGCGGCGGGTTATCCCGCTGGACATTTATTTGCGGGAGGAAGCTGAGGCGGCGGTGCGGGCGGCCGTTTTGGATTACGGGCAGGCGATTAAGGATTTGGCGGCAACCAATATTTTTCCCGGCGATATGCTGCTGAAGAATTTTGGCGTCACCCGTCACGGCCGTGTGGTGTTTTACGATTAT
>JALUPA010000693.1 GCA_027054335.1 Ardenticatenaceae bacterium
GCTTTGCTCCCTGTCGTAAGGATCGTAAGGTTCATCCAGGGCTTGTTCCACGATGTCTTTTTTGAGGCAAAGCTGGTTAGCATGTTGGTAGAGGCAGGCCAGAATGGTGTAATCCTGGGCGGTCAAATCAATGACCCGGCCTTCGACCCAGACGATCTTGTTTAGTTCATCCAGCCACAAACCCGTTGTTCTTTCAGGCGGTATATCGGCAGAGGGGAATGAGTTGACGAATGTTTCGCTGAGAAGGGCAGCAGAGAGGAGGGTGTGGATGTAGGCGGCCAGAGCAGAGTTTGGAGAAGCCGTTCACCGAAAGGGGGGTGGCTTTTTTAGAAAAACCTGACAGGCTGGCAAAACTGCATGAAATTCGAGGGAGCCTGTCAGGTTTGGTTGGTGGTGAGGGAACTTTTCCCTGTCCGCTGCCGTTTTGTTAGTAGAGTGAACCGGCGTTTGTTGTGTTGGAGGTGTGGTGATGAAGAAACTGTTGGTTATCTGGTGGTTGGCTGCCGCGCTTGCGCTGTTCACGGCGTGCCGCCCGGCTGACCTTTCGGGGGAGAAGGCGGTGAGTGATACAGGATTGGCGGTGGCCCCGGCGCTGGCGTCAGGAACGGCCGTGCCGGAAACGCCCGGAGATACGGCCGCCCCCAAACCGGCCGCCGGTCAGGCAGCGGCGGCCAGCCCGGCGGCGGCCGAGAGGCTCTTAAGCCAACCCCAGGCGACTGATTTAGCCGATGGGGCGGTTATTGTGTACGAGCGCAGCGGCGGCTTGAAGGGGATTGGCCCGGCTGAGACAGAGTGGCGTTTTTATGCCGACGGCCGTATCCTGACCAGCGACGGCCGTACCTGGCAAAAATCTCCGGCAGAAATCCAGCGACTACTCGCTGATCTGGAAGCAAACGGGTTCTTCGATCTGGGGCCGAAATATATGCCGGTAGACGCCTGCTGCGACCGTTTCACCTACACCATCACCGCTGGAAACGGCCGTCAAGTGCAGCAGGTGATCACGATGGATGGCGCGAATATACCGGATAATCTGGCCCGCGTCTTGCAGCTATTTGATGACTGGCTGGCCGGTCTGGCTGAGGAAAATTAAACAGGGCCTGCTTTAGTAAGTGTCTAAAAATTACTTTCCGTTTTGGTTGGTAGTAACCGCTTTAGCGGGACGACTAAAGTCGTTACTACGAACTAATTTCTGGACAATTACTTAGCAAAGTAATCGTCCACAATTAACTGCCTGTTTGCAAACCTCTGAGGTCTCTCAGACCTCAGAGGTTTAGGCGGAACTTATTTACGGCTTGGGGGCTGCGGCGTCATTGGGGGTGAAGAGAGGAGGAACGGCCGTATCTGTGGCTGTGGGGTTGGATTGGAAGGAAACGTCGTCAATAAATAAATTGCTATTGACCGTACTGTCAGTTTCCGCGCGAATTTGTAGGGCTACTGTTTGTCCGGCGTAGGCGTTAAGATTAACCACGTAATGCTGCCAGCCGCCCGTATTGGCAGAACTGCATAAATCATACACGTCTACAACAGTGGCTCCGTTGATCACCACACCGCCAATATCAAAGCCGCAGGCGTCGCTGGAGGCAATCCAGCGCCAATAGGCCAGATAGGGCGCGCTGACCGGTACAGTGACAGTTTGCTCCACGTAGTTAATCTCGTTATCCAAACCGCCCAGCCATACAGCTTTGCTGCCGCTGTGGGGCGTGACGCCGCTGGGGAAGGTTTCTCCAATGAGCGGCAAAACGCCTCGCTGGGAAAATTCTGTCCAGCCGGTGGAACCGCTTTCAAAGTCCGGATTGATAAAAGGATTGCCGGTGGAACCGTTACCCTGCAATATAACAGGCAGGTAGACCTGCGTAAAAGAGATATTTAGCGCCTGGTAAGCATCTACGATGCCTGAGCCACAATTGCTGGTGGTGCAGCCGCTGCCAGAAGGAAAGGGGCGAGCCGTTAGCTGCAAGGTAGCCAAGACCTGGGCCGGGCTGATTCCCGGATTTTCCCCAATGAGCAGGGAAGCTACCCCGGCTACGTGGGGGGCAGCCATGCTGGTTCCCTGGTAGTAGGCGTAGGTGTTGTCATTATTGGGGATCGTCGTGCCGGAATCCAGCGTAGACAGGACGCCGTTTACTTCTGTGTCCGTTTCGCCGCCGGGGGCGCTTACCTCTACGACGCTGCCAAAGTTGCTGTACCAGGCGCGGTCGCCCGTGCGGTCTGTGGCCGCGACGGTGATGACATTATTGCAACTGGCGGGGCTGTAGTTGGCAGCGTTGGCATTACTGTTACCGGCAGCCACAACGACGGTGGCGCCGGCCGCGACGGCGTCATTGATGGCGTTTTGTTCGGCGGGGGAACAACTGCCCTGGCCGCCCAGGCTCATGTTGATGACGTCGGCCGGATTGGCGTTGGCCGGTACGCCGCTGACGGGTAAGCCGGCAGCCCAGCGGATGGCGTCTACGATATCGGAGGTGTTGCCACCGCATTTGCCCAGGACGCGGACGGGTAAAATTTTGGCGTTCCAGTTGACGCCGGCGACGCCGGCGCCGTTGTTGGTGGCCGCGCCAATGGTACCGGCCACGTGGGTTCCATGCCAGGAGCTATCGCGGGGGCTGCTCCCTGTACCGCACTCACCGGCTACATTCCAGTCACCCGGATCGGAAGGGTCATTGTCCCGGCCCCCGCCGTCATTGGCGATGGCAGAGTCCGTAATAAAATCGTAACCGGGCACGGTGCGGCCGGCCAGTTCTGTGTGGGCCAGAATGCCTGTATCTATCACGGCGACGACCGTGCTGCTAATCCCGGTAGTGATGTCCCAGGCAGCTACGACGTTAATGCCTTCGGCGGTGTTGGCCGTATAGCCATAATGCCACTGCTCGCCAAAGCGGGAATCATTCGGGGTCAGGTTGGGGCTTTGGGGTTGGCTGCTATGTTCGCCAACAATTTGCTTGATCAGATCGGGTTCGGCATAGGCTACGTCTGGTAACGCAGCCAGTTTGGCGGCAATAATGGCCGCTTCAGAAGCCGGAACTGCTTCCGGCAGCCGCAAGACGTGAGCTTCCCCGGACATGGGGCGGGCATACGTCAGGGTGACGCCGGCCGCCTCACTGAGACGGGCAAGGGCCGCGCTGGCGTTAAACGGAACGGCTTGGTTGGCAGCGGCCGCCGCCTTAAATTTGATGATGATTTGGATGACGGGGGGAACGGCCGTATTCTTTGTGGCCGTCTTTGATAATATTTTTTGATTGATTGTTGGCTGCGGGAAAGATGTTTGGGCGACAAGTAATGGGGGCAGAATTAAAACAAATAGGGCAAGCATGGCTAGAATTGGAATTCTTTTGTTAAGCATTTTAGTCTCCTTTATTGGGTAACACGACCTGCAACTTAGGCAAATGGGGGTCAAAGAATAAAGGGCAACATTCTTCCCGACTCTTTGGCTCTATAATTATTGTAGAGGGGAAGAGGAAATAATCAATAGTTGAGTTTAACATGATTGTGTAAATAATTTTTCAAGTGAGAATGTAATTCGGGTTTGGTTTGTGCTAAACTTTGGGTATTAGACACCAGTGGTTTATGAGATTTCCGGCCCATGATAGAATAGGCTGTTGTAGTCCGATTTTGTAAATCGGGCAGCGATTTTACAAAACCGCCCTACACTTGTTGAGGAGGACACAATGCTTGATTTAGATGACGTACCGTTAAACAATGAAAATCCATTCCCGGCTATTTTGCAAGGTGATACGCAGGAAAAAATTGTGCATCAGGATGATGAGAAACAGTTTGCTATCCTGGAGGCGCGGCACCCGGAAGCGGCCGTGCATTGGCTGGCCGTTACTTATGAAGATTCGGGCAACACGGAAGATTTGATGTGCCATGATCGCGAGCGGTTCCTGGATTTGATTGATTACGCCATCAACGTTGCCAAATCGCACACGGAGGAATACCCGCTTTTGCAGCAGGGGTTTACCATCAAGTTCCATTGCGGTGCATTTGAAACGATTCCCCACGCCAAACTACATATCCTCACAACTGAATAAACAGGGGTTTCTGAGAAAGACATTTTTTTACCACAGAGGCACAGAGACACAGAGATTTTTCTCCGTGCCTCTATGTCTCTGTGGTTTTTTCTTACTCGTCAATAAAGTTGCCATAGACGGCGATGTCTACGGCGCCGGTATTGCCGCCGGTGGTGTCCATCAAATTGAAGCGCAGGGTTTGGGCGGTGACGGCCGTAGCAAATTCACATATTGTTGTCATCCGGTAGTTCAAAGGGGACAAGCGTTTCGCCGCCGTCAGTGGTGATAGTGAAAGCCAGGGTGATGGCCGAGCCGTCGCTCATGGAACGGGTCTGAAAGGCCACGCTGTCTATGGCCGCACGCTGGGCCAGATCGATTTCTACCCAGGCGTCATTGCCGTCGCCGTTGCTGGACCATTCGGTGTTGGGGCTGTCGTCGAAGGCGGCCAGGACGCCCCAGCGGGCGTCGGGAGCAGCGTCGCCAAAGGCGCTGCTATAATCTGCGATAACGGCGCCGTTGTCTGGCACGGCCAGGTTTTGCGTTTCGCTGGTAGCCTGGGGCGGGGTGGTGAAAGTCATCGTTTCAGAGATGCAGATGTTGCCGTCGTCGTCTACGCCCTGAAGGCGGAAGTAGTATTCGGTTTCCGGTTCCAGGCCGGTGAGGAGGGGGTTGTGGTCGGCGTGGGTTCCGCCGGCCATGTCCTGATCCAGGGTGAGCGAGCCGAAGGCCGGGGTTTTGCCGTAGACGACGGTGCAAGCCACAGGTGCGCTGGTTTGGACGGGCAGGGTGGCGCTGCCGTCGTTGGCAAAGTTGCAGAGTTGCCGGATACTTTGCCACTTTGCCCCTTTTCGCGTTATGATAGTTCGCTTGGAGATTACTGAACCTGCCAGCGGGCTAATGTAATCTTCCTTGCATTTTTCCCGGAAGAAAACGGTATTTATAGATTCACTCATTTAGCTGGCTGATTTGTAACCATTCGTGTTGGCAGCCGTCTAAAGAGCAGGATTTGCTATGTTAAACGAACAGGAATTGCTGTCTGCCCTGCGTCGTCGGGACTCGGCCGCGTTTAATCAACTATTTGAGACGTACTCAGACAAGGTGTACCGGCTGGCTTTTAGCCAACTGGGAAATGAGGATGAAGCGGAAGGCGTGGTTCAGGATGCTTTTTTGCGCTTGTTTGAACGGCTGGATCAATTTGAAGGGCGGGCCAGGTTGAGTACCTGGTTGTACCGGGTGGCTTATAATTTGTGCCAGGATAGATTGCGGCAGCGACGGCCGTTGCTGTCTCTGAATGAAGATAATGATGATGACGATCTGCCGGCCCCCACTGTTTTGATAGATTGGGAGGATTTGCCGGAGCAGTATTTGTCGGCGGCGGAAGTGTCGGCCGAACTGGATCGGGCTATTGCCACGCTGCCACCCAAGCTGAAAACAGTTTTTACGCTGCGGGAAATGGAAGGGCTTTCTACCCAGGAATGCGCCGAAGTGCTGGGGATTTCTGCCAATGCGGCCAAAGTGAGACTGCACCGGGCGCGATTATTACTGCGAGAACAATTGGCCGCTTATTTTGCCGAGCGGGTGGCTTAGGCGCCGCGGCTGCTTTAGGAGTCAATAATGCAAGAAATTAGCTGCGAAGATTTATTACAATATCTGTCTGATTATATTGATGACAACCTGGATGAGGAACTGACGGCCGTAGCCAAACACCACCTGGCAACCTGCCGCAGTTGTCAGGTGGTGTTGGACAGCACGCAAAAAACCATCTTCCTTTATCGCCAGCAGGGTAAGCGCACCATTCCGGCCGAGCGGCGGGAACGGCTGTTTGACCAGCTTCAGGATGCGTTTTTAGCGGGGAAAGGAGAGAAAGCATGAAGGGTGGCCAAGTAAAAACAGCTGCTTTGCCACCCTGCCGCCTCACCTCTACAAAACGTTTTTAACGATTTCCAGGAGTTGTGCCGCCCGGTAAGGTTTGTGCAGGAAGGCGGTGGGCTTGTGCCGGGGGAAACGATGGGTAATTTCTTCCTCATTAAAGCCGGAGGAAAGGATAATGGGCACGGCCGTATCCACTTCCCGTAATACCTGAAATGTTTCTTCCCCGCTCATACCGGGCATTGTCAAGTCCAGGATGATAGCGCCAATGTCTGCCTGATGCGCCTGAAAGAGGGCCAACCCTTTAGCCCCGTCTGAGGCAGTAATGGCCGCAATGTCGTCCAGTTCCAGAATGTCGCAAACGGCTTCACAAACAGTCGCTTCGTCGTCAATGACCAGGACAATTTTATGTGGCGGCAGGGTGGTTACGGCCGTTTCGTTTTCTCTGCCTGCGTCTGCGCCTGATACATCATCTGCCAGGGCCGGGAAGAGCAGGGCAAATGTTGTTCCTTCATCTTGCCCGCTGTTTATCTGGATGCCGCCCTGATGGCCGCGCACAATGCCCAATACGGCCGCTAAGCCCAACCCGTGCCCCAAATCTTTGGTGGTGAAGAAAGGGTCAAAAATTTTTTCCAGCGTGACCGCATTCATACCTATACCGTCATCTTCTACTTCCAGCTTGACGTAGCGGCCGGGTTTAAGGGGTTCTCCGGAAAAATGAGGAGGGGGTTGGTCAACGGCCGGAATGTCCTGCTCACTCGTTCTTATCCAGACTGTCCCCGGACGCTCCCCAATGGCTTCTGCGCCATTGATGATTAAATTCATCACCACCTGCTGCATTTGCCCGGCATCGGCTTCAATAAAGGGTAAAGAGGCGCATAATTGAGACCGAAGCCGTACATTTTTGGGCGTAGCTGTCTGGAAAAGATGCAGGTTGGTTTCAATCAATTTGTTCAGGTTGATGGGTTGAATGTGGAACTGGCCTTTCCCGGAAAATGCCAGCATTTGCCGGGTCAGGTTGGCCGCCTGTTCTGCGGCCTGCATTGCCTTTTCTACGTGGGGTTGGGCGGAACTTTCCGGCGGCAGCTTGGCCAGAGCCAGGGAAGTTTGCCCCAGCATGGCTACCAGCAGGTTGTTGAAATCGTGGGCAATACCGCCGGCCAGTATGCCCAGGCTTTCCAGTTTTTGCGCCTGGCGGAGGGCGGCTTCGGCTTTTAGCCGGTCGGTTATGTCGTGGAGGATGGCGTAGAGGAGGGTACGGCCGTTAATGGTGATGGGATTGGCGTGAATTTCTACCTGCCGGATTTCGCCGGAGGCCAACCGGTGTGGCACGACGTGACAAGTGCGAGATTCCCGTTTAGTCCGAGAGAGACATTCGGCAATTTCTGGCGGTGGCAGCGTGTTAATATGAGCGATAGGCATCTGGCGCATTTCTTCACGGGTGTAGCCGTAAAATTCAGCCGCAGCCGGATTTACATCTACGATGTGGTGGGTTTCCGGGTCTACAATCCATTGTACGGCCGTGTGCCCTTCAAACATTTGCCGGTATCTTTCCTCACTTTCCTGTAACGATTTCTCCGCCTGGGTGCGTTCCGTCACTTCTTTTTCCAGCGCAAGATGATGCCTTTGCGCCATCTCCTCTTCTCGCTGAACCTGTTTCATTTCAGCTAGAACCTGCAAATACTTGAATTGGGCCGCTGCTTTTTCGTTGAGGATGGTTTCATTCAGATCATGGTAGCGTTCATAACAAGTTAAAGCTTCAGCATAACGCCCTTCTGCTTTATAAATCCGGGCCAATTCCCGATGGCATTTAGCTTCTTCACCAATGGCTCCGAGCGCTTCTGCAACCGTTAAAGCCTTCTTTAACGAAGCAACAGCCTGTTCAGAATCGTCCAATTGCAGATA
>JALUPA010000694.1 GCA_027054335.1 Ardenticatenaceae bacterium
GATACTGCGCCACCAATTCCTTGACAGCCCACTGCGCGATGCTGTCCTGGGTTCCGGCCCAACTGCTCAAATTGAGGATGACGGGGACGGGCGCGGTTTCGTCTTGAACGGCCGTTTGCAGCAAACTATGCGCCAGTTCAATCAAACTAATCGTTTTACCGGCCCCCGGCGCGCCTAAAATGAGCAAAGCGTGGTCGCCAGCCTGAAAAGCATCCATCACGTTGGCCGCGTCTGGCGTATTGTGAATGTCCAGCACGTCGGCCCAGGGGTGGTTGATGGCTTCGTTGGCAAATTGCAGTTTGAGGTGGAGGAAACGGCCGTCAGCCTGGAGCGGCTCCAGCCGGTCTTCCACCCAAAAGCGGCGCATTTTTTGGGTGAGGACGTAGCGGCTGCGCTGCACCTGGGTTTGCCGGGCGCTGGGCGCAGCGGGGGCAGTTGTGTCCCGCTGTTGGCATAACTGTTGGTAAAGCGCTTCTGTCTCCGGCTGCGGCGGGACGCCCAATTCTTCGTCGAGCAAATCTACCAGGGATTGGTATTGGTGGTGGACGGCCGTCCATTGGGCGGCGGCGGCGTAACTTTGCATCAGTTGGCAGTGGGCCGGTTCGTGCAGGGGATCGCATTGCAGCCAGCGGTGGCCGTAGGCAACGGCCGTGTCCCACTGCGCCTGCTCGTGATGGTAGATGGTCAACTGGCGCAGGCCGACGGTCAGATCGCGTTGCAGGGCGTCTCCCTGGATGGCAGCCCAGTCGTTGAAATTACCGGCATCGCGCAGGGTGAAGCCTTGCAGAAACTCGCCCCGGCACAGACCGATACCTTCAGCGACGTCCTGGCTTTGCCCGGCCGTTAGCCCCGCCCCATTTTCCCGCGCTAAGGCCGGCGCCAGCAAGCGGCGCATCTCGTGTACGTCTACGCTCCAGTCAGCCTGGTCGCTCAGGCCAATATGCCGTCGGTCAACCAGGAGAAACTCAGCGCCTATTTCCTTTTTAATGGTGGAGAGGGTGTAACGCAGCGCCCCCCGCGCCCGCTTGTTATCCGATTCCGGCCACAGCAGCACGGCCAATTCGGCCCGCTCATGCCGCATCCCGGAGACGGCCAGGTAAGCCAGCAGGGCGATGGCTTTGGCGGAACTGAAGGCGCAGGGACGGCCGTTTAGCGTAATTCGGGGCGATCCCATTAGAGATATGGTCAATGTGTCGGGCATAATTTCCAAAATCGGGTCTAAAACTGCCGGATTGCGATTTTCATTGTACCAAATAAAGGAAATTTAAGGCAAGACCCGTTTCCTAACGATTTCCTAACGCCTGGTGTGTACCCTGTGGCTATCGTTTTCTCTTTTATTTTGTCTGGCACATGAGAACGTCAGCTTAAACGGCTACGGCCGTTTACCCGTAACAAAGGCGCAACAATTGTTACCGCCCTCAGGGTTAACTGTCCCCTGTGTCCGACCCTGTTTTCCCGGAAACGTCAAAGCAGTGAGGGGGCATTTCCGGGAATCTTTGAACCATAGGAGGTTCATTATGTACGCAAGAGTGATAAACATCTATATAAAACCCGGCTCAATGGATGAAGGAATCAATATCTACGAAAACGCCATCGTACCGGCCATGCGCCAACAGCCAGGATTCAAAGGAACGACATTGCTGACGAATAGAGATGCGAATACGGGCATTTCCATTTCTTTGTGGGAAACAGAGGCGGACATGCAAGCGGGAGAAGCCAGCGGCTATCTTCAGGAACAATTGGGCAAAGCGGCCAAACTCTTCTCCGCGCCGCCAGCCAATGCCCATTATGAAGTGAGCGTGCAGGTGTAAAGTTGGTTGCTGGCAGGTTGGCACAGGATAGCGTCCGCCAGTAACTATTTTGCAAAAGGAGTTAAGAATGAGTCTTGAGCAACAGCAAGTTAAAGGTGAGGGGTCTAGCCTATTGCCTACGGCCGGATCACTCACAAAAATTCCTCCCAGTGCCCAAACAGAAATTGATGCTGCGCTAGCGGCTTTGACGGCAAATAAAAATGCGTGGGTCAACCTGGATATTCTAGAGCGCATCAACATTTTAGACGAGATCATGAATGATGTGCAATCTGTGGCTGATCGCTGGATCAATGCCGGAATCAAGGCTCAGGCTTTACAAACCAATCAATATGGCATAGGCGAAAAACATGCCCTTTTTTCACTGGTCTATCGAATCGTGCGCTTGTATCGTCAATCTCTGAGAGACATCCAACACAAGGGGAATCCTCGCATTCCAGGCCCAGTGTATAAACGATCCAACGGACAGTTTGTGGCCAAGGTTTTTCCGCAAACTTTGTATGATCGATTCTCTATGCCAGGAGTTACAGCAGAAATTTGGATGATGCCGGAATCCCCGCTGCGGGACGGGATTCCGGCCCAAGCCTCCTTTTATCATAGCGAAAATAAAGTCGGCAAAGTTGCCTTGATTCTCGGCGCTGGGAATGTTTCAGCCTTGATTGTAGCTGATTTCATGCACAAACTTTTTGGGGAAGGGCAGGTCGTCGTTCTCAAGCCCAATCCTGTGAATGACTATATCGGCCCTTTAATCGAGGAGGGTTTTAGAGCATTGATCAAGCGCGATTCCCTGCGTGTGGTTTATGGCGGGGTAAAAGAAGGCGCTTATCTGGTTGAGCATCCGCTGGTGGACGAGATTCATATGACAGGGTCGGACAAGACCTTTGAGAGTATTGTTTTTGGGCCTGGTGAAGAAGGGGCAAAGCGAAAAGCTGCACGTAACCCAAAGATAACCAAACCCATCACCGCAGAACTGGGTAATATATCCCCCGTAATCGTTGTCCCCGGCCCATGGCCGGAGTCTGATATTAAGATGCAAGCTGCCAGATTGGGATCATGGTTATCGGCAAACGCTGGATGTAACTGCCTGACGCCACGGTTGATTATCAACTGGCAGCAATGGGAACAGCGCGAAAAATTAAACGCTGCCCTGGGAAATTTCCTGGCGCAAATCCAGACACGGAAGGCCTATTATCCGGGGACGATTGAACTTCACAACCAGTTTGTTGCCGACCATCCCGAAGCATTGCAATTTGGCGAAACACCTGAAGGCTATCTTCCCTGGACGCTGATCGCGGATGTGGATGACCAGAACAAGGAAGAAGTTTGTTTTACGCAAGAAGCTTTCGGCAGCATTATTGTGGAGACAGGGCTTGAAGCAGAAGATGTCGAAACTTTTATAGATAAGGCGGTTGAGTTTGCCAATAACGATCTCTGGGGAACCTTGGTAGCGACGATTATTGTGCATCCCAGTTCGATGAAAGATCCCAAAATTGCGACGGCCGTTGACCGGGCAATCGAAAAACTGCGCTATGGATCTGTGGTCATCAACCAGTCAGGCGTGATAGCCTATATGTTGACGATACCCTCGTGGGGAGCATACCCAGGACAAGATATTTATGATGTGCAATCGGGAATCGGCACGGTTAATAACGTGTTGATGTTCGACCATCCCCAAAAATCCGTGGTTTATTGCCCCTTCAACCAAAAGCCTGATCCTTTGCTGGCAGATTCGCGGAATATCCATGAGTTCGGGCAAAAATTGGTTGATTTTCAATTGTCACCATCCATATTATCTCTGACCCGCCTATCCATAGCAGCTCTAAAAAGTTAAGGAGAAAATAATTATGTCAACAATTACTACCGGAACCGTTCATCATATGGCTCTCACTGTCAGTGATGTGGTTCGTTCGCAGGCGTTTTACACGGGTCTGCTGGGCTTTGAGCATTTAACCGATTTTGGGCCGCGCGCCTTGCTTTCTAACGGCAGCCTGGTTCTGGCCCTGACGCCGCCGCCTGATCCGGCGCAGGCTATCGCAGGCGACCGCTTCAACGAGAATCGTATCGGTCTGGATCACGTCAGCTTTGGCGTGGGCAGCCGGGCTGACCTGGAGACCGCTGTCGCGCTGCTGGATGAACACAATGTCCCCCACGGCGAGATCAATGACCTGGCTCCCTTCCAGATTTACGTTTTGGCTTTCCGCGACCCGGATAATATCCAGGTTGAGCTGACTGCGCCGTATGATTGATTTACGGCTTGGCGAAGATCATCCGCCCGGCTGAGGTTTGCAGCACTTTGGTGACGGTGACGTTGAGGGTTCTGTTGAGCAGGGGACGGCCGTCTTCCACCACCACCATCGTACCATCCTTCAAAAAGCCCACGCCCTGCCCTGCTTCCCGACCTTCCTGGATGATTTTTACCTTCAACTCTTCCCCCGGCAGGCAGGTGATTTTCACCGCATTTGCCAGATCGTTGATGTTCAGCACGTGCACGCCCTGAAGTTCCGCCACCCGGTTCAGGTTATAATCATTGGTCATAATGGGGGCGTTTAGTTCGCGGGCCAGGGCTACCAGCTTGCTGTCCGCTTCCCGCACGTCGGTTACGTCCAGGTCGGTAATTTCCGTGCGGATGGGCGAATCATTTTGCAGTTGAGAGAGAACTTCCAGGCCCAAGCGGCCGCGTCCCCGGCGCAGCGGATCGGGGCTGTCGGCGATGTGTTGCAGTTCCATCAGGATAAAGTTGGGTACCAGCAGCGTGCCGCGAATAAAGCCGGTTTTGCTGATGTCCACGATACGGCCGTCAATAATCACACTCGTATCCAGCAAAATCACGTAATCATCGGCAAAGGCGTCATTGTTGCCCCCCCCTGAAGACGAGACCCGCATCCCCTTAAACAAAGTCCGCAAATCATTCTGGCGCGAACTCAAAATAACAATCCCCAAATAGCTGAAGATAACGGCCGCTACTACCGGCAAAATCTGGCGGAAGGGCGGTCCCAGCAAAGCCAGGGGTAAGGACAACAGCGCCGCTGCCAGCAAACCCAAAAACAGGCCGGTCACAATAGCGACTAATCGTTCCGGCGGCATTTGGGACAGGCGTTTGGTGATGGCATTTAACGGCCGTACCGTCACATACGGCGTCAATATAAGCCCTACCAAAAAACCCAGTAAGGCAAAAACTGTTACATAAGCTTCCGGAGACACTTCCAGAAACACGGCGATATTCGTGCCGGCAATAATGCCCAAAACTGCGCCGATAAAAGCGCCGATGATGCGAAAAACAAATTCTGTACTCAGCTTCATTTTGCTCACATATGGCAACTGGCTGATTCGTTGGTGGGAAATCCTTATATCCGGGAACAGCTTATAATGATGAACCAGCAGCCTTCGTTTCCAATCACTGAATTGATCACGAATATTGCCGAACGGCCGTGCTGCCCTTCATCACTCATTTACCTGGCCGATAACATCGAGCAGGTACGGGATTCCCGAATATTCACTTTGTTCGCTGGAAAAGCGTCCGGATTTAGAGCAGTTAGAGGATACGCTGATGATTAAATAATATCTGGGTACAAAGACGTTACGCTGCCAGTAGATGATAATTCAATTCTAGCAGGCTGTCGGAGAAGTCTGTTTCCTTTTCTTTAGGACGTAGATTAACGCTGATAGACGCTGATTTTTCTCTTTTATCTGTGTAAATCTGCGAACGCTGCGTCCCATTTTTCTTTTTCCGACAAACTGCTAAGTAATCATCTAAAAATTACTTCCCGTTTTGGTTTGTAGTAACCGCTTTAGCGATCTGGACGACTAAAGTCGTTACTATGAACTAATTTCTGGACAATTACTAAGTGACCATCCAAAAACAAGTTCCGCCTGAACCTCTGAGGTCTGAGAGACCTCAGAAGTTTGAAAACGGGAAGTTAATTATGGACGATTAATAATGAATAAAATCAGGACTTATCCCGGAACAAAGCCATAAAACGGTAGCCAGTAAATAATGAATCAATAAAATAAATTATTACAAAGGGATAGTAGCACAGGGGAAGGTATCGGGCAACAGCCGCACCGGTTCTATTTACGGGGTTGGGCCACCATGCCGGCCGGCCGGCGGGGGCGGGCTGTGGCCGTCGGGGACGGCCTTGCCGGAGACGGCTGTGTCGGGGTTTGCCGTTTTGGTTTGGCCCGCATGGGTTGGGCGGTAGGCGGAAGAGACGTGGGGGGATACGGCCGTGACCCGACAGTCCTGCTATTATTCTGCGCCTGCGGCTGAGAAAAATCAAACACATAATCTCCGGCCACCGACAACGCGCCAATAAACAAAATCCGCGTCAGCCAAACCAGAACGGCGATGAAAAAAGGCACCCAACGTAGCAACTGTTCCCGGCCCAGTACCTCATTACCAAAATCATGAGCCAGCAGCGTCAGGGAAACCGCCCACCAGGTCATAATCGCATTCATCGTGGCCCCCAGCAGCCAGGCGCCCAGCAAATACCAGACCCCTTTTGACTTCTCCCAACCCCTTTCCGGCGTAAAAATCCGGGCCAGCCCGGCAAAATCAATGGCGCAAAAAGCCAACGCCAAAATCCCGGCCCAGCGGATGCCGATGAAGTTAGCCTCGCCCAATAAATTGGCTAAGGCAAAGCGCGTCGTGTCAAAATTGAACAATTCAAAAGCAACCAAGGCAGTGCCCAAAAGAATCCCAATCACCATTTTTAGCGGGACGGGTGAGTTGGCAAATGATTGGGTTGGTTGGGTTACGGCCGTGTCCTTTTTTGTCCGAATCCTGTTACGCTCCATTTTGCATCGCCCCAATACCCGTAAAACGATTTTGTAAATCGTTCTGTGAGCGATTTTAAAAAATTGCTCTACAAAAGATCGGTTGATCTCCTTTTCAATCTTCATTTTTAGTACCCGCTGTTGGCTGTTTTGAGGAGGTGGAGTTGGTGAGGGTCGCTACTCACCAACTCCACAAAAGGGGGAGGGAAGAGGGTATATGAAGAAGAGGGAAAAGGGTTACGTATGTCCGCTAAATATATTAGCACATGCGTTCTATTTTGTCAAACTTTTTGCCATTTAATAAGCGCCGCAGCCAGCCAGGTCGGCGCGGGCTTTTTATAAAGTTCCGCCGCATCACTGTAAGTTAAATCCACGATACGCCCTTTCAGAGGCCCCTGCAGGTAATAAAATATTCGGGAAATTTGCAGGACGATTTTGCCAGTCGTCTCTTGGGCGATTTACAAAATCGCCCCACACAGCGCCATCTCCTCAGTTTCTAACCGAAAACACAGACAATTCCAGGCAAAACCGCATATAATCCTTTGTCGGATTATAAATCCCCTGGCAGGTTTGGAAATTGCTACATGGATGGAACGAATGAGACAAATGTTCACGGATAAACAGAAAAGAATATACAAGTTGTTATTTGCCGCGATCTCCCTGTTAGCCGTGACGGGCTGTTCGGTGCTGGAAGCGCCGGAAATACCACCGACGCCTACTCTGCTGCCCACGGCCGTACCCTGGCAACTCAACCAACCTTCCCCTGCTGGAACCATCGTAGACCCGGTCAGCGACGTCGTGCCCACCGTTGATCCCCTCATTGAAAATCTGATCAACGCCGTCTCTCAACAGCAGTTGACGGCTTACGTGCAGACCTTGCAAAACTTCGGTACGCGCAATTCCTTCAGCCCCGCGGACGACCCCAATTTTGGCATTGGCGCCACGCGGGAGTGGCTTTATGATGAATTTGTGCGGGTGGGCAACGGCCGTCTTCAGATAGAACGCCAACCCTTCCCCCTGGTTTACGGCAACGCCTCCGCCGAACAAATAAACATCATTGCCACCCTGCCCGGCAAAGCAAACAACAACCAGGTTATCGTCATCACGGCCCATTACGACAACCGCCCGCCCGACGCTGCCGACGGTGAAACCCTGGCTCCCGGCGCTAACGACAACGCTTCCGGCGTAGCCTTG
>JALUPA010000695.1:0-750 GCA_027054335.1 Ardenticatenaceae bacterium
GAGCATATCCGCCAATAGAAGTGGGCGCCAAATGGTAAACTAAATGCAACTTTTTGACCATCAATCGGCTGCCTGTCAAATCTTGCCTCACTCTGGATTCAAATGTCTTCCAACTCAAGGCGGCGATTGCTTTCGGGTTGGCATGATTTCGCAATAAAGCCATCGCTGTGGCCCCTGTAAAATCACCAAATACTTGCTGTAACTCAGGAAAAAGCCGTTCGGCATGTTGGCGCAACATGATTTTTTGTCGCCGTATTTCCGCACTCAGCCGCCAATGAAACTGTTCATACTGCCGCATTTGACCATACGGCTCCGGCAACAATTGTGTTTCTGTAAACTGTCCCTGAGCCAGCAGATGGCTTATTGTTGCCGCATCTCGGTCATCATCTTTAGCATAATCCAACTGTGTGCCTTCCCGATATTTTTTGACAATGAAGGCGTTTACCAGACGGTACGGAATGTCTGCCTTTTCCAGATAAACGACCAACCACTGCCAATAATCGTTTGTTGGTTCCATTCCCACTAAAACACGCGGAGTTGGCAGGCCAGGACGACTTTGTTTAAGCCAGGCTGCAAATTTATCATAATCCTCTCGGCTATGGGTAAACTTGAAACGGCCGTAATGCTTGAGGCGGGGCGCATAAAAGACTTGGGGGAGGGAATTAACACGACATCAATTTTGAGCTAAACTTCCGAAGAATCACAACAAACTTGGAAGTAGCGAAAAAAGATGTCGTGTTTAATAGATAC
>JALUPA010000695.1:760-7770 GCA_027054335.1 Ardenticatenaceae bacterium
GATTTAACCACCTGCTGCACTTACGATTGGCTTGGGTAAATGGACGTTTTGACGATTTTTTCCCTGCTCTTACCCCCTCCCCCAAGTCGTAGATGCGCCCCTTGAGGCGACGATCCATGATGACGGCAACATTGGTCTTTTTGCCCAGGTCGACGCCCACAAACAGATCGAATTGTTCGATAAAGGCTATTCTTCGTGTTAATGTTCGATTCATGAGAGTATTCTCCTTGCACATCTGTTAGGGTTAATAAATGTACAGAAGGATACTCTCTTAACTCTTATTTTCTAGATTAGATTACGCAGATCGAAGATTAATCTGTGTCAATCTGCGTAATCTGCGGATTTTCATCCAACGGCGCAAAGAGGGGCGATTTGATGAGGCCCCATTTGTGTAGGCGGAAGATGAGGGACGTTTTCAGCACACCTAACCCGTATGCTGAGGAATTTTTGAAGCTGATGGAAGAGGAATCATCCATGTATCGCGTCGGGCAGGTGATTTCACCGACAGCGTAGCCCTTGTAGATAATCTGGCACAACATCTGGTTGTCAAAGATGAAATTGTTGGAATTGACGTCAAGGGGCAGGGTGGTCAGTAGTTCGCGGGTGAAGCCGCGGTAGCCGGTGTGGTATTCGGACAGTTTGTAGCCGATGATCAGGTTTTGCACGGCCGTCAAAAACCTATTGGAGATATACTTATACAACGGCATTCCCCCTTTCCGCGCCCCCACGCCCAAAATGCGCGATCCCAGCACGCAGTCAAACACCTCCTCCGCCAGCAGCGAGGCCATGGCCGTAATCAGTTTGGGCGTGTACTGGTAATCCGGGTGGAGCATGATGACGATGTCGGCGTTGAGGGAGACGGCCGTTTTGTAACACGTCTTCTGATTTCCCCCATACCCCAAATTGGTGTCGTGAACAATCGTGTTAATCTCCAACTCCCGCGAGACCTCAACTGTGTGATCCTGGCTCACGTCATCCACCAGCACTACCTCGTCCACAATGTCGTGGGGAATTTCCTCATACGTACGTCGTAACGTCTGCTCTGCATTATACGCCGGCATCACCACGATGACTTTCTTGCCTTTAATCATAATTTACTGTAAGAGCGATTGAATTGTGTGTATAAACGCGGCCGTTGCTTCCACCAAAGGGGCAACAGTTTCCGGTTCCAGAAACACGAAATCAATGTAGTCCCCTTCCTGGCGAAGATCGAATAGTTGATTATAGAGACGGCCGTTTTCCTTTGAAACAATGCCTGGCTTGACGTAATGCCGGTTAAACAATGCCTTGACGCCGCTATGTTTAGATGTTGTACGGCCGTCTTGCACCAGTAATGCAGAAACAGCATAAAAAGCGGCATAATACAGGCGGTTGGCACAGGTATTCCAATGATTTGCATTTTGCATCAGACGCGCTTCTTCTAGTGTTTCAGCCGCTCGCTGCATCCGATAATCAACCAACGCTTGCAAGTTTTCCGCTTTCATACAACAATCCCGTCACTTTCAATCTCTTGCCGCAACGGGATAACCGCGTAACGCGCCGATGACCACTCTTGTTTGGAACGGATAATGCTGCTTATTACGGTATCAGTTTCCAGTTCTATGTCGTACAAGCAATCTTTTATTTGTTTTTCCAATTCCTTATCTCGCGGTGAGGGCAGCAAAACAAGAAAATCCCAGTCAGAATCGAGCGCGGCCGTGCCTCTGGACTGTGAACCGTACAAGATAATTTCCGCCTCTGGCGACAGGGCGCGCACGGCCGTTTTCACCCGTTCCAGCAATACTTTGTCTGGTTGAGTCATTTTCTGCTCCTTGTTTGAAATTGATTGCCGGTATTATACCACCGTCCACTTTTACCCGTGGTTCTTTTTGGGCCGGGACAGCAGGGCAAAGAAGCCGGAGAAGATCAGGCCAAAGAGCAGTGCGCCCAGCCAGATTGGTAGCCCGTTGTCCGGGCCGGTCGGGGCTGCACTTTCGGTTTCGTGTTCGGGAAGGGTTTCTACGGCCGTATCCTCCTCCACCATCTCTTCCTCTACCGGCGATTCAGGCGTTGCCTCCACTTCTACTACCTCTTCCCCCGCTTCACTTTGCGGGGATTGGAACACGGCCGTCGTCCTGCCCGGAACCGTAAAAGTGCCCGTTGCCGCATCATATCCTGCCGCTTGCAGAACCGCATCCGCCGAATTTTGCTGAATGGGGTGCAATTCATATGGCGTTCCGGCCAACTCGGCAATCGTAAAGCTTTGCGTCTCCGGCGAGGCGTTAAACAGCACCACGACGCCATCCCGCGCCGGGTCCAGATCGTCACCGGCAGTATCCGCAATGCTCATCACAATCAGGCCGGGGATTTGCTCCGGGCCGGTATTGTGGAACCGGACGCGGGCCATAATCTCGTCGGCCGTTTGCAGGCGGAACAGCGGCGAGCTATTGCGTATAGCCAATATCTCCCGGAAATGATTCACATTCTGCCAGATCGCTTCCCTGTCCGGGGCCAGGTTGGGGTTTGCCAGGCGGGGCTGCATGAGCGGCCAATTTTCCTTGTTCTTACTGGCAACTGGCAAGCCCACGCCCCAATTATTCGTCTCGTAAGTAAAATCCAGCCGGTTAAACCAGTCGCCCGAATTAAAACTGTCCCGGTCAAAATCCTTCGAGCGGAGCATGTCGCTGCCCGCGTGGAAAAACGGCACGCCCTGGCTGAGCGCCACGATGCTCAACCCCAAATTTTGCATCCGCACCCGGTCTTCCACTGTGGCCGAGGCGGGCGCTTTGTACTGGATGGCGTCAAACAGCGTCTCATTGTCGTGCGCCGAAGCGTAGACGATATTTTCCTGCGGGTCTTCCGTGTACCCGGCAAACTGGCCGTTGTACAAAATCTGCTTCCCCGTCACCGTCTCCCCGGCCGCGTTGACCAGTTCATACGCCTTCAGATTGCCTGCCAGCCCCACGCGGATGTGGTCGCTCAATTCCAGCAGCCGGGCTAATTGCTCCTCGGCGCTGCCCTGGTCAGATTCGTTAGGATCGGTGTACAGGCCGTTGCTGAACCCTTGTTTTTCGTAATCGCTAAACGGATTGCCCCCCCGGATGGCGTCCCGGATGCGGTCGTTAAACGTGCCAATGCCTGTGCCCGCCATGTTCAGTTGGGTGGCGTTGATCCCCCGCGCATTGTCCGCCACCTCGCCAAAGTTCCACCCTTCGCCGTAAATGTAGATTGATTTGCCGTCCACGCCGTCTTCTTCCAGCGTCAACTCGTCCAGCGCCTGCCGCATCGCCAGCATATCTGCCTTCATGTGATGCCCCATCAGGTCAAAACGGAAGCCGTCCACTTGGTACGCCGTGGCCCAGGTGAGGACGGAATCCACCATCAACTTGCGCATCATGTTGTGTTCCGTGGCCGTGTTGGGGCAGCAGGTGGAGCGTTCCACCTTGCCGGCCGCGTTCAGGCGATGGTAGTAGCCGGGCACGATACGGTCCAGGACGGCGTTATCGCTTTGCCCGGCGGCGTTGGTGTGGTTGTACACCACGTCCATCACCAGGCGCAGGCCGTTTTGATTGAGCGACTGCACCATCTGGCGGAACTCGACGATGCGCTGCGGGCCGTCCGGGTCTGTGGAGTACGAGCCTTCGGGAACGGTATAATGGAGCGGGTCGTACCCCCAGTTGAAGCCGTCCGTATCGGCTGTCGCTTCCACCAGGGCCTGCTGCTCCTCCGAATCGGCTGGGAATTGGGCCAGGTCGGCAAAATCAGGACTTTCCCAGGTTGATTTGTCCTCATTGATGGTGGCGATGTCAAAAGCAGGCAGCAGGTGCAGATGGGTCAGTCCGGCCTCTGCCAAGGCCCGAAGGTGCTTCATCCCGTTGGAATCGGGCAGGGTGAAGGCGGCAAATGTCCCTTTTAGCTCATCCGGTACGCTGGGGTCATTCACGCTGAAATCCCGCACGTGCAGTTCGTAGATGGAGATGTCCTCCGGGGCAGCCAGAGGCGGTTTTTCCAGAGTTTCCCAGCCGTCGGGCCGCAGGGCGGGGTCGGCCAGATTGACGATCTGGCTGCGCTGGCTGTTTTGGGACAGGCTGAGGCTGTACGGGTCGGTCACCAGGTTGGTGACGACGCCTTCGCCGGGGACGTACACCTGCACTTCGTATAGATAATATTGGTTGCGCCACGCCGGTTCCCCTTCGATGCGCCAGACGCCGCTGTCCGGGTCTACGCGCATGATCATCACCTCCGCTTTGGTCGCCGGGTCGCTGTCGGCGAACAGGTGCAGCCTGACCAGGCGGGCGGTGGGGGCCCACAGGTTGAGGTTGGGCGTGTTCCCATCCCACACGACGCCTAACGGGCCGTCGTAGGTGTACAGGTCGTCCAAGACGCCGGGAATTTGCAGGCCGGTGGCATCCAAAATTTGCCCCGCGCTGTCCTGGGCGGACACGGCCGTTTGCCCCTTCAAGGCAATGCGCACAAAACCCAAATCTTCTGCGTCAAACTTGAGCGCGGTGTAGCTGCGCAGGTGGGGGAATTTGGCGATGATTTCCTCCGGCAGCCCGTCCGGGTCTACGGTGAGGGGGACGGCTTCGCCCCCCTGCATCCCGCTTGGCCCCAGGCTGAACGCCCCGCCGCGCGGATCGTAATGGAAAAAGTATTCGTTGCCCGGTTCATCCTCAATTTTCCAGGCGATGGTGTCCCGGCTGACCCAGTAGGCGCGTTGCTCGGCGATGTTGCCTTTGACGCCGCCCTCGTCCCCTACGGCAATGGTCAGCAGTTTGCTGCCGCTGTTCCAGATGAAGGTGACCAGCGTACCGTCCTCCGGCACGCTGAAGGGGATGTTGGGGCCGTCCGGCGCGCCGCCTTCGCCATAATTTTCCGCCCAGCTTTGGCCGACAGCGACTTTGGCCTCGTAGCTGCCGGCCGGAATGTCTACCGTGCGGAAGATGTAGTTGCCGTCGCCGTCCGGGTCTTGCAGCCAGGAGCGCAGACAGTCCGGCTGCCAATCGCCGGGGCAGCCGATTTCCTCCTGGAAGTCGCCGGGGACGTTGGCAATGAGGTTGTTCACGCTGTCCGCTACCCAGCCGGTGTTGTGGTCGAACAGGTAGGTCACGGCCGTATCCTCTACCAGCGTCAGGGGAATGTTGGCCCCGCCCGGCTCCGCATTCTGGCCGAAGTTGACGTCCCAACTGCCGTTGAGGGCTACTTTGTACTCGTAATCGCCGGCGGGCACGTCGAATACGGCCGTCCACACCTGATCTTCCTCGTCAAAAGCCAGCGCCGTGTTCTCACAATCCGGCTGCCAGTCGCCGGGGCAGCCTAAAACGCTCTGAATCGTGCCGGGGATAACGACGAGATCAGGCATGGGCGCGGCCGGGGGCGGCATTCCTCCACCGGTTGGCCCGCCAGCCTGATCCAGGTTGGTGATCAGACCGTCGGGCACGTCGTCGCTGGTTTCAATCGTCAGCAAATTGTTGGCCGGATCGTAGGTGAAGATGACGGCCTGGTTTTCCGCCACGCTGAAGGGGACGTTGGGGCCGTCCTGCTCGCCGCCGGCGCCGTAATTTTCGTCCCAGCTTTGATTGAGGGTGACTTTGGCCTCGTACTCCCCGGCGGGGATGAGGGCGGTGATGAAGGTGTAGACGCCGTCCCCGTTGGGGTCTTGCAGCAGGGAGCGCAGGCAGTCCGGCTGCCAGTCGCCGGGGCAGCCAATCTCGTCCTGGAAGCTGCCGGGCACGTTGGCGACGAGACTGTTTACACTGTCGGAGACCCAGCGGGTTTTGTGGTCGTACCAGAAGGTGACGGGGCCATCTTCCGGCACATTGAGGGGGATGTTGGGGCCGTAATATTCGGCGTTGAGGCCGTAGTTGTCGGCCCAACTGCCGTTGAGGGCGGCCTTGTATTCGTACTCGCCCGCAGTCAGGTCAAAGGCAGCGATCCACAGGTCGTCTTCGGCGTCGTATTGCAGTTGGCTTTCCTCGCACGTCGTGTTCCATTCGCCGGAGCAGCCGAGTTGGGGCTGAATTGTCCCGGCGATAGTGACGCTTTGCGGCGGGGGGATGGCGGCGGGGTTGTCGGTTTGGGCCTGGGTGGTGACGGCCGTAAGCAGCCACACGCCCAAAAGCAAAATGAAAAATCGTACATTTGTGATTTTGTGTGTCATTTTATCCACTTCCTGATTTGGGTAATTGGTAATTACTATTCGCCAAATTGTAAGATATTTTGCCCGTTTGAACGACTGTTGTAATTGCAACGAGTGGCTGTTTTCAGGATTGTCTGGTTTAAGGTATTATGGAGAAGAATTTGTAGCCCGATTTTGTAAATCGGGCAGGTGATTTACAAAATTGCCCTACAGGAGACGTGAACTATGACAGAAGAAGTGGAAAAGGCAGAGAAGGGGACGCCGTTTGGGGTGTATTTGGTTGCCACGTTGACCCTGATCATCCAGATTCTCAGCATTTTGCGGGAGGTTGTGGTTTTTATGGGCGGGGAAGGCCGATTTGTTGGAGTTTCTGTTGTGGTCAGTCTGATTATTTTGTATTATTTGCGCCGGAATGAGGTAAAACGAGCCTTTAGCAAATAATCATAGGAGAGAAAAATGGAAAAACGACCTGTTGGTGTGATGGTTTTGACTGTTTTGTTGCTTATTTTGGGAGCGTATGCGCTGCTGATGGGCTTTTTGGGTCTGAGCGGCAGTATGGCGGCGTTGGTTTCGCCGCTGCCCAGCGCCAATACTAATTTTCTGATGAATGGCGTGACGATATTGTTGGGTGTGGTGTTGTTTGGCGTGGCAATTTCTTTGTACCAGATGTTGCGCTGGGCCTGGACGGCCGCGCTGGTTCTTTTAGTTATTCTGGCTATCCGGGATGTGCTTTTTCTCTTCCTTGGCGGGGGTATCGCTCCGGTTTTAAGCCTGATTCTGGCTGTAATTTTGATTATTTATTTGGCGACGCCAACGATTAGGTCGCAGTTTTCGGATACGCCGCAGCGATAAGGTGGCAAGGTTGCCAAGTTGTAGAGTTGCGGGGGAGCAA
>JALUPA010000696.1 GCA_027054335.1 Ardenticatenaceae bacterium
GATACGGCCGTCCGCTGCCAACAGATGAATAAAAGCGGTGTAGGAATCCGGTACGGCCGTATCTGCCCGCCACAGCAGTGTCACCCGCAGATTGGCTCCCGGTGGCAGCGGTTCGTCCAGCGGCAGCAAACGGCCGTCTGCCGTCGTTACCACCCCTTCCAGCCGGATGCCGTTTTCCATTTCCTGCTGAAGGGGCGTCCAGATTTGGGACACGGTCGTCAATGGGCGATAAGCGTACAACGTCAGATGGTCAGCGGGCAAAACTGCTTCCTGAACAGCGTGATATTCCAGCCAGGGGTGGGCCACATTTTGCCAATCCCACGCTGTACCTGCCGGAACAAACCAGATACGGTCATAGCGGGAAGTCAGCGCTGCCATCTCTGCCTCAATCTCCGGGATGGGCCGGTTAGGGTCAGAGGGGGCCATCTCGTAGGGCAAATTGGTGTGGCGCAGGTAGTAAACCAGGGAGGGATCGGGGAAGTGCGCCAGGAACAGATCGCCGGGTGCGGACTGTTCGGCAATGTAGGCAGCCACCTGCCGGTATCCCTGCGTGCGGCTGACGGCCGGGTTGAAATAATTGTTGTACAGGCTGACCAAGCTGACGGCCGTGAGGGTGAGTATGGCGGCGGCCGCTATCGCCTGCCCCCAACGCCGCCTGTGCCACAAAGCATACAACCCGGCGGCCAGCAAAAGCTGCCAGGCCGGCGCCGCTATGACAATGTAATATGGGTTGAAATTGGCCCGATGGAAACGACCCAGGTACAGGAACAGCGCGGTTGCTGCCAGCCAGGTTAGCAGCATACCGCCCCAGGCGCGGCGGAAACGAAACAGTTGCCAGCCGCCCCAGCCCGCCAGCAGCAGCGTACCTAAAAACAGCCAGCGTATGCCCGGCTGGGGCAAAGTCGGCCCGGCGACGCTTTCCACACCGATGGCCACCAGATGCTGCGCCAGCGCCGGTGCATTCGAGGCGTTCAACGGCCCGGAAAACGGTAAGTTTCGGCCAGCAGCCACAGCCCAGGGGGAAAACAGCAGAAAGGCAGCCAGTCCCGCCCCCAGCCACCAGACAAACCAGCGGCGGGTTCGAGGTTTCGTCAAAAGGTAAACGCCGTGCGCCAGCAGGGGCAGTATGCCGTAATAATGGCTGTAGACGGCTAGGGCGGCCGTCAACGCATAAAGCGCCCAGCTGGCAGTCACCTGCTTTTTAGTCTTTTGGGGAGCAGTGTTGATCAGGCTGACCAGCAGCCAGGTCGCCAGGGCGGCAAAAAAGGGAGCCAGGGTGTATTGGCTGCGCCCATCCTGCCCCGCCCAGATGAGAGAAGGAGAGACGGCCGTCAAAAAAGCCGCCAGCAAGCCCACTCGTTTATTCAGCATGGCCCGGCCCAACTGCGCCATGAGGGGAATCAACAGAACGCTTGGCAGCAGCGAGAGAAAGCGGATGCTAAACTCTGAATCGCCGGTCAGGGTCAGCCAGCCGTGCAGGAGTGCGTAAGGGAAGGGAGAATGGGGATCGCCTTCCCGGAGCAGCCGGGAGCCAAGTTCAGTGAGGGGGAAGCGGGCAAACAGGTAGCTGAATGCTTCGTCGCCCCGCAATTCCTGGAAGCCGAGGTGGAACAGGCGCAGGCCAAAGCCGAGCAGGGTGATGAGCAGTACAGCCCAGAGCCATTGCCGGTTGATCAATTGGAAGGCGTCCGGGAAAAACGACCGTTCCGGCAGCGGCCGCTGCCGTGTGGTCGTGACTTGGCGGCGCAGGGAAATGACAGGCCGCCAGCGCCAAGCCAGCAAACCGGTCAGCAGCCAGACGAAAAGAGCAGTGAACGCGCCTGCTTTTAAGCCGGGCAGTGTGTAAGTCAGGGTGAGGGTATGCCGCCCGGCGGGAATGACTGCCGCTTGCAAGGCGTCGTTGGCTGTCAGTAGGGGAACAGGTGCGCCGTCCAGCGTGGCCTGCCAGCCGGGGATGGCCCATTCGCTGATGACCAGGATACCGGGCGTTTCGGTGGCGATCTCGATGGCGTAACGGCCGTTAGCCAGGCGGTTGACAGCCACAGTCGGTGGTATTTCCGGCGGGGCGATTCCTTCCGGCAGGACGGCCGTATCCGGCAAGACAACCTGGGCAGCCGGGTCAAAATCCGGATTTTGCAGCATTGGGAACGGGTCGGGGGCCAAAATGGGCCGGTAGACCATCCAGGCGCGGGGCAAGGTATCTGTGAAGCGGTAGAGGCGGAAGGCGGTTTCTTCGCCGGGGAGGGCGCTTTTGATTGGCCCGGCTATTTCCTCCAGCGCTGATTCAATCTGTCCCTGCGCCAGAACGTGGGTGACGTTGAGCAATTGCCAGCGCAACGGTCGGGGCAGATTTTCCAGTTTGTCCAGGAGGCGGGGTTTAAGGGGGCTGATGCCGCGGATGTCTTCCAGGCCGTACAGTTCGCCCAGGTTGGTGTGGAAGGCGCCGCGCGAATCCAGCCGCCCCGGATTGTCCGCCTGAATTTGCTCTATCCAGGCGGGCTGCGGCCAAAACACGGTGGGACTTTCCGGCTGAAGGTTCAGGGCGGGGCGCGCTCCCGCGAATAGTTCGACGGCGATGAGCAGTATGAGTAGTTTGGCCCCGCGCCGGGGGGATGAGGCGCTAAACCAGAGGACGCTCAGGGCCAGGGCCGTCATGCCCAACTGCCGCAGCCAGACAGCCCACCAGTTTTCAGCGATGGCGGTTTGGATGAAGGGCAGTGTGAAACTGATTGTCAGCCAGATAACGGCCGTTACCCAGACGACTTTCCGCATAATTTCGCTTCGCTGCCCGGCCCGAAGTTGCAGCCACAGGGCCAGCCCTTGCGCTGCCAGCAGCGCCAGGCTGAGGCTGACCAGACCGATGAGCCGTTCTTGCTGCCGAAAGAAGGAGAAGCCGGGCGCGGCCCGGTAGACCAGTTCAAACAGGATACCGTCGTTTCCCAACGCCAGCCAGGCGGCTATGACGGCCGTCACCGCCCAAAACATAATCTCGGAGCGGCGTACAACGGATGACGGAGGTGTATGGCGGCGGCCCAACCAGGCAAACAGAGCCAGAATGACGGCCGTAATCGTGACATATTCTGGCGACCAAAGGGAGCGGAGGCCAGGCAGAAATAGTTGAAGATAGTTCAGCAGAGGTTGGCCGCTGGCGATGAAATCATAATCCACCCGGCTGCGGGTGGTGAGTTGCAGGTAATACCAGGCGGGTAACCAGGCGATCAGGGCAGTGCCTACGGCCGTCAGCCCGATAAGCGCCCCCAGCCCCCAAACCCAATGCCAGGCCCATCGCTGGCGGATGGTCAGGAACAGGTAGTAGATGGCGGCCATGTAGCTGACGTGCAGGAATGTTTGCGGGTGGCCGGCCAGGGCCGCCATTCCCAAAACCAGTCCGGCAGCCAGAAACCAGGGTAACGGCCGCTGCCGGTTGGCTGCCCCCCGGCGCAGCAACCATAAAACCAGCGGCAGCCAGACGACTGTTTCCAGCAAGGCCAATTGCAGCAAGGGGTATGACGTCAGATAGCCGCTCAGACCGAAAATCAAGGCAGCAGTTAGAGCTGCCAAACGACTGCGGGTGATGTCCCAGGCTAACAGATAGGTGAACAGCCCGGCCAGCCAGATGTGCAGGATGCCTTCCAGTTCCAGAGTGTAGAAGGAAAATCCCCCCGGCAGGCTGAGAAGAATGGTTAACAGCCGAAGGGGGTAGAAGACGGCCGCCTGGGCATCGGCGGCAAAGGGGAAGCCGCCATAACTACCGGGCGACCAGAGGGGTAGACGGCCGTCCGCCATTTCCTGTGCCTGGAAGAGGGCGAAGGTGTGGAACTGCCCGGACAGATCGCTGTTGGGCAGCCGCGTTGCCCCGCTGATGAGGCTGCCAAAAAAAAGCAGACATAGAGCCGTCCAGAGGATTAAGGGGATGAGGTGCTTACGCTGGACGGTAATCAGATAATTGGGCATACCAATCTCTAGTGTGTAAACGCAGTTTTCATGGCTGCGTGGGTAAGGCGATTTGCCAAATCGCCCTACATGATGACTAATCTCCAACCTCCAGCCACCCCGCCAGGTAAACATCATTAGGTTGCCGTTGGCCGTTAACGGTGAGGGGCAGTCGGGCGAGGGTGTCGGGATTGTACATACCGATCCAGACAGGGTAACGGCCGTTTGCCAGATCGTCTGGTATGGTGAGGGTGTAGCTGTCCTCGATGAGTTCTCCGGCTGCCCAAACGGTTGTGGGATAGCTGCCGTTGCGGGGGGGGCTGTCACCGGTAGCCAATGGGGGCTGTCCCGCTTCGGCCAGATGGATGAGGGTGGTCAAGGGCTGGCCGGGAGGGGTGATGACGCGCCAGGTAGGGTTGATGGTGATGACGTCGCCTGGTTTGGCAATGGTTTTGTTCAGGGATACGGCCGTTAACTCAATGCTGTCGTCTAACACAGCTAATGTTGCATCACTTGTTTCCGGCCAGCTTTCGGGGATGATTTTGACAGTGGCAATTTCCTGGGCTTTTCCTTCGGTGTTGTTCAAATGGGCAAAGAGGCGGGCCAGGACGGGGGGTGCAGCTGCATCTGTTACCCGAATGTTCACCCGATCCGCCACAATTTGGCCGGGGGGCCACAGGTTGGCCGGGTAATTGCCCCGGCCGTGATAAGCGTGATATTGGCCCAACAGAGCCAAATCGCGGCCAAACAGTTCCAGTACCAGTTCCGGCGCTTCTGTTGGGACGGGATCGGCTGTCCAGTAGAGGGTGAAGGAGATGACGTCGTTGGGTACGGCCGTGTCCATCCCGATAGCCACGCCCAGCAGCGTCAGCCCATGGCCCATTGCCAGATTAAGCGGCGTCGCCTGCGCCGGTAATTCGGCTACGATAGGTGGTTGGGCATAGGTTGGTCTGATGACGAAAAACAGGGAGTAGATCGTTGTCAGCAGGGCCAGCGCGGGCGCCAGCCAGACAAGCGGCCGCCAACGCCAGCGCGTCAGCCCGTAGCTCATCCCCAACGCCAACGGCACAATGGCCGGAAACAGCAGCCGCCCCTGCGCTGCCGGAGTGATAAGCATGAAGCGGAACAACCCGGCGTAGACGATGAGCGGCCAGAGGGCGAGGAGGGCGGTAATCTGTAACCGGTAATCAGTAAGCAGTAATTGGGCAATTGGGTAATCTTGTCCTGAGCTTGCCGAAGGATTGGGTAATTGGGATTTTTTGATTCCTTTAATTGTTCCGGTAATTGCCAGCAGAACCAGACCCAACCAAATGGCATAAATCCAGGTGGGGGCCAGGACGTTGAACCAACCGAAGACGGCGACGGCCGAGCGCAGCAGGCCGCCGGTCTGGCCGAGAACTTCCAGGACGGTAAAGCCGCCGTTTCCCTGGTCAAAGCGGAGGAACTGGTTGGCGGCGGTGAAGTCGCCGTAAAGCTGCCAGTTGCGCAGCCACAGCCAGCCGGCGATGAGGAGAGCGGGGAGGATGGTAAGGAGGAGATTGGAGATTAGAGATTGGAGATTGGGAGATTGCCCCGAATCTCTAATCTCTAATCTCCAATCTTTAATCTCGCGCAAAATGAGAACGATGAAGGTGTAAATCAGCAATAAAATCCCGGCATTTTTGGAGAGGGCGGCCAGGCCAATGGTGATGCCGAGAAGGATCAGGCGGCTTGTTGTAATCTTGTTTTGCCAAAGCCAAAGCAGTTGGTAAATAGCCGCCGACGCCAGAAAGATGATGAGCGGGTCGTTGCTGACGGAGGCGTGCAGGAAGTTGAATTGAGGCAGGAAGGCGACGAGGGCCATGGCCAGCAGCGGCTTGCGGTCGTCGTTGGGCCAGAACAGACGACCGCTGCCGTAGATGCCTAGCAATGTTCCCAATCCCAAGAGGGTGGAAAATAAGCGGAGCAGGTGGGCGGCCAACACGTACCCGTCCCAGGGCCATGTTTCTCGCGGCGGGTGGATGAACTGGTTGATGTTGGCTTGCAGAGAGGCGTCACCGGGGTAGGCAAGGGGATTGGACCGGACTTCCTGGCGGGCGGCAGTAGTGTCAATGGGGGCGATGAGGGCGGCGCTTACTATATAGTAGAGAGGGGGCTGTGCTGCTTCCTGGCTGAGCCAAGGGTCCGGTTCTGCGGTGATGAGGGGCAGACGGCCGTTTTCGGCGATGTATTGGGCAGTGAAGTAATGCCAAACTTCGTCCGGGGCTTCAAATAGGGGGTTAATGAGGCCATAAGTGATGGTGACGAGCAGGTAGAGGGCCAGGATTAGCCCTACGGCCGTTAGCGTACCGGACTGTTTCCTTTCCTGTTCTTTTGCTAATAATACCTGTCCCGCCGTCACTACTTTTCTCCACTGTTACGTTGCCGGTATGATACATGACCTGGGTAGAGAGTACAATGAACGGAATAAGCCGGCGATTTGTGAAGTGCGCCGCCAACGCCATCTGAAGTAAGCGTGATTACCGTGTGAATTGTTGAGTCTACTGAAAAAAGCCGCGGATTGCGCGGATTTGTCTGGATTTTTCTCTGGTAAATCTCCGCGATCTCCGCGTCCTCTGCGGTTTTTTCAGCAAAGTCATTGTTGTTGATGAATTTCCTTCAAGGTAAGGTTAACTCGGATAATTTCAACTGATTATCAGGCTGAGGCTGCCCTTGAACGGTGACAAACGGCCGTACCCCATCATCTGGCTGGTACAAACCCACGCGCAATTCATAAGTTCCCGGCGGCAAATCAGGCGGCAGTTCCAGTGTGTATGGGTCGGTGATTATTTCTCCGGCGCGCCAACCTTTAGTGGGGCGTAATCCCTCTGCCGGAATGAACCCTTTTTGGGCTACAATGTCGCCCTTTTCGTTGACCAGGTGGACGAAGGAGAAGTAGTTTTGCTGGGGCACGGCCGTAGCTTGCCAGTAAAGTGTCAGAACCAGCGTGTCCGCAGACGGCCGTGCCAGATCAAAACCCGCCAGTTCAATCGCCTCGCCAAATCGGGCGTCCTCAAGCAGATTTATGCCGTCCGGCAGCTCTGTTTCCAGGGGCCAGGGCTGCACCGCGACGCTGCCGGTCGTCACCTTTTCCGAGTACCAGGGCCGCCAGAACGGCCGTCCCCCAACTGTCGCCCCATCTTCCCACAGCCGCCAGCGCAGACGGTACGTTCCCGGTTCCGTTTCCGGCGGGAAGTAGAGGCCGGTTTGTTCCCGCAGGAAGAGGCCGTCAGGCCAGGCCGTCAGCCATTGCGCACCGGGCGGGTCTGCTTGCTGCCGTAAAACCGCACCGTCCGGGCCGACAACCTCCAGTTCGTAACGCAGGTTTTGCTGATCGCCCGCAATTTGCCAGTAGAGGGTGAGGGGCAGGTTGTGGCCGGGGCGCACGGCCGTATCCGACATCTCGATTTTTTGTAACGTGACGCCATTCTGGAAAACGGCCGTGGGCCAGCCTGGTATATCCCGGAAATCACCCGCCAGTTCAATTTCAGCCAATGGCTGCGGGTCGCCCAGGGCGGCGTCGCTGCCGGCGGTGAAGGGTTGGGCCAGGAGGGTGTAGCTGCCCGGCGGCGTGCCTGGCGGCAGGGGCAGGCGGTAGCTTTGCCGCACCCATCCCTCTCCTTCTTCCGGCCAGCCGTTATGCAAAGGTAATTCCTGCTGCGCCCACCAGGTACGGCCGTCTGCCCCCTGCAAATTGAACCTGAGCGCCACGTCAGTGCCAGGCAAGCGTTCATTTTCCCAGAACAGGTCAAACCAGAGGGCGGGTTGGGTGACGGGCTGCTCAAAATTCAGGGCAATGCCCTTGAGTGACGGCAGGTT
>JALUPA010000697.1 GCA_027054335.1 Ardenticatenaceae bacterium
CTTTATAAATCCGGGCCAATTCCCGATGGCATTTAGCTTCTTCACCAATGGCTCCGAGCGCTTCTGCAACCGTTAAAGCCTTCTTTAACGAAGCAACAGCCTGTTCAGAATCGTCCAATTGCAGATACGTCCTGCCTATATTTTGCAAAGCGGTCAATCTGGCCGGTTCATAGCCGTATTGTCGGGCCATCGTTAAACTTTGCTGAAAATAAGCCAAAGCAGACGTCGGATCACCCAGCGAAAGATAAGCCTCGCCGGTCGTATCCAGTACATTCGTCTCCAACATCTTGTTGCCAATACGCCGGGCAATTTTCAGGCTGTGCCTGGCAAAATCCAGTACCTTTTCTGCTGAACCCAATGCTGTATAAGCCATCGCCAGGTTATTGAGCACCGTGCATTTCCCTCTGGGATGGTCTATTTGATTATAAATGTCCAGCGCCCTTTGAAAATAGTTCAGCGTATTGGGCAAATCATGGATGTGGAAATAGGCCATCCCCATATCTGATAGAGAGATGGCTTCTCCATGTTGGTCGTTAATTCTTTGGTACAGCTCGATGGCCCGGTAATGATAGTTCAACATTTCCGAATTATTTCCCAGCCGCCACTGAATTAGCCCCAAGAAGCGCAAAGTGGTGGCCTGCTTTTGCAGATCGCCGGTTTCTGCAAAAAGCGGCAGCGCTTCGCGTAGCTGTTGCTGGGCCAGGACGTAATGGCCGAAACGGTAATTGAGATATCCCAGACTGAGTAGACAACGGGCCAGTGTTGCCTTGTCTACTTCATCAGGATGACTGACGGCCAGTTGATATGCTGAGAGGCAGAGCTTATACGCCTGCTTAGGATCGCTGTCGTCTAATGAATTTGCCTGGGTACTAAGCGTGGTAATTTGTCTTTGTATATCGGACATATAATGTGCTCCCTCTTGCCCCCTGGCTGTTGGGTATTTTATAGAAACCGATGACCTTCCTTTTTCCTTTTACTATAGCGGGATGGACCGGCATTGGTCAAATCCAATTTTGTAACCTTTTATCTATTTATCCGTCTAAAGAGCAGATTGGCAAGGTGAGGTAAGCAGATGGAAGATTCAACAGGAAAAAAACTCTTGAAATTAGCAGTTGTTTGTGTGTTGTGTGTGGGTCTGATTACCGGCCTTGTCTTGCTGGCGCAAAATTTTATCAGTTGAAGAAGTTTGAGTTTCGGAGGTTTGTGATGACAAAGAATGTTGGTTCAATAGATCGGATTGTTCGTATTGTTTTGGCTCTGGTATTTGTAGGCCTTATTGTGACGGGCACGGTGGCGGGGTGGTTAGCTCTTGTGCTGGGTATTCTGGCGGCCGTTTTTGCGGTAACGGCCGTCATCGGCTTCTGCCCCTTGTATGCCCCGCTCCATTTATCAACCCGTAAAGAAAGCTGATATATTTTCAACGCTTTTTTTCCTTCTCCATGATGGGCTGGCCGATGGTCAGCCTGTTTTTTTTTGTGAGGATGCGTTTTCAAAATGGTTCATTCGCCAAGAATGAACCATTTTGGGGAAAGAATGGGTGTCACATTTAAGCCAGGCCGGCATCTAACAAATGAAACTAAATCAAGAGGAGTGTTTTTTAATCATGTTGAAACGAACAATTTGGATTTTGCTGGCCTTACTGACAATCACCTTAGTTGCTTGCGGCGGGCAGGCGACCCCGGCTCCGGCAGCCGAAGCGCCCCAAGAGATTGACGTCACTACGCTTGGCCCGGATGTGGACGTGCAAACCGTCGCGGCCGTAAAGGACCGCGACGATGTGTTCGTCATTGACGTGCGTGAGCAGTGGGAGTATGACGAAGGCCACATCCCAGACATCACCCTCATCCCCATGAACGAGATTCCTAACCGGCTGGACGAAATCCCCACCGACAAAGAAGTCATCGTCACCTGTCGCAGCGGCAATCGCAGCGGTCAGGTCACTGAGTATTTGCGGGAGCAAGGTTTTACCAATATCCACAACATGACCGGCGGTATTCTGGCATGGGAGGCGGCCGGCCTGCCGGTAGAAAAGTGATCCACCTCAGCCTGACCGGGGTAAACAGGCTACGGGAAAATGTACTATTCGGGCGTCGCCTACCACCCTGACATTTGATCAAAACGGATAAATTGATTATTGTTATAGTGGTGTACCCAAGTCGCATCAAGTTGATGCGGGCAGTTCCGTCAATACCGCCATGGGAATAAAAAGATGACCCCGGAAAGTCTACCGCGTCTTACCTTAAACGTCATTCAAAATGACCAGCAGGCCCGATTGTTGAGGGGCGTGCTGGAAGCTATGTCTGATCCGTTGTATGTGATTGACGTGCAGACTTACCAGGTTGTGCTGGCTAATAAGGCTGCCCGTGAATTGGGTGTGGGTGAAGCGCAAACCTGTTATGCTCTGACCCATCGCCGCGATACGCCTTGCGACGGCCGTGACCATCCCTGCCCCTTGAAAATGGTGCAGCAAAACAACCAATCCGCCGTCGTGGAACACATTCATTACGACAAAGACGGCCGTCCCCGTCATATGGAAATCCACGCCTTTCCTCTGCTGGATGATGACGGCCGTCTCACCCACATGGTCGAATACGGCATTGACATTACTGCCCGCCGCCAGGCCGAAGAAACCGTGCGTAAGCTCTCCCGCGTCGTTGAGCAGACCCCTGTCGCCGTCGTTATTACTGATCTGGACGGGGCAATTGAGTACGTCAATCCCACCTTCACCAATTTAACCGGCTATGCGCCTGCCGAAGTGATGGGGCAGAATCCCCGTATCCTTAAATCCGGCGTCCACCCGCCGGAACTTTACGATGAACTGTGGCAGACCATCTCTGCCGGGGAAATCTGGCGCGCCGAGTGGTGCAATCGCAAGAAAAACGGCGACTTGTACTGGGAAGAAGCTGCTTTTGCGCCTATTCTGGATGAGGCGGGGCAGGTTACCCATTACCTTAAAGTATCGGAAGATATTACGGCGCGGAAACAGAACCAGGAAACGTTGCACCGTTACATGACCGAACTGGAAACGCAAAATGCCGAATTGGATGCCTTTGCCCACACTGTAGCTCACGATTTGAAGACGCCTATCAATGTTATTGTGGGCTATGCCGAGGTGTTGAAAAGTCGGGCAGATGATCTTACGGGGGAACAACGCTGGCAATTCCTGGACAGGATTGTCTGGAACGGCCGTAAAATGAACGACATTATCAACAGCCTGCTCCTCCTGGCCACCATCCGCGGCCAGGAAGAGGTAACCCTCTATCCTGTAGAGATGGGGCAGGTTATTGCCACCATTCTGGAAAGGTTAAACCGCATAATTGAGGAAAAGCAAGCCCGAATTTCTGTGGCGGAAGAATGGCCTTTGGCTTTGGGTTATGCGCCCTGGATTGAAGAAATCTGGATGAATTACCTGAGCAATGCTCTCAAATATAGCGGGGACCCGCCTGTTATTGAACTGGGCGCGACGACTTTGGCTGACGGCCGTACCCGTTTTTGGGTGCGGGACAACGGCCAGGGACTCTCTTACGAAGCCCAGCAGCGCATCTTCCTTCCCTTTGAGCGGGTACACCAGGCTCACATCGAAGGCCAGGGCCTGGGACTCTCCATCGTCAAGCGCATTGCTGACCGGCTGGACGGCCGGGTTGGCGTTGAAAGTGAGCTGGGACAGGGCAGCACTTTTTACCTGGAACTGCCAACTGTATGATTTAGCCCGATTTACAAAATTATCCTATATCTTTAAGTAATCATCTAAAAATTACTTCCCGTTTTGGTTTGTAGTAACCGCTTTAGCGGTCTGGACGACTAAAGTCGTTACTACGAACTAATTTCTGGACAATATACCTAAGGAGGGGCAAATGAACGATACCCGGAAAAATTTCAGGGTAGGTTTGGTCGGTTGGGGATTGGGCGGCCGTTATTTTCATGCGCCATTTATCCAAACAACAAAAGGGCTGGAACTGACGGCCGTTGTTACCAGCCGTACCCCGGAGCCGGACTTATTTCCCCAGGTGCAGGTAGCGGAGAGCTTTGCAGCGTTATTGGCGGATCCCGGTCTGGATTTGATCGTTTTGGCTTCGCCCAACCGGCTGCACTTGCCCCAGGCCGTAGCCGCCCTGCGGGCCGGGAAGCACGTCGTCGTCGAAAAGCCGATAGCGGCCACCAGCGCCGAAGCGCAAACTATTATCCGCGAAGCTGAAACGGCGGGACGGCTCTTCATCCCCTTCCAAAACCGGCGTTGGGACGGCGACTTTTTGACCGTGCAAAAGCTCCTGGCTGCCGATGCGCTGGGGGACGTCACTTATTACGAAAGCCACTGGCCCCGCTACGAACCTGTTCCCCAAGGCCGGGCCACCTGGAAAAGCGAACCGGACGTGACCCACGGCCTGCTCTATGATTTGGGGCCGCACCTGATTGATCAGGTCATCTGCCTCTTTGGTCCGCCGCAAACGGTGTACGCCCAGATAGAGACGCAGCGCCTGGGCAGCGCCGCAGACGATTTGATGCGTCTCAACCTGCATTTTGCCAGCGGCTTACACGCCTTACTGGAAATTGATATGCTCAATCCCTGCCCCGTCTTTCGCTTTCATCTGCGGGGCAAAAACGGCGTCTTCCAGAAAATGGGTCTGGACCCCCAGGAAGATCGTCTGGTGGCAGGGGAGATGCCCGGCGGCGCTGATTGGGGCCGGGAAGACAGCTATAAATGGGGCCAATTGTGGCTCAATCAGGATGATGTTGACCTGATTGAAACGGAGCCGGGGGATTATGGGGGCTTTTACCGGGGTGTTGTGAGTGCCTTGCGCCGGGATGGCCCTGTACCTGTGTCGCCGCATGAGGTGGTATGGCAGTTGCAGGTTATTGAAGCCGCCCTGCGCTCATCTGAGACAGGTGAGGTGCAGTGGCTGGCCCCGGTAATGTAGGGCAATTTTGTCAATCGCCGTCTGATTTACAAAATCGGGCTACAAATTTAATTTAGCCGCATTTTTCACGATGCCTTTACCGGATTGAACAGGCATATCTTTTAATATGTAGGGCAGAAAAAGTGGTGTGCTTGCGCAACGGCCGTATTGACCATGAAGCATCTGTAGTGAGTAGTAACCCATATGAAACGTTTCAGCCTGAGCATCGGAACCAAAATTATCATCCCCTACTTCTTGCTGACCCTGGCGGTAGCCAGTGTAGGCGCGTACATCATCACCAATTTGGTAGCCAGTTCCCTGGCAGAACGTATCAACAATCAATTGGTAGATGCCGGGCAGATGGTGTCGGCGGGCATTGTGCGCCACGAGGAACACCAGTTGCAAACTTTGCGGGCGGTCATGGGCACGGAGGGCGTCCCCCAGGCTGTGGCGGCGGGGGATACGGCCGTACTTGCCCAATTAGCTCCCCAAATCATCATCAATAGCAATACCGACGCTGTCCTGTTTTTGGATAAAGAGGGGCAGGAGATTTACGGTTGGCGGCATTTGCCGGAGGGGGCTGTTGACGAAGGTGTGGAAACCAGCGGCGGCGATTTTGCCCTGATACCGGCTGTCCAGCGCGCTTTGAATGATGAGATGGATACGCTGGGCAATAAATATGTTTTTGTGACGGAAACGGATGACGGGCTGATGTTTTTTACAATCAGCTCCCTCTTTTTTGCCGGGCGGCCGGCAGGTGCGGCGTTGGTGGGGACGTATGTCCACCGGATGCTGCTGGATTTGACGCGCAATGCGGTGGCTCACGTGACGCTGTATGATCAAGACGGCCAAATTCTGGGTACGTCGTTGGGTGGGGGCAAAGAAGGTATCCAGACCATGTTCCAGGATGATCCGGCAGGATATGAGGCGGTGATGACTACGTTAACGGAATCGCCGCAGTTGTACCAGACTGTCAGCCAAAATGCCGACCAGTCCGTACCTTACCGCTACGTCAATGTTTTCGGCCAGCAATACGCCCTGGCTTTTGGCGAATGGCGGATGCGGGATCAATCTTTTGGTCTGTACAGTGTGGCCTTGCCCAGTAATTTTCTGGTCAGTACGTTAGCCACGAGCCGGTCTCAGTTTACGGCCGTATTCGTTTTAGCGGTTGTGGCCGTGTTCGTGGGCGGGTTTATGATTGCCCGGCGTATTACCGTGCCGGTAAACCGCCTGGTGGAGACGGCCGAAGCGGTAACGGCCGGTGACCTGGACCGGCGCTCCGGCATCCACAAACGAGACGAAATCGGCCGTCTGGCCCAATCCTTTGACCAGATGACTGAAACCCTGGCCACGCGCAACCGGGAACTGTTAAGTAAATCCGGCCAGTTGGAAGCCATTGTCAGCAGTATTGCCGATGGGGTGATCGTGCTGGATAACGATAACCAGATCATCAACACCAATCCGGCCGCTCACCGTTTGCTGGAAAACATGCCGGAAGATTTTATGACCGATTCCCTGCTGCAAATTCTCGCCTTGCCAACCGACGCCAATAACGGGGCATCTGCTATTCAACGGTACAAAATTGGCAGCCGCATTCTCAGCGCTTCGGCCGCGCCGGTAAAATCGCCGGAGGGTGAGAAAATAGGCAGTGTAATTGTGCTGCGGGACGTTACGCAAGAGGCCGAGGCGGAAAGTTTGAAATCGGCTTTTATCACCAGTATCTCTCACGAACTGCGCACGCCGCTGACCATTATAAAACTGTACACCCATCTGGTTGAGCAGTCGGGCAACGGCCAAATGAATGATAAGCAGCGCCAGTTTATCCAAACAATTAGCAAGGAAAGTGATCAATTGGAACATCAGATTAACCAGTTGATCAATATTTCCGAAATTCAGGCCGGCACCATCCACATGGAACGGCAGCGGGTGGATGTGGCCGCTTTGCTGGGGCAGTTGGGGGCTAAGTGGCTGCCCCGCTACGAAGCCAAAGGGGTGTTGCTGGCTGTCCATTTACCCCAATTGAATATGTGGGTGAATGCGGATATTGAGAATCTGGAATGGGCGGTGGATAATCTGATCAGTAATGCTTTGCGCTATACGCCCGCGGGGGGGCAGGTGAATTTGACGGTTACGGCCGTAGACGACAACGTTTGTGTGACCGTTCAGGATAACGGTATTGGCGTACCGGCGGCCGATCAGCCTCACTTGTTTGAGCGTTTTTTCCGGGTCAATAATGAGATTAATATGACCGCGCGGGGTATGGGTCTGGGTCTGTACATCACTCGCACGATTGTGGAAATGCACGACGGTGCAGTTTCTGTGGTCAGTAAAGTGGGCCAAGGCAGCACGTTTACCATCTGCCTGCCCCAACTTGGATAAAAGTATTGTGCAGCCGCCAGACAAGCAAACGGGGTTTCAATCCAGACTGTGGTCGAGCCGGCGTCGCTTTTATACGACGCTGCTTCTGGCCCTGCTGGTGACGTTTGTTTTTATTTTTGGCGCGGCCTGGCTGGCGCTGCCCAAGAATTCAGGCGGGGTGCTGCCCACAAGTATGCACGCCAAAAATTCAGCTGATTATGGCGGGAATGATGCAGTTCGTTTTGCCCCGCTGGATCAGGACATTGTGATTCGTCTGGCAGCGACGGATGAAGCGGAATTGGCTGTGACCCGCTCCCTGCCGGCCCGGACGCCGTCGGTAATCATTCCTTTCCCGCCGACGGTGACGCCATCACTTACGGCCGTATCCCCCACAGCGACCCTCCCTTTACCCACAGCTACCGCGACAACGGCCGTAACCGATACACCTACGCCCTCCCCGACGGCCGCCCCAACCCAGCCCCAACCGACCGCGACAGTTACAGC
>JALUPA010000698.1 GCA_027054335.1 Ardenticatenaceae bacterium
TTGTTTATTCTTTTGTCCACCTTGTTCTTGTCTGCCTGCGGGTTGATTAACGCCTCCCCGGATAGTTGTGAAGGGGAAGGGATGTTGTTTAAGGATGATTTCAACGGTGACCAGGACTGCGGCTGGCGACAGTATAGTCAGGGCGGTGCAGTGGTAGAGATTGCTGATGGCGTTCTGAGCATCAGCACCAGCCAGCCCGGCCAAATCTGGTGGACGAATCCGGGGCGTGATTTTGACAATGTGGTGATTACTGCAACGGCGCGGCAGGTAAGCGGCCCGGACAACAATGCTTACGGGGTAATTTGCCGCTACCAGGACGAAAATAATTTTTACATTTTCCTGATTAGCGGGGATGGTTATTACGCCATTGGCAAATACCAGACGGGTAACGACCAGATCACTTATCTGACCGATAACGGGCAGTATGTTTTTTCCGATGTCATCAATCAGGGTGTGGCGACGAATTTGATTCGAGCAACCTGTGCCGGCAACCAGTTGAGCTTGTCTGTGAACGGCATCCCCCTGACTACCATAGAAGACCCTACGTTTGTACGCGGGGATGTGGGTGTGGGCGTCAGCACGTTGGAACCGGGGGCAGCCGTAGTTCATTTTGACGATTTTAGTGTGGCCGCGCCGTAAATATGCGTTATTTATTCATTTCTATTTTGGGGGTCATATTTTTGGCGGGCTGTACCGGCGGCGGAGATGCGCCGCCGGCAGCGCCGGACATGTTGTTTTCGGACTCGTTTGCGCCGGGAGAGACGGGTAGCTGGGAAATTGAGGGGGATGCGCAGGGGGTCACGGCCGTCATCAATGAGCAGCTTGTTATTGAATTAAATGCCCCCAATACATTGCAATTTTCCACATTGGCGGACCACACGTTTGACGATTTTATTTTGGAGGTAAACGGCCGTCAGACCAGCGGCGATCTGGGCAATACCTACGGCGTCTTGTTCCGGGTGCAGGACCCCGGCCGGTTTTACCGCTTTGAGATCAACGGCAACGGCCAATACATGCTGGAACGGCGTAACGGGGACGGTTCCTGGACGCGCTTTGTGGATGACTGGACGGAAACGGAGGCCATCAAACAGGGGATCAGTGTGGCAAACCGGCTAAAGGTAGAGGCGAACGGACCGAATATCGCTGTTTACGTCAACGATCAGTTGGTGCAGCAAATAACGGACAACACCTATCTCCGCGGCAATATCGCTCTGGACGCCGGTACTTTTATCCAGCCTCATACCAAAGTTGCTTTTGATAACGTTGTCGTGCGCCAGATTGGTGAACAGTAATCGGTAATCGCTGTTCAGCGGCCGATAACCGATTACCGCTTACTGATTACCAAATACCGAATCATGGATGTGCGAAAGGAAATTGAAACGGCCGTAACCCAACCCGCCAGCGATATAGCCCCCCTGAGCGGCGGCTGCATTGGGCAGGTGTACCGGGTGCGGCTGGCGGATGGGCAGACGGTAGTGGTAAAGGCAGACGACGGCCGTCACCCCAAACTGGAGATCGAGGGGCGGATGCTGGTCTACCTGAAGGAAAACAGCCGCCTGCCCGTCCCGACGGTGCGGCATAGTGCGCCCCGCCTGCTCATCATGGAATTTTTGCCGGGGCAGAGCCGTTTTTCCGCCAAAGCACAGGAACACGCGGCGGAACTGTTGGCCGATTTACACAACGTTACCGCGCCGGCGTATGGTCTGGAATGGGATACACTGATTGGCGGTTTGCCCCAATTAAATACGCCAATGGTTTCCTGGCTGGACTTTTTCCGGGAGCGGCGGCTGATGTTTATGGGACAGATGGCGCTGGAGGCAGGGCGGCTGCCCGCGTCACTCATGGCCCGGTTGGAGACGTTTTGCGGACACCTGGATGAATGGCTGATGGAACCGGCACGGCCGTCGCTGATTCACGGTGACGTGTGGACGACGAATGTGCTGGCGGCGGAAGATCGTATCACCGGTTTTGTAGACCCGGCCATCTATTACGCCGACCCGGAGATTGAACTGGCCTTCACGACACTGTTTGGCACGTTTGGGCAGCCTTTTTTCCGGCGGTATGAGGAGATACGGCCGTTGCGCCCCGGATTTTTCGACACGCGCCGCGATATTTACAATTTGTACCCCCTGCTGGTACACGTCCGGCTTTTTGGCGGCAGTTACGTTTCTTCGGTAGAAAGCACCCTGCGCCGCTTGGGGTTTTAGTCAAGTGTTGCGTTGATTCTTTGCACGCTGATCTCCAAAAAACATGCACCCCAAAACCATCCAAAAACTCCTTACCCTGAACCAGACCTTTTACGATTCCTTTGCCGAATCGTTTTCCCAGACGCGCCGGCCGATCAATCCGGGGTTTGACAGGCTGTTGGCGGCGCTGCCGGGTACGCCGGTGGATTTGCTGGATGTGGCTTGCGGCAACGGCCGTTTCGGGCATTATCTGCGGCAAAAGGGGGCGCTGTCCCGGTATACAGGAGTGGATTTCAGCGGGAAACTGCTGCAAATTGCCCAGGAGATGACTGGCGGCACAGTTTACCAGCGGGATTTGAGCCAGCCGGGCAGCCTGGCGGAGTTAGGCCAGTTTGACGTGGTGGCTTGTCTGGCAGCCCTGCATCACATTCCGGGACGGGAAAACCGGGTGCAGTTGTTGCAGGAGATGGGGCAGAGAGTGAGGGAAGACGGCCGTATCTTCCTTTCCACCTGGCAATTTATGGATAGTGAACGGCAGCAGCGTAAAGTGCGCTACTGGTCGGAAATCGGCCTATCTGCGGCAGATATGGAGGCCAATGATTACTTGCTCACTTGGCAGCGGGACGGTTTTTCGTACCGGTATGTCTGTATGATTGACGAGGCAGAGACTACCGCGCTGGCCCAGGCTGCCGGGTTGACTATTATAGAACGGTTTCGTAGTGACGGCCGTGAAGGAAATTTGAGCTTGTACACAGTTTTGCAAAGAGATTAGAGAATTGGAGATTTGGCAACTGGAAAAATCTCTAATCTCCCAATCTCCAATCTCTAGTCCAGTTGACACCCCCCCCACCAGTGTTACAATTTTACCAGGAGGTTAACCGATGACCTTAAAAGAACAGCTAAACGCGGATGTAAAAGATGCCATGCGTTCCGGTGACAAGGAAAAGCGGGATACCTTGCGCTTGTTACAGGCAGCTATCAAGCAGGAAGAGATTGACCGGCAAATTACATTGGATGACGCTGGCGTCCAGACTGTGTTGACCCGACAGGTCAAACAACGCCGGGAAAGTATTGCCGATTATGAAAAAGCCGGCCGGCCGGAATTGGCGGAAGAAGAACGCCGCCAACTGGTCATTATCGAATCCTACCTGCCCCAAATGATGAACCGGGAAGAGATAGAACAACTGGCAGCCCAGGCCATTGCCGAGGTAAACGCCTCGGACGTGAAGGACATGGGCAAAGTGATGGGCCGGTTAATGCCCCAACTAAAAGGGAAGGCGGACGGCCGTCTCGTTAACGAAGTTGTGCGGGGTTTGTTGAGCAAAAAGTAATTAGTAATTGGTAATCAGGTAATTGCCCAGTTACCAATTATCTGATTACCAATTACCCAATTACCAATCCATGAAATCAGCTACCGGGCAATCACGCTGGCAGGAAACAATTCAGAGTTCCATGCTCTGGATATTTACCATTACCCTGACGCTGGGCCTTACCCTGATTTTTTCGCTTAATTTGCTTTCATCCGCCAGCGTCACCGTGAAAGAAGGGGAACCGGCTCCCGAAGATATTTTTGCCCCCCGAACCATCACCTTCAACAGCGACCTGCGCCTGAAGCAGGCCCAGGAAGAAGCGCGGGCCAGCGTGCCGGAACAATACCGCCAGCCGGAAGGGGAAGACATTGGCCGCCAGCAATTACAGCAGGTTGCCGCTATCTTTGCCTTCATGGATACCGTCCGGGCAGATACGCAGGTGGACATGGAGACTAAGCTGGCCTATTTGCAAGCTATAGACGGGTTGACCATTGAAGACCAGGTGGGGCAGGATTTACTCTCGTTGACCTCGGCCGAATATGAGCAGGTAAAGAGCGAGGTGTCCCGCATTGTGGGTGACTTGATGCGGGAGGATATTCGGGAAGACCGGTTGCGTGATTACCAACGTCGGGCCAGCCGCGCCGCCAGCCTGACCTTGACGCCGACGCAGGAACGGGTCGTCATCGCTTTGGCTCCCCAATTTATTATCCCCACTGTGATACCCGATCCGGAAAAGACGGAGAGGATGCGGGAGGAGGCTGTCGCAGACATCGAACCATTCCCCGTTACCATTGCTGCTGGGCAGCGTATTTTGCGGGAAGGGGATATTGTGACTGCTTCTGACCTGGAAAAGCTGGCTCAATTGGGGCTGCTGGAACAAGAAAGTATTTGGCCTACGGTGCTGGCTATTTTTATGGCTTCCCTGTTGGGCGTGGTCGTTATTACCATGTATTGGAATCAGTACAATCGCACTGCCTGGCAGCAAAACAGCATCCGTTACCTGAGTGCGCTGGAACTGTTGATTTTGCTGTTTGCTTTGCTGGCTAGTTTTATGCTGGCCAATAATAACAGTATGTTTATCTACTGGTTCCCTATGGCTGCTTTGTCCATGTTGGTGGGCGTTATATTTAACCCGCGATTTTCTGTGGTTGTGACGGCCGTATTGGCCGGATTGATTGGTTTTGCCGTGCCTAATTCGCTGGAACTGGCCTTGTATGTGGTGGCTGGCGGGGTGTTGGCTGTATTGACACTACGGGACACAGAGCGTTTTAACGCCTATTTCCGCTCCGGTTTGGCGGCAGCGGTTGCTTATAGCGTAGTCATCGTCATGTTTCGCATCAACCAGCCGACGACGGAAGTGCTGGATATGCTGCCGTTGCTGGGCACGGCTTTGGGTAACGGGATTCTTTCGGCTGCCTTGACTTTGGTGGGGTTTTTCCTGATCGGCATTTTGTTTGGCATCACGACGACGTTGCAGCTTCAGGAATTATCCCGCCTGGATCATCCTTTGCTGCAAGAGTTGCTGCGGCGTGCGCCAGGCACGTACCATCACAGCATCATGGTGGCTAATCTGGCGGAGCAGGCGGCTGACAAAGTTAAGGCGAACAGTACGCTCATCCGGGTGGGCGCTTTTTACCATGATATTGGTAAGATGAACCGACCGCCCTTTTTCAGTGAGAATCAGGAAGGCGTCAACCCGCATGATTCGCTGGACCCCTACACCAGCGCCCGCATTATCATCAGTCACGTGACGGATGGGCTGGATTTGGCGAAGCAGTATAAACTGCCGGATCGGATTCGGGAGTTTATTGCCCAGCATCACGGGACGCGGCTGGTGAAGGGGTTTTATCACAAGGCAGTGGAGATGGCCGGGGATGAGGCGGCAGTGGACAGGGAGCAGTTCCGCTATCCGGGGCCGCGCCCCCGCTCGCGGGAAGTAGGGATTATGATGCTGGCGGATGTGGTGGAGTCTACGTCACGGGCGTTGCAGCCGAACAGTGAGAAGGCGATTGAGAAGCTGGTGAATACGTTGATTGATGATGATCTGACGGAGGGGCAGTTGGATGAGTCGGGATTGACGCTGGGGGATATTCATTTGATTCGAGAGTCGTTTATTAAGACGTTGAAGGGGCGCTTCCATGTGCGGGTGAAGTATCCGGGCAATGAAGAACTGGAAGTGGCGGAGGAGCCTGCGGCTGTACTCCGCGAAGAAGCTGTCCTGGAAACGGCCGTAACCCAGGCGGAATCTCTTCACAATGAGAATGACCAGCCCGCCCAACCCCTGGCGCCCGAATTGGCGAAACAAATTGCTGAGGAAATGATCGAGGACGAACAAGGTTAAAAGGACTTATGCGCTATTATCGTATTCAGATGCAACAAAAAGTGAAAGTACCCCAGTCTATTGTGTTTGGTATCCGCACGGCCGTAAACGAGACATTACGGCACGAAAATGTGCGCGCCCGTTCTGCCGTCAACATCTTGCTGACGAATGATGACCAACTGCGCGATTTGAATAATGCCTATCTGGGTATTGACGAACCGACCGACGTCCTCAGCTTTCCGGCCGGCGAGGTAATGCCGGGTACACCGGATAAACTGCATCTGGGGGATATTGCTATTTCTGTGCCTTATGCTAAACGCCGCGCTTTTGCGGAGCAGCATAGCCTGAAGTCGGAATTGCAGTTGCTGGCGGTGCATGGCACGCTGCATTTGCTGGGGTATGATCACGAGACGCCAGAGGATAAGGATTTGATGTGGGGCGTCCAGGCTTCAATTCTGGCGCAGGTGGGGTCGGAAGTAACTGCGCCGCCGGAGGAGTGAGCAGCTGCCGGTAATCGGTTATCGGTAATCGGTATTCGGTTGCCGCTCATTACCCAGTTACCAATTACCCAATTACTATGAAAAATAACGGCCGTTCCGAAATTTACAATCGGGCCAGGAGCTTTCGGTATGCTTTTGCCGGGTGGTGGTATGTGCTGCGGACGCAGCATAATGCCTGGATACATGCGGTGATTACCACGGCCGTTATCCTGCTGGCTCTCTGGCTGAAACGGCCGCGTCAGGAATGGGCTATTCTTATTCTCACCTTCATGGCCGTGTGGATGGCCGAGTTTATGAACACCGCCATCGAAGCCCTCGTAGACATGGCCTCCCCGGAATATCACCCCCTGGCCAAAGTGGCTAAAGACGTGGCGGCTGCGGCCGTGCTGGTGGGCGCTATTGGCGCGGTTATTATCGGGTTGCTGCTGCTTGGCCCGCCGTTGTGGGAAAAGGTAATCGGTAATCGGTAATCAGTAATCGGTATTTGGTCAACTGATAACCGGCCACCGATTACCGAATCTCCTTCACCAAATTACTGGTAAAGAACCACAAATTCGCCGGCCGTTCTGCCAATCGCCGCACAAAATAGGGGTACCAGGCTGTGCCGTAGGGCACGTAGACCCGCATCTGGTAGCCATCTGCCACCAGCTTTTCTTGTAACGACGGCCGTATACCATACAGCATCTGAAATTCAAACGCTTGGGGCGAGATGTCGTTTTCGGTGGCATAGGTTTGAATGGCTTGAATCATGCGCTCGTCGTGGGTGGCGAAGGCAGGGAACATACCGTTTTGCCGGGCCTGTTCACTGAGCATCATCGTCGCCAGATGAATATAGTTGCTGTCCGTATCCGCTTTTTGCGGGAAGGCAATTTCCGGCGGTTCGGCGTAGGCCCCTTTGCACAGGCGCACCCAGGCTCCCTCTTCTACAAGCTGGCGAATGTCCGCCTCGGAACGGTACAGGTATGCCTGGATGACGACGCCGACGTTGTGACCGAAGCCATCCTCGTCCCGCAGGCGGCGATAAATGTCCAGGGTGGTGTCTGTGGTGGTGTGATCTTCCATGTCCATGCGGATTTTGATTTGGGTGCTACGGCCGTGTTCCAGCAGCGCCCGCATATTCTCATACAACAAATCCGGGCTGACCTGCAACCCCAACTGGCTCGGCTTCACCGACACATACGCCTGAATACCGCTCTCGTGAATGGCGTCCATCAGCCGGGTAATCTCATTACGGGCAGCCAGCGCCTCCCGGGGATTGGATACGTGCTCGCCCAAATAATTGAGAGTCGTGGTAATGCCCTTCTGATTTATCGTCCGGCTGACAGCAATTGCCTCGGCAATCGTATCTCCGGCAATAAAGCGGTCGGCAAACTGGTGGGCTACAGAGATATGGTTGATGGTTTCCTGCGCCCAGCCTGC
>JALUPA010000699.1 GCA_027054335.1 Ardenticatenaceae bacterium
CAACAGGTTGCTCTGGTGCGGGGTATGATTGTTGAGTTTGAGAATCGCCAGTAGATAATTCTGTACCAGATTCAACGCCTGGTTCCAAAGTTGGGCTACTACATGCTGCAAATATGAGCATAGTGAGTAAGAGCCATATGTAGACATAAGGCTTTTTGGAAAAAGTAAATTGTCTTTTCATTTTAAACTCCTTTTTGATTGCCACACTGACTGACACGATTATACCGTGAATGTGGCAACCTAACTATTTGGAGTATCTTGCGGGGCCATCACAAAGGCGTATTCGTAGGCGTACATGCCCGCAATGGCGGCCAAGCCGGCCAAGATGACAACCAGCGGGCCGCCGCCAAAGAAGATAGCCGCCAACATCAGCAGCAAAGGGACAACGTGGCCAATGGTAATGCTGCCGCCCCAGAAGTAACGACGGTAACGGCCGTGACTAATATCATGCGCTGCCTGGGCCGCCACCTCCGTCGCGTGCGGGATGCCAAACTCGCCCGCCAACACCAGGAACAAATCCACCAGCAAGGCGACGATAAAGATAGCGGCGTTGACCCGAATAAATTGCAATTCCGGGTTCACAACTGCGCCAATAATCAACAAGGCTGCGCTGCCCATCACCACAGCCTGCACAATCAGGTGGAAGGGAAGCAGAGAACTTTGCCACAGGTCGCGCCCTTCGGCCTGGGCAAAGAGGAAAGCGGTGTAAACGGCCACGCCAATCGCCAAAAAGAAACCGAGAATGAGAAGGTACGGCCGTATCCCATCTGCCGCCGGAAATACGCCCAAATAATCCAGCATTTCCAACAGCCACCAGACGCCGCCCACCGTGCTGAAGCTAATCAGGAATACCGCGCCCCGCGTCAACCAGCTTTTCCATTGAGGCCGCAGCAGTATATAAAGGAAGCGTTCCGGCCGTTCCAGGTCGTAAACCAGGAAAGCCGTCGTCAGGAGCATGAAAACAACAGAAACCAGGCCGCCGGCTACGGCCGTCAACCCATCAAAGGGGAACCAATCAAACAACCAGCCCAAAGCCAAAATCATAAACAACCCGGCCGCCAATCCCTTCGTTACCAGGTAAGCGGGTACCGGCCAATGCCAGGGGATTTTGTGCTGGGCGTTGTAGCCTACCTGCACCATATGTTCCGCCACTGTGCTGCCAAACTGAATCGGGCCGTTGTTAGGCTGGCCCTGCGGCTGCGGCTGGCGCAGGGGCGTACCGTTGGAATGCTGTGAGACTGCGCCATTGCCGTTAGCCGCTGGAGTTTCCGTACGATGCCCATTTTCGCCGCCGTGCAGGGGAATTACGTCCGCCCACATGAACGTTTCCGGAGTGCGGGGCACGGCCGTCGGGTGCATCAACACGTCATTCCCTTCAATATAAAACAGCTTGGGCGACGTGCCCTGCTCCGGCTTGCGCACCGTCACGTCCCGTCGGGCCAGAATGCGGCTGATTTCACTGTTCGGATCATTCATATCCCCGGCAATGATGGCGTGTTCCGGGCAGACCACCACGCAGGCCGGTTCCAGGCCAATGTCCGTGCGGTGGGCGCAGTAATGGCATTTGGCGGCCGTATTCGTGTTGGGGTCAATGTGGATGGCGTCGTAAGGGCAGGCCTGCATACACGCCTTGCAGCCAATACACACGCTGTTGTCAAACTCCACAATGCCGTCCGCCCGCTGGTACATCGCCTGGGTGGGGCAGATACGCACGCAAGGGGGATTGGCGCAGTGGTTGCAGCGCGTCACCTGAAAGTGGCGGCGGGTATCGGGGTACGCGCCTGTTTCCACGTACTTAACCCAGGTGCGATAGACGCCTAAAGGCACTTCATTCTCGCTCTTGCAAGCGGTGGAACAGGCGTGACAACCAATACATTTGCGGTTATCTATGACAAAGCCGTAATTTTTGGGCTTTGTGCCAACTGATACGGGGGCGTCTATGGTCATATCTCCTTCCTGAAAAATTTGGTAATTGAGTAACTGAGCAATTAGGTAATTACATAATTACCCAATTACTCAATTACCTCCAAAGGCATACTGGAAACGGCCGTTTCCTCGCCACGTCTGAAGAAAAAATAGAAACGGCCGTCCTCATCATACAACTCCAACAATTCATGGCCGCTCTGGCGGGACCAGGCCGTCATATTGGAGGGTGAATTCAAATCGGTGGTGATAACCTGGAGAATTTGGCCCCGTTCCAGAGAACGTAACGCTTTCATGGTAGCGACAACAAGATGGGGGCAGCGTAAACCGCTGAGGTCTATCGTTTCATGCGGGGTTGGCGTTGACAGCTGCACACAGCCTCCATAGATTATGGTAATCGTCGCAAATTGGTTCAATCCGGGAGATTGAACCATCTCATTGTAACGGGAAACAGAAAATACGGCCGTCCCCATTCCTGACGATTTCCTTGTCCCTATTTTTAGGGACAAAATCTGTGCTTCTTTTCCCGGCAACCGGTACAATTCCCCATATGATCATCGCTAAAGCCTTTTACTTCATCTTTTTCGCTGCGGCTGCCAATTTGATGCCCTTTTTGGCCCTGTACTACCAGGGATTGGGCCTATCGGGACGGGAGATCGGCCTGCTGACCGGCATCGTGCCCCTGGCCACGCTGATCAGCGCGGCAGTGTGGGGCGCAATTGCCGACGCCACGCATAAGCATCATTTACTTCTGCTGGTGGCTATTATCGGCACGGCCGTAAGCGTCTACCTCATGCTGCAAGCGGCCACCTTCATCCTGCTCCTCCCCGTCGTCACCCTCTACGCCTTTTTTCTCGCCCCCATCATTCCCCTGGTAGACAATTCCGTTTTGGCAGCATTGGGCGAGCAGAAAGATGAATACGGCCGTCAACGAGTCTGGGGGTCCTACGGCTGGGGCCTTGCCGGGGCCATTGCCGGCTTCGCCATCCAGCGCACCGGGTTAGACCTGGTCTTCTACGTCTACCTCGCCCTCTTCCTCCTCCTTTTCTTTGTCGCCTACCGCCTGCCCATGACCGAAGAAGCAATTAGCGAACCGTTCTGGCGCGGTCTGCACAGCCTCATCGCCAACCGGCATTGGCTGCTCTTTCTCGGTGTCTCCCTCATTGCCGGGATGAGCCTGGGCATCATGCTCAACTACCTCTTCATCCTTTTGGAAGATATGGGAGCCAGCCCCACCATCATGGGCCTCACCCTCACCTTTGCCACCGCCAGCGAAATTCCCATCTTCCTCTACGCCGCCAAGCTGCTCAAACGCTGGGATGCTCAATTCCTGTTGGCCGTCGCCATGACCGCTATGGTCATCCGCGCCTTCGCCTATGCCGGGATGACCGCGCCCTGGCAAGCTCTCATCATCAGTCTGCTGCACGGCCTCAGCTTCGGCCTGATGTGGATTGCCGGGGTGGCCTACGCCGACAAAAGCGCCCCGGCCGGATTGGGGGCCACGGCCCAGGGCGTCTTCAATAGCACCGTCGCCGGGCTGGGTTGGGCTTCAGGCGCTTTTATTGGCGGATTCCTGCTCCAAAAGTTTGGCGTGGCCGCCCCCTTCCAATGGGCGGCCTGGAGTTCTCTGCTGGCCCTGCTCGTCTTCACCTGGACGTACCGCAAATCCTTCATCCGCCAGTTAAAAACAGCACGCCTCATATGACGTTTCGCCCTGCGGCTACGTTTGCCCAGACCACCTTCACGGTCTGGATTTTAGTCGGCGTCGGCTGACTTTGCCGCCGTTGGTGCAATTTCCCCCTGCCGCAGCATCCGGCTGCAAGGTGGACGCCCAAGCCCTGGAATTGGCCCGCCGCGCCGCTGATGATTTCGACGAATGTCGATCAATGTCGCATTTGGCTTTTGTCCATCACCTTCAGGTTCTCCGACCTGCGCGAAGCCCTGGGCTACGCCACGGACGGCGGCTACCGCCTCTACGAAGCAGACTGCCGCATCGCTCTGGCCTGGGCGCACCGGGCCGCCCACGAGCCGGCAGCCGCCCGCCAGGAAGCCGTCCGCGCCCAAACCATCGCCCAGGAAACCAGCTACTATTGGGGTCAGCCATTCGCCGCCGCACTCCTGGACACCCTGTAGCTAACGACTCACAAAGTGACAGTCACTGGGGAAGTGACGGTCACTTGCGTATATTCTTACCTGTTTTTTACCTGAACGGTTTATAATGCCAGCATGAACGACTTCAGCCTGACAGACAAACAAAAAACAGAACTGTTACAATTGGCCCGGCGGGCCATCACCACTTTCCTGACGACGGGGAAACTGGAGATTGTCACCGTGGCTGATCCGGCGCTGCGCCGGAATGCCGGGGTTTTTGTGACGCTGTGGCGGCAGCACGACGAGCGGGGTCGCGCTTTTGCCGATCCTACACTGGGGCTGCGCGGCTGTATCGGCCACGTGGAGGCAGACCAGCCGCTGTACCAGGTGGTGCAGTTGATGGCCGTCAGCGCGGCGACGAATGATCCCCGCTTTACCCCGGTGACGCCGGCCGAACTGCCAGACATCCGCATCGAGATTTCCGTCCTCTCGCCCCTCTTCCCCATCCACAATATTGAGGAAATCGAAGTGGGCCGGCACGGGCTGGTGATTGAAACAACCCGGCATCGGGGCCTGCTCCTGCCGGACGTGCCCACGCGCCGCGGCTGGGGCCGGGAGGAGTTTCTGGAGGCGTTGTGTTACAAGGCGGGTCTGCCGGGAGGGTGTTGGCGGCAGCCGGAGGCGCAGTTGTATGCGTTTACGACGGTAACGTTTGAGGAAGAGTGAGCGGGGGCCGGTAATCGGTTACCGGTGAGCGGTTTTAAGGGCTTGATTTAGTTCGGCAAGAATATCGGGCGGGGGAATAGGGATAACGTTGGGGACGCCGGTTTGCTGGTATTGGGCGAGGGTTTGTTCGGCGGTGTTGTCATCGCAGTCGCAGCCGATGGCGTCGTACCATTCCAGCAGGCCATCTGCCAAATCCAGGCGCAGGCCGTAAACGGCGTCGTTGGTCTGCCAAATCCAGGCGTATTGTTTCATTTTTTTTGGTAATTGGTAATTTGGGTAACTATTAAATTACTCAATTACATCAACCAAACCAATTTCATCAGCCAGTTGGGCCAGGTAGTGGCGCATGAATCGGGTGCGTTTTTGGGCTTCGCGGCGGGCTACGGCCGTTTGCATACTCTCCACCAGCTTAAATAATTTGGTATAAAAATGATCCACTGTGGCCGCAGAATCGTCCGGGGGCCGCTGGCGGCAGAAGGGGTCGTCGGGCTGGTACAGCGGCCGCTGCAAGGCCCCGCCGACAGCAAAGGCGCGGGCAATGCCAATGGCGCCGATGGCGTCAATGCGGTCAGCGTCCTGGACGACTTGGGCTTCGATGGTTTGGGGCAGGATGCCGGCGGAGAAGCTGTGGGCGGCAATGGCGTGGGCGATGGCGTCCAGATATTGATCGGGGTAGGCTTGCTGGCGCAGGAATTGGACGGCCGTATCCGCCGCTAATTGAGAAGCATACGGCCGTTGCGGGGAATCTTTGGGCACAACCACGCAATCATGCAGCCAGGCCGCCGGGATAACCACGTTCAGGTCGGCCTGTTCCACCTGAGCAAACCGGACGGCGTTTTGCACTACCCGTTGGATGTGAGCCAGATCGTGGGCGGCGTCTACGGCCGTTTGCTGCAATAAAAATTCCCGGAACACAGGCTGCCATTCAGCCAACGTCATCATCAACGGAAAAACTTGCGCCAGTTCAGGCTGAAGTAATCATCAGCTTTAGTCGCCTGAACAAAACGACCGGCTTTTTTATCCTCTGCGGCCTGGGCATAAATGTTCAGCAACTTTTGCGTAAGTACGTTGATGTCCCAATCGGCTGCTTTTTGCAGGGCGGCTTTTTGCATCCGGCGGTACAATTCTTTGTCAGCCAGCAGTTTGTCCATGCCCTCGGCCAAAGCCTGGCTGTCTTCCGGCGTCAGGATACCGTCTACGCCATCGGACACGGTTTCCGACGTGCCGCTGGCGTCTACGGCAACCACCGGCAGTCCGGCCGCCAACGCTTCCAGCGTGACCAACCCCTGCGTTTCCGTGACAGAAGCGTAGCAGAACAAATCGGCAGCTTTGAGGTAGGCGGGCACTTCTTCGTAAGGGACGCGGCCGACAAATTCAATGCGGTCGGCGACGCTCATTTTGGCCACTTTCTTTTCCAGCGACGGCCGTTCCGGGCCATCCCCCACCAGGACAAAACGGGCTTCCGGGTGCTTTTGCAGCACCACTTCCACGGCATCCAGCAGCAGCGGCCAGTTTTTGACGTCGGCCAGCCGGCCCAGGGAGATGATGATGGTCTGATCCGGCCCCCAATGGTGTTTTTGGCGCACGGCCGTGCCGTCGGCCGTTTTGTAAGGCGTCAGATCAATACCGGTGGGCATCACCGTCACTCGCTCAGTAATACCATAAGAATCGGCCAACGATTCCTTGATCGGTTCGCTGGGCACAATGATGTGCTGGCAGCGGGTCATATAATCCAGCAGCCAACTGCCAATCACCTTTTCTGACAGATTTTTGGGTACCAGCTTCACGTATTGGGCGTATTCCCGGTAACGGGTATGGTGCGTAAAAACGGCCGGGATATTTAGCTCCTGGGCCTTACGCACGCCCACTTCCCCCACACCGGCCGGATGGTGACAGTGAATCACATCCATGTGTAACGTAGGGATCACCTTGTCAATGGTGCGCGATACGGGGATCGTCATGGGGTATTTGTAGGCCGGGATTTCCAGGGACGGGTAACGATAAACAAAAGGCTCTTCATCCACATAGTCGCTGGCTTCCTGGGCAAAGATGAAAACATTATGGCCTAACTCAGTCAAGGCGTCCCGGAAACTGCTGATGGAACGTACCACTCCACTCAAAACCGGTTTGTAGGTATTGGTAAACATACCAATGTGTAAGTTATCTGGCATAATCAACCTCAGACAGATTGGTTCAATCTTGAAGATTGAACTAATCTCACTTAATCCAGACTTTCGCCCAATTTCCGAAGCCGGAAGGAAAAAACGATCATCAGGATGCCCCCTACGATGGAGGCAATGCCAATGGCCCAGGCGAGGGCTACTGCGGAGATGAACGGGTTTAGCAACAGCAGCCCGCCATAGATAAGCAGCAATACGCCGCCAATAATCAACGCCCATTCATTATCAATGTGCTTGCGTAGTTGAATTCCCCGGATGATGGCAATGAAGCCGGCAAAAAGGGAAGCGAAGGCCACAAAATAAACACTCAGGGCTGCAAAAAAAGTCGTAGCGTAAATCGGTTCAATGAAAATGACAATACCCACAATTATTTCGAGAAGGCCCCCAATCAGTGTCAGCCACTTATTCCCCCTGTTTTCTCCAGCAGTGAAAACATGAAAAATGTCCAGAGCACCGGCGATAAGCAGATAGATGCCCAGTACAATGGTTATCGCCAAAATATTTGTGATGAATAGCAAGCCCAGGATAATGGCGGCGAGGCCTTTAAGTAAAACAATCCACCATTTATCGGTTACTTCGCGTACCAACTGGTTTGTCATGGTTTCCTCTGTCATCGTGTTCCTCCTATATACGGTTGCAGGGTGGCAAGGTGGCATAAGTCACTGCGCTGCTCTGCAACTTTGCTGCTTTGCCACATTATACGAATCATGTGAGATATACGCCAAAAGATTGAGGGTTAGAGGGGAATGGCGAGGGTAACGGCCGTCACCCCATCCGGCACACTGGCAAAAGAAATG
>JALUPA010000700.1 GCA_027054335.1 Ardenticatenaceae bacterium
GGCGGAATTGGCATACGCAGCAGGTTGAGGGCCTGTGCCCTTACGGGCGTGGAGGTTCGAGTCCTCTCCTGGGCATGGAAACGTCAGGCTTCATGGTCTGGCGTTTTTGTTTTGTAGCCGCAGATTTTGCAAAAATCTGTGCTAATCTGCGGATTAACTGATGGTAAAACGGCCGTCTTCCGCCCCAGTCCGTGCCAACCCCTCAGCCAAGGAAACGGAAGGCTGGTAGTCCAGCAGTTCCCGCGCTGTGCTGATGTCGGCTACCAGGCGGGGCACGCCGCCTCCCTTTTCCCGGTTGTAGAGGACGTTAACGGAATAGCCGGTGACACGTTTCATTTGCCCGACGAGATCATCAATACTGGTTTCCTGCCCGCTGCCGATGTTGATCACCTGACGATTGACATTGACGGCCGTAGCCGCCGCCAGCAACGCCTCCACCACATCTGTCACGTAGACAAAATCCCGCGTTTGCTGCCCATCCCCAAAGATGACTACCGAACCACCGGTGAGGATTTGCTGCAAGAAGCGGGGCACGACCGGGGCGTGCGATACGGGCAGGCTTTGCCCCGGCCCGTAAGCGTTGAAAATACGCAGGGCGACTGTCTCGATGTCCCATAAACCGCCGATGGTGTGGATGTATTGCTCGGCGGCCCATTTGCTGACGGCGTAGGGGGAATCTGGCTGGGGCTGGCAATCTTCCCGGACAGGTTGTTGGGGTTGACGGCCGTACACTGCCCCGGACGAGGTAAACACCACCCGCCGCACCCCCGTATCCCGCATCGCTTCCATCAGGCTGACTGTGCCGCCCACGTTCACCCGGCTGTAATCACGGGGATGGAGTAGTGATTGGGCCACGGAGACCCGCGCTGCCAGATGGTACACGCAGTCTACGTCCGCCAGCAGTGACCAGAGCAGAGGGATGTCGTCCACGTCGCCGGCAGTGAACTGGATACGGCCGTCCAGAATGTCTGGACGGCCGTTGCTTAAATCGTCCAGCACATGCACCAGATGCCCTTCTGCGGCTAATTGGTTGGCCAGGGCCGCTCCCAAAAATCCGGCTCCGCCCGTCACTAAAAATCTCATCACGTTTCCCGCTTACCGGCTTGCTAATGACGCGAAATGCACGCAGGGCAGGTACAATCGCGTTTATACAACTGTTTGTGAGCCAGGCCGTGTATTATGCCGTCCCTTTGGTCAAATCTCCCTTCAATGCAGTTGAAGTAGTTGATATCGCTGGCGTTGTAACGTCTAAAAACAGAATAGGCAATATGATCAGCCAGCTGAATGATTCGTGAAGCGCGGGAATCAATAAACAAAGGTGTTTCAATAATGTTACGTTGATAGCTTCCCCATCGATCCCCCTGCTCTCTGAATTGGAAAGACAGGTTTTGCAAACTTGTCTCGTAAGAACTTTTGTCCAGAACAATTAAGCCTTTGTGATTGTAGTCAGACGCTTCATTTCGCAAAAACATATTGAAACGGCTGCTCAAATCTTCAAATGCCAACATTACTGGATCATCCGAAGGGTAAGAGTTCTTATGTACGGCACAGGCAAACGCGACGACATTACTATAAGCATTATCCAAAACCAGAAGAACACGGCGAATAATTTCTATTCTTTCCGGTTTGGTGAATTTGCTCCAGATTCGGCCTCGTCCGCCAAATATTTCCGAAGCATGAAACTCAACGGCCGCCGAGTTTTCTGGATTTATTTCATGTGCCAGTTTTTCCAATTCATAACTTAACCAGCGTGTACTGGTTTCAGGAACGCATACGCCTCCCAAAACCAGATATGTCTCATTTTTGTTTGCCACTGAACCGGAGTCGTCGAGATATAATAGATACATGAGGATAAAAAAAGAAGCCCTCAGACAATTGCCCAAGGGCTTCATTTTAGTGTATATTCAGCCGAATTGAGACTTGCTCAAGCGAATCGCCAATGCAACTCTTTCGACCAATTTGAGCCAGTTGAGATATTTCTCGACGAATTGCCTGATGCAATTCTACCAACCTTGTTGACTTAATTATAATTATGTAGTATCAGGTTTGTCAAGTATGATTTATTGGCATCGCATAAAAATTATTATCTCATTGTTGTTGCTGGGGGTCATGGGGCTGCTCCTTTTTACTTACGAATGGCCGGCTTTTGGCAGCGAGAAATACCAGCTTCAGACGGCTATCGGCTCGAACCAGTTTGACTTTGCCATCTGGGAAGCGGAAGCGTTTGCCGCCAAAGCGGAAGCAATTCTGGCGAACGGGCAAAGTTACCTGCCGAAAGATACGCGGAAGGAAATTGTCCTTCACTCTATGGAACTGGTGCGGGAAATCCAGCAGTTGGAAGGCCAGATTAACCGTATCTACACTGATCCTGACGTGACTGACCCGGACAGCGCCACGGCCGAATTACAGGCGGAACTGACCCAAAAACGGCAAAGTCTTAAGCGCATCCAGCCCATATCGGAGGCGATTTTGCAGGATCAGGTGGCTGCGGTGCTGGCGGATGAGGGGTTTGCTATTTTCAATGAAACCTGGCCGCCGGTAATGGTGCATATGACCCCTGTGCCCTCCCTGCTGGTGACGTCTCCCCGCGACCGGATTGAGCGCACCAACGCCCTGACGCTGGTTCCCGGTTTGTCGGCGCGGGAGAAGGATGAGATGGAAACGGCCGTCTTGGACAACCTCAACTTATCTGCCCTCGTCGTACCTTTAGGAGGATTGGCTACCTATCCGGCGATGGTGCAGGAAACCAGCAGCCTTAACTGGCTGGCCGAAGTGACCGCGCACGAATGGTCGCATCACTGGTTGAGCTTCCGCCCCCTGGGCTTCAATTACAATGACCCGCAACTCCGCATCATCAACGAAACCACGGCCTCCATCATTGACAAGGAAATTGGCGAACAGGTTATCCAGCGTTACTATCCGGAATTGGTTCCCCCACCGCCAGAGAACCTGCCGGAAACGGCCGTGCCGGACAGTGACGAGCCGCCCCCCTTCGACTTTACGGCCGAATTAGCAGAAACACGCATCCAAGTGGACGAACTACTGGCTGAGGGCAAAATTGAAGAGGCGGAGGAATACATGGAAACCCGGCGCCGCTTTTTTGTGGAGAATGGGTACGGCATCCGCAAGCTGAACCAGGCGTACTTTGCCTTTTACCGGGCTTACGCCGCAACTCCTGGCGGCGGCGCGGCCGGAGAAGACCCTATCGGCCCCATGATTCGGGAAATCCGGGCCAACAGCCCCACGCTGTATGATTTTATGCAGAATATGGGTGGCGTCGCCAGTTTTGCGGATTTAGAGGCGCTGCGGGATCGTCTGATGGCTGAGGCTGGCAGCAGCTGAAATAAGGTTAAGCCTCTTCATCTAACTCGGCAATGATGGCGCGTAGCTGCTCGGCAATGCGGTTGGCTTCCCTGCGGTATTCATCCTGGTCTGGCAGTTGCAAGTATGTTTCCAGGCTGTTCAGGGCTTCCTGGTAACGGCCGTTTACCTGCAAGACCAGTGCTTTATTAACCAACGCCGCCCCATTTTCCGGCTCCTCAGCCAGCAGCGCGTCAAACTCCGCCAGCGCTTCGTCATATCGCTGTAATTCCCGCCCCAACAAAACAGCCCGCTGCAAACGGGCGTAAGTAAACTGCGGATTCAATTCATAAGCGCGGCCAAAATAATGGACAGCCCGCTCAAACTCCCCCGACAACACATTTTGGTTGCCAAAATAGCGGTGCAGCCCGCCCCAGGTATAGAGCAAGTAAGAGTAGATGACGCGCCAGTTCATAGTTTTCAGTGTGCAGTTTTCAGTGTGCAGTAAAGTGACTGAACACTGAAAACTGCTAACTGAACACTAACTACTCCTGTGCCGCCAGCCACTTCTCCAGTTCCATTCCGGCCCCGGCCCCCTGGCCGACGGAGGTGGCAATTTGCCGGAAGTGCGCGTCCTGGATTTCCCCGGCGGCGTAGACGCCGGGGACGCTGGTGCGATACAGTTCGTCCGTAATCACGTACCCTTCCTCGTCCATCGCCAGCTTGCCTTCCAAGAATTTGCTGTTGGGGTAATGGCCGATGAAAATGAAGACGCCATCTGTTTTGCGGAAGCTGGTTTCGCCCGTTTTAACGTTGCGCACTTTCACGCCCTGCACTACGCCATTGCCCACTATCTCCTCTACTACACTATCCCAGACGAAAGAGATTTTTTCATTGGCAAAGGCCCGTTTTTGCAAAACAGCGCCGGCGCGCAGTTGATCCCGCCGGTGAATGACCTCAACCTTGTTGGCAAATTTGGTCAGAAAGATACTTTCTTCCATGGCGCTGTCGCCGCCACCCACCACCACCACATCTTTGCCGCGGAAGAAGAAGCCGTCGCAAGTGCCGCAGTAGCTGACGCCCCGGCCGATATATTCTTCTTCGCCGGGCACACCCAAATGGCGCGGCGAGGCCCCGGCCGTTACCACAACGCCCTCGGCCAGATATTCCTTGCCATATGTTTTGATGCGAAAAGGCGGCCCGGCGCTGAAATCCACCTCGGTCACTTCATCAAAGACAAGGCGCGCGCCGAAATGTTCGGCCTGCTTTTGCATTACTTCTACCAACTCCGGCCCGGTGGGGACGTGGTCTTCAGACCAAAAGCCGGGATAGTTTTCCACTTCGGAGGTGAGAGAGATTTGCCCGCCCAATTGCGGCCCGGCAATGACCACGGGATTTAGTTGGGCGCGGGCGGTGTACATAGCGGCCGTTAACCCGGCCGGCCCTGAACCAATGATAACTACTTGTTCTTTTTCCATAGCGATTTTTTCACCTTGTGCGTGTTGCGTATTTCGTATTGCGTATTGATTCGGTTTTACGCAATACGTTATGCCTCCCTTTAGACGGGCAATTATACCAAATTCTTACATCTACGTTAGATGGGCAGCGACAGAAAAAGTGACAGCGAGAGTTTAAGCCTGACGGGCTGCCAGAGAATCGTATAGCGCCTGGTAGATTTCTTGTTCTGGTTGGGGCACATCGGGATGGGTACGAAAGATGTCGGCCAGGATAAGTTGGGGATTGGGCAGGGGAGATTGCCACAAGATGGCTATATCGATCCAGAAATGGGGTAAAGTGGCAGAGGTGTAAATTCCTGCGTCACTTACGAGAGCCGATTGTAAAATGCCGGTTTCGTCCAATACGTAAAAGTCGGCTTGCTGTTGGTGGAGGCGGGGATCAATTAACCAATATTCCCGGACGCCGGCTTGTTCATACTCGGTAAATTTACGTACTCGGTCTTCTGTGACACTGCTGGGAGAGATGATTTCTACAATCAAATCCGGCGCACCGTTGAATTGTTTTGTTGCAAGATTGTTTTGGTTTTCCTGACTAATAAATAGCAGGTCGGGTTCGCGGGCAGGGCCTTCGGCCCACAATTTGACTACGAACGGAGCGTGCAACGTGACTCCCAATTGAAAACAGGCTACAAAGTTGCCCAGGAGACTGTTTATAAATCCAACAAGATTTTGGTGTTTGAGCGAATGAGGAGGATAGATTAACGCTTCTCCGTTGATCCACTCTGCAATTCGAGTTTCAGAGGCTGATTTCAGATACTCTTGATAGCTGACCTGGCAACGGCGGGGAGCAGAAATAAATGTGGTAGACAACATCAATATCCCAATTACTGGTTGACGGCCGTCAACGGCAATGTCACCGTAAATTTTGTCCCCTGGCCCAGGACGCTGTCCACTTCGATACGGCCGTTATGTTCTTCTACCAGTTTTTGAGCCACGGATAACCCCAGCCCGCTGCCTTCTGCCTGGCTGCCGGGGATGCGGTAAAAACGTTCAAAAAGGTGTTCCAGGTCTTGCGGCGCGATGCCGGGGCCGGTATCGGTTACGGAGAGCAGCACCGTTTTGTTGTTATTATTGTGGACGGTGATAGTGATACGGCCGTTTTCCACATTATATTTCGTAGCATTACTCGTCAGATTGAGCAATACTTGCTTCAATCGATCCGCATCCCCAATCAAAGCCGGACTGCTTTCCGGCGTAGGCAAATTCGGCCCCAGTTCTGTAAAAATCTCAATGCCGCGCTCTTCCGCTTGCGAACGAGAGATGGCTACCACATCCTGGACAACTTGGGCTATATCTACCGGAAGCCGTTCCAGTGTGGCCCGGCCCGATTCCAGGCGAGCAAAATCCAGAAAGTCCCGTGTCATTTTGGCCAGCCGGTTCGACTCCCGCTGAATCATACCGATGAGATTGCCGTGTTTCTCCGGGGGTAGTTCCGGCCGGGCCAGCAGTTCGCTGGCGGCGGTAATGGCCATGAGCGGTGTTTTTACTTCGTGCATCAGTTCGGCCAGCAAGTCAGACTGGTGGAAAAGGTGGGCGTTGAGGATGGCTACGGCTGATTGGGAAGCCAGCGCCTCCATCAGAGCTACATCCTGGCTGGTGTACGATTCGCCGCCCCGTTTGTTAATCACTTCCAGCGCGCCAATTATGCCCTGATTGGTGATCAGGGGAACGGCCAGCATGGAGCGGGTAGTAAAAGACAAATCCTCGTCTACATTTGCATAGTAGCGGCGGTCACTCTGCACATCATCCAGGATAATGGAACGGCCGTTACGCACTACCCAGCCGGCAATGCTATTATCCAGAGGCACGACCATATTTTTCGGCACCACCCCATGGGTCGAAGCCACGAAATGCAACTGTTCCGTGGCGGCGTCTACCAGCAAGATAGAGGCCGTTTCGGTGTTAGTCAACTCTGTGGCCACTTCCATCACCATCGCCAGCAATTCGTCCAGCCGGTGAATCAGGCTCAAGCTGCGGCTGATTTCCAAAAGGCGGTGCAAATGGGCCGCGCTGATAACTTTAAGATCGGTGGGCGTGGGGGCTTCTTTTATGGGTAAATTTGTATCATTCATGGTTTGAATCTTCCGAAAAAAGCCGCGGATTGCGCGGATTTATCTCGATTTTCTCTGGTAATTCTCTGCGATCTCCGCGTCCTCTGCGGTTTTTCGGTAAAGTCATAATTTATCACGCTCCAGCGTTTCTGAAAGCGGCGGCAATAGCGGGTAAAGCGTCAGCTACATCAGCCCGAATAATAACATCAGCCAGATAATCCAGGTGAGTTTTGCCAAAATTTATAAAAATAAGCCGGGCGCCCGTTTGTTTAGCCAGATGGGGCAGTTCGTTAACGGGCGATACTTCCAAAGACGAGCCGGCCACAATCATAGCATCGCAAGCCAGGGCTTCACGCTGGGCATCCTGCATGATTTTAGCCGGCAGCACTTCGCCAAACAAAATGACATTGGGTTTAAGCACACCACGGCAAGCCGGGCAGAAGGGAATGTTCCCGGTTTCTACAAAGTCGGGCAGGATTGTTTCCATGCTGTAGAGGGCGTGGCAGTGCATACAAGTGGCCTGGCGCATGTGGCCGTGAACTTCGTACACTTTTTGGGAACCGGCTTTGCTGTGCAGTAAATCAATGTTCTGGGTGATGACGCTTTGCAAGGGGCCGTGTTGTTCCAAATCGGCCAGGGCCAGGTGAGCCGGATTGGGTTGGGCGTCGAGGATGATGCGGGCCAGGGGGTGAATCCATTGGTAAAAGGGAGCGGGGTCTTGTTTGAAGGCGTAGATGGAGGCGACCTGGATGGGATTAACGTTTTCCCAGATGCCGGACTCGGGGCTGCGGAAATCGGGGATGCCGGACGGGGTGCTGATGCCCGC
>JALUPA010000701.1 GCA_027054335.1 Ardenticatenaceae bacterium
CTCACCGTTACTAATCGAACAACTTACCTTGGATGGCTTCGAGTTGCTTTTCCTGCTTCTCTTGCCACTTTACATACTGGCGAATCCGTTCTTCATCAATTCCCACTGTGCTGACGCAGTATCCCCGCGACCAAAAATGTCGCCCCCAATACTTGCGCCCTACATGTGGAAACCGATTGAAGACTTTGATGGCGATCTTTCCTTTCAAAAATCCCACTACATTGGATACCGCATACTTTGGTGGTATCCATAACACCAGATGGACGTGATCTATTCGCACATTCAACTCGATAACTTCAACGCCATCTTTTTGTGAACATAACCGATAGATTTCCTGCTCAACAAACTTCGCCACTTCATCTTTGAGCATGCGATACCGATACTTTGGGCAAAAAACAACATGATATTTGCATTCATACAAAGAATGCGCTAGTTTTCTAAATCGTTTACTCATGTGTACCTCTCCTTGGTTGGCCGCACCTTCTAGAGGGGTACACATGATTATACCGACTACAACGGTAGAACCTTTTTCTTGTACCACTGCCAGAGGCAGTGGTTTTCAAACGAATAAACCTGATTATAAAGGTCTGTCCGCGAAAATCCGTAAAATTCGCGCAAATCCGTGGTGAATTTTCCGAACAGCCTATCGGGAACGCAGCCCGGCTGCCAGCAAACGCAGCCCGGCGCTGATACGCTCCAGAGAAAATTGGCGCACCTCGCGCTGGAAGCGGAAGAGGTCTGCCTTTAGAGGAGCTAAAATAGCGTCGGCCATGTATGGGATGTCCAGGTCGGGTGGCAGATCGCCTTCGTTTACGGCCGTCTTCAACAAGCCGCTGACAGTCAAATGCTGCCAAAAATGAGGCATCTGCAAATCATCATTCTCCCGATCCCGCAGCAGCCCTTCTCGCTGCGCCTCGCACAGCAGCGGCAAATGGGCATCTGTGAAATAAACCAGGGCATCCAGAAAAGCGTCCAGCTGTGTCATCGCCGGAACTCTCTGTGCAGCCATTTGCTGCATTTGCGCCAGCCGTTCATTTTGGAACTTAATCATCTGGGTATCCAAAAGGGCCAGACACAGTTCACCTTTGTTGACGAAGTTGCGGTACAGCGTGCCCTTACCCACACCGGCTGCTGTAGCGATGTCTGCCATGTTCACCTGGAAAACGCCGCGCTCGGCAAACAACTGTTCGGCCGTAGCCAAGATGTGCGCCCGGTTTTTCACCGCATCCCGCCGTTCTTTACGGCCGTCTTCTCCATCCAGCAGCGGCAAACGAATCGTATCCTGCTCAACCATATCCATCACACCCGTCCTTGCCTGTCCAAAAGATCAGTTTTTCCTTAATTATACTGCAAATTGTTGACAAACGGACTGTAGTCCGATATTATCATATTCACATACGGACTACAGTCCATTTAACCAAATTGTAACTGACTTGCCTATAATCTGGCGCAGTTACCAAAAGCAGATAAGGAGATTATACATTATGTTATGGCAAATTGATCCAGCCCATTCCAGCATCAACTTCAGCGTGCGACACATGATGATTTCTAAAGTGCGCGGCCAATTCAAAAACTTCAGCGGAACTGTTGGTTTTGACGCAGAAAATCCGGCCAATACGACGGTGGAGATTGAGATTGACGTGAACAGCATCTTTACCGACGAAGAACAGCGGGATGACCATCTCAGGTCACCCGATTTCTTCGACGCGGCCAATTACCCTGTTGCTACTTTCCAAAGCACGCGCGTAGAGCAAATTGACAGCGAGACGGGAAAACTATATGGTAATCTGACCATCAAGGGCGTCACAAAGGAAGTGGTTTTGGACGTGGCGTATGGCGGTACGGCCGTAACGCCCTGGGGAACACAAGCAGCTGGCTTTTCGGCCACAACCAGCCTCAACCGGAAGGAGTGGGGGCTGAATTGGACCCAGGCATTAGAGACCGGTGGCTTCGTCGTCGGCGACAAAATCAAACTGGACATCGAGTTGGAACTGGTTAAACAGCCGGAAGCCGAAACGGCTTAATCCGTGATGCGTGATGCGTGATGCGTGAGCGGAAATCACGCATCACGCATCACATATCAAAAATAACAAACTATAAACTACCATCTCAAACACATATCGGCACAGTGGCTCTGACCATCGCTAATCTTGATCGGTCGCTCCCTCCCCAATCACTGTCCGGCTGGCTGTCGGCTAATCTTCCCCCTTAACATCCCCTTAAACTAAAAAGAAGGTTCCCTTAAACTCGACTTTATCCATTTTAAGTGGTGTAACACATAGAATCCACCAGACCATTGAAAAAAGAAGTTGGAATTAGCACATAGTCCGGGTTTGGGGCTGATTTGATATGTTTCCCCCATAGTCTAAACC
>JALUPA010000702.1 GCA_027054335.1 Ardenticatenaceae bacterium
TAAGCGGTCAATCTCCAATCTCATCATAATCGAAACACCTTCTTTGCCCGATGCAAACTCTCCACCAATTTATCTACTTCGTCGGTGGTGGTGTGTACGTAAAAACTGGCGCGGGCCGTAGAATTGATGCCCAATTTGTGGTGCAGAGGCATAGCGCAGTGATGCCCGGCGCGAATAGCAATACCATCCTTATCTAACAGTTCAGCGATGTCGTGCGGGTGCATCCCCGCCAACGTAAAAGCAGCCACGCCGCCGCGTTGGGAGGCTGGCGGCCCGATCACCTGTAAACCGCTCACTTCGCTCAACGCTTCCAGGGCGTAATTGGTGATGAATTGCTCGTAAGCGTGGACGTTTTCCATCCCCAAACCATTCAGATAATCAATTGCCGCGCCAAAACCAATCCCTTCGGCAATGGCCGGTGTGCCCGCTTCAAATTTCCAGGGCAATTCATTCCAGGTAGAACCTTCCAGGGTGACACGACGAATCATATCGCCCCCACCCTGAAACGGCGGCATCGCTTCCAACAAAGCCCGTTTGCCGTACAAAATACCAATTCCGGTAGGGGCGCACATTTTATGGGCGGAAAAAACCATAAAATCACAATCCCAATTCTGCACGTCAAGGGGCATGTGCGGGGCAGCCTGAGCGGCGTCTACCAGGGCAATGGCCCCGGCGTCGTGGGCCAGTTTGACCAGTTTCCTGACGGGATTGATGGTGCCGAATACGTTGGATACGGCCGTAAACGCAAAAATCTTCGTCCGCTCCGTGAGTAATGCAGGAATTGCTGCCAAATCCAGCGTTCCGTCTTCCAGAAACGGCACATACTTAATGACCGCCCCCTTCTCCTCCGCCAAAATCTGCCAGGGAACCAGGTTGGCGTGATGCTCCATCTCCGTCAGCAAAATCTCATCACCCGCCTGGATGTTCGCCCGACCCCAACTGTAAGCCACCAGGTTAATGCCTTCCGTCGTATTGCTGACGTAAATAACCTCGGCCGGGTCCGGCGCGTTAATAAAGCGGGCAATTTTCTGCCGCGCTGCTTCGTAGGCATTCGTCGCCTCCTCGCTTAAGCGGTGAATGCCGCGATGGACGTTGGCATTGGTATGGCGATAGTAATTATCCATCGCCTCAATCACCTGCACCGGCTTTTGCGAGGAAGCGGCGCTGTCCAGATAGATCAAAGGCACGCCGGGATACACTTCCGTGGCCAAAATGGGAAAATCGGAGCGGATTTGCTGGACGTTTAACATGGGGGAATTGTAATTGGTAATTGAGTAATTGGGTAATTACTCAATTACTCAATTACTTAATATATTTTTTCTACAATCCGGTCAAAGATGCGGTTACGCACGCCTTCAAAAGGAATGCGGCGCATCAACGGATCGAAAAAGCCTTGGACAGACATTTCGATAGCCGTTTTACGGGGAATGCCGCGGCTCATCAGGTAAAAAATTTCTTCCGGGTCCAGTTGGCCAATGGCCGAGGCGTGGGTGCAGATAACGTCGTCTGCCTCAATTTCCAGGCCGGGGATAGAATCAACGCGGGCAGTCCTATCCAGTATCAGATTGCGGTTGGCCTGGAAACCGTCAATTTTCTGCGAACCGGGCAGGGCTTTGATCATGCCTTGCCAGACGGTGCGGGATTGTTCCCGCAGCGCGCCTTTGTAGAGCAGGTCACTGGTGGTTGAGGGGGCATTGTGGTTTTGCTGGGTGTCCAGGTCAAGATGTTGACGGCCGTTCGTGAAGAAAATCCCACTCATCCGGCCCCAACCACCCGGCCCGTCCAGGTCTAACGTCTGGAACGCTTTGGTCAGGCGCGTACCCATCATACTGGTGACCCAATCCAATTTGGCGTCACGGCCCACCCGGCCGCGCTCATGATTGAACTGCCAGATGTTGGGGCCGAAATCTTGCAGCCCGGCATAAATCAGGCTGGCATTATCGCGCACCAACAGTTCCACTACGCCGATGTGCAAACCACGCTCGTCGCTTTCAGCAGAGGCGTATTCATCCATAAAGATGGCTTCGGCCCCTTTTTCCAGCACGACCAGGGTATGGGTAAAGGTTTTGCCCTTGACGGACCAGAGAACGGTGTGCAAAGGAGCGGCAGCCTTGACGTTTGTCGGCACGTAAAGGAAAGTACCGCCCCGCCAGAAGGCAGCGTGCAACGCGGCAAATTTACCTTCGTCGGGAAGGACGCCTTCGGTCATAAAATGTTTTTGGATGAGTTCGGGATGCTCGGCTACGGCCGTGTGCATATCGCAAAAGATCACGCCCTGTTCCCGCAGTTCATCACTCAACTCATATTGGCGCGTCACCCCGTCCACTTGCAACATAGAGCCACCCACCACATCTTCCGTTAGCTGCGCCCCCAAAAAAGCGGGCAGTTCCGCATCCACGGCCGCATCCCCATTGACGGAAGGGCCAATTGCATCCAGTTTCAAGCGGCGGATATTGGTACGCCGCCATGCTTCATCTTTGGTGGTAGGCATGGGCATACTTTCATACAATTCCCACGCCTCCAGGCGTCGCTGCAACATCCATTCCGGCTCATTCAGCGACGCGGATAATTTTTTGATTGCTTCCTGGGTAAAACTGTTCATAGTTACTTGTAATTAGTAATTGGGTAATTGGGTAATTGGGTGATTACTCGGTTACTTAATTACCCAATTACTTAATTACCAATTAGCCAATCGATCCTTCCATCTGTAGTTGAATTAACCTGTTCAATTCAATGGCATATTCCATCGGCAGTTCCCTGACCAGCGGCTCAATAAAGCCGTTGACGATCATGGAAGTGGCTGTCTGCTCATCAATACCGCGGCTCATCAAGTAAAAAAGCTGCTCTTCACCCACCTTGCTTACCGACGCTTCGTGGCCGATGTTGACTTCTGCCTCTTCCACGTCAATGTAAGGGTAGGTATCAGAACGACTTTCCGGGTCCAGCAGCAAGGCATCGCACACAACGTTCGATTTGACGTTGTACGCGCCGTCATTCACTTGCAGCAGACCGCGATAGGAGGAACGGCCGCCATCCTTGCAGATGGATTTGGAGATAATGCGGCTGGTAGTATTGGGCGCTACGTGAACCACTTTGCCCCCGGCATCCTGATGTTGTCCTTCACCGGCAAAAGCGATGGACAAAATTTCGCCATGCGCTCCTTCACCCATCATGTAGACGGCCGGATATTTCATGGTAATTTTGGAACCCAGATTGCCGTCCACCCATTCCATTGTGGCATTTTCATAAGCTACGGCCCGCTTAGTCACCAGATTGTACACGTTATTAGACCAGTTCTGGATGGTAGTGTAGCGGCAACGGCCGCCTTTCTTGACGATGATTTCCACAACGGCCGAATGCAGGGAATCAGAGGAGTAGATGGGCGCTGTGCAGCCCTCGACGTAGTGGACGTAAGCCCCTTCGTCAATGATGATGAGGGTGCGCTCGAACTGGCCGGCATTCTTGGCGTTGATACGGAAATAGGCTTGCAAGGGCATTTCCACATGGACGCCGGGCGGGACGTAGATGAAACTACCGCCGGACCATACGGCCGTATTCAGCGCCGCAAATTTGTTGTCATTATAAGGAATAATCTTGCCGAAATACTCCTTTACGAGTTCGGGGTATTGGGCCAGCCCGTCATCCATCCCCAGAAAAATAACCCCCTTAGTTTCTAAATTTTTCTTGATGTTGTGGTAAACCACTTCGGACTCATATTGGGCGGCTACGCCGGAAAGGAATTTTTGTTCTGCTTCGGGGATACCCAACTTGTTGAAGGTATCCTTGATGTAGCCGGGAATATCTTCCCAGGTATCCCCTTCCCGCTCATTGGGCTTGATGTAGTAGTAAATCTCGTCAAAGTCAATTCCGCTCAGATCAGCGCCCCAGGTGGGCATCGGCCGTTCCCGGAAGTGCTGGTACGCCTTCAAACGAATGTCCAGCATCCATTCCGGCTCGCCTTTAGAGTGGGACATAGTGCGAATCAGAGCCTCATCCAATCCTTTTTCAGCTTTGAAAGCGTAATCTTCTTTATCGGAAAAGCCATATTTGGTGGCGTAATCTTCATTGACGGTGGCCACCACTTCTTCTTCAGTTAATCCGCGTTCAATTATTTCTGCCATTTAGACCTCTTTTTTCGGTAATTGGGTAATGAGTTACCGGCTTACTGTTCATCGCTTAGTGAACGTCCAAAAATAACTTTCCGTTTTGGTTCGTAGTAACCGCTTTAGCGGTCTGGACGACTAAAGTCGTTACTACGAACTAATTTCTGGACAATTACTTACCGGCTACGCTGCCTCAGCTACGCCATACTTTTCCCGCACCCAATCGTAACCGCGTTCTTCCAGTTTCAGGGCCAGGTCGGGACCGCCGCTTTCCACGATACGGCCGTCCAACATAATATGCACATAGTCCGGCCGGATGTAGTCGAGGATACGCTGGTAATGAGTAATGACCAACATACCCATTCCCAGTTCTTCCTGCAGTCGCTTGGACCCTTCGGCCACTACGCGCAGGGCATCAATATCCAGGCCAGAGTCCGTCTCGTCCATAATGGCAATCTTCGGTTCCACCGTGGCCATCTGCAAAATCTCTACCCGCTTCTTTTCACCGCCGGAGAACCCTTCATTCAGATAACGGCCGGCCATCTTATGGTCAATGCCCAGCATATCCATCTTCTGCTTCAGCAGGCGACGAAATTCCGGGATAGAAATACCTTTGTCATCGGGGTTTTCCGCTTTGCGGCGGGAGTTAATGGTTTGGCGCAGGAATTTCGCCAGGGTGACGCCCGGCACGGAGGCCGGGTATTGGAAAGCCAGAAACAGGCCGGCGCGAGAACGCTCGTCCGCATCCATTTCCAGCAAATCCAGGCCATCAAAAATAACCTGTCCAGCTGTCGGCACATAAGCCGGATGACCGGCCAGGGTATAGGCCAGGGTACTTTTGCCGGAACCGTTCGGCCCCATCATGGCGTGTGTTTCACCGGAACGGATAGTCAGGTCTATTCCTTTCAAAATCGGCTGATCGGCTACGCTGGCATGTAAATTACGAATCTCTAAAACAGACATTGCAGTAAAATTCTCCTTCATAATCGTCTCATAGATGGATGGATCGCGGATTTTTTCTTTATCTTATCCGCGATCCACCCATCCGTGAGATTATTGCCTTCTTATTGGTAGTGTGTCCCACGAGTGGATTATAACAAAGCCTCTACCTTGTGTCAATAATTATGATAATTATGATAAAAACCCTAACAATTGACAGCGACCCCTACCATTGCTATAATCCAAATCAACAAGAAGAGGTATTTTAACGTGAAATCTGTAAGCAACAAGGGGAAACAATCAACGCGCGAAACTGTTCTGCACACCTTGAAATTCTCCCCGAACGCCAAAATTGAAGAGTTGGCAGAGGCGGCCAACGTGTCACCGGTAACGGTGCGCCACCACTTAAATTCATTGCAGGCCGATGGGTTGGTTGAAGTGGAAAGTGTGCGCTGTAAGGTGGGACGGCCGTATTACACTTACTCTCTCAGCGAAGCGGGCCACGAACTCTTTCCCCAAAAATATTACAGCCTGACCAACCGCCTCATCGAAGAACTGAAAAACACCCTGCCCCCAGAAATAGTCAACCAAATCTTTGCCAGTCTGGTGCAAAATATCGTTACCGATCACGAAGGCGAATTTGAAGACCTTTCCTTTGAAGACCGCCTCGATTACATGATAAATTTATTGGAATCCGAAGGCTTCCTGGCCCATTGGAAAAAAACAGAAGACGGCTATCAAATTATTGAATATAGCTGCCCCTACCTTTCAGTTGGGCGCACCCATGAAGAAGTCTGTACCCTGGACACCCACATTATGCACACCATTCTGGGCGAACCGGTTCAGCAAAAAAGCTGTATGTTGGCTGGGGATGACTGTTGTGAATTTACTGTTATTGAAAACGGGAAAAATTTAGTTGCAGTTTGAAAAAGTGGCAACCTTGCCACCCTATAAGGAAATAAAAAATGGTCATCAGTAAAGAAGACGAATTGATGGAATCTATGCGCAGCGTCATCGATCCGGAAATCGGCCTGAATGTTGTCGAATTAGGCTTGATCCGCAGCCTGGAAATAGACGAAGAGAATAACACGGCTAATATCACGATGATTTTAACCACCCCATTCTGTCCTTACGGCCCACAATTGATCGGGCAGGTACGCCAGGCGGGCAGCCAGGTCATGTCTGGCGGCGTTACCGTGGAAATCGGCACGGAATTATGGGACCCTTCTATGATGGAAGAAGGCGCGGGGGGCGATTGGGGCCTGTTTTGAGCAACCGGCAGCGCCACATTGCCCAACCGTGAAAACAAATCGTCCCGGTCAAACCCGCCAAAAGCGGGTTTTTTTGCTTAACCATCTCTTCAGGCAGCTACGCGGACTAACAAACCCATTAAAACAAGCCTAATAGCCCTTGTCAGCAGGCCGTCTGCCCCGTACTATTGAGGGAAACAGTAACATTATTGCCAAAGCAGGAGTCAGTGATGAAAGATAAGCAGCTATACCAGATACACGCAGATATATGCCAGACCTTGACCAATCCCATCCGTCTGCAAATTATCGATCAACTGCGTGATGGCGAGAAGAGTGTGACCCAAATGGTGGAGGCCATGGACGCCCCCCAAGGAACCGTCTCCCGCCACCTGAGCGTGATGCGGGCTAAAGGAGTGGTCGTACCCCGACGCGAAGGCAGCAGCGTCTATTACAGCCTGGGCAGCCAACGCATCCTGGCCGCCTATGATGAAATGCACCAGTTTGCTCTGGAATATCTGCTGGCCCAGTCAGAACTGCTCACACCGGTATAATTTTTTATTTTACTCTTGGGTGGCTGGAATTAATGAGTAGAAGACACTGCGGCCCCGTTTTTCTCCCCTGACAATCCCGGCTTCTTTTAATACCCGTAAATGATGGGACGTTGTGGACTGAGCAATACCCAGTTCCCGCACCAGTTCATCTACTCCATATTCCCGTTCTGATAACAATTTGACAATTTTGAGGCGCGTCTCGTCGGCCATGGCGTTGAAAACGCGGGCAATAGCGGCTGTTTGCGCGGGATCGGTATGAGGCAGCTCTACCAGGTCGTTCATGGCCCGGCAGCACATTTGCCAGGGGCCAAAACCGGGCGGGCCTTGAGCCATCATGTGGTGCATAGGGCCGCCGGCCCCGCGCCGGCCGGCTGATCTGGGTGTACGGCCGTAGCTCCCCCCCTCTGTTTCTTTATTCTGACGGGCTAATTGGAGGAGAAACGCCTGCTGCGCCGTTACCGGCAGTTCCAGAAACAGCTTCTCAATAAAAGCCAGCCGTTCCTCCTGATTCATAGCCTCAAACGTCTTGTCAACCAACCTGTTGAGCAGCGTTGCCGATACGTCATCCATAGGACCCTTCCTGGCAGCCGGGCCACTTCTCGGAGAAGCTGCCCGGCTGGACGCTAAAAATTAACCGCAACCACAGCCACAGCCAGCCATCCCCATGTGCTGATGGTGCTGATGGTGATGGTGATGGTGCTGCTGCCGGTGACGGCCGTGACCACCCCAGTGTTGGCAGTGATGCTGCAGCCCGGCGCCTGCCAAAGATTCCAGACGCTCCACCCGGTCTTCCAAACTGAGTTCCTCTTCCTGCGCCTGTTCAGCGCCTTGGATCAACTGTTCCAGTAATTTCAAGCGTTCTTCCTGACTTAATCCTTCTAAAATTTTCTCTGCATCCATTCTATGTCACCTCCATTCAATGACAAATATATCGTTATATCGAAATCTATAGATTTATTAGAGCAAAACAATAGCATATATTCGATGCGTTGTCAAGAGGCAATTTCTCGATTAGGGGCTTGACAAAAATAATATTTGATATAAACTGCCATTTATATAAATATACATTTATGTTAAATGGCGAGGATAAAAAAATGGACGTTCCCCTGGAAACAGTAGCCGAGCTTTTCAAAATACTTTCAGACCCTACCCGGTTACGTATTGTCAAAGAATTAACTTTGGACTGCGAATCGGTATCCACAATTGTCGCCCGCACCGGCTTTTCCCAACCATTGGTCTCCCACCATTTGCGGGTGCTGCGGGAAAACGGGCTGGCTCGCGCGGAACGCCGGGGGGCTTTTACCTATTACTGATTAAGTGACGTAGCGGTCTGGGAGACCGTTGAACGATGCAGCCAAATCGCAGTTTTGCTTCAAGAAACTGCACCTATTAGGGCGTCATAGCCCCTAAAATGGAGAGTTTACCATGACGATGACAGATAAAATGATGGAAAAAATGGCAAATACAATGGGCAACAAAATGGGGCCAGAAGGCATGGTCAATATGATGGATTCAATGGTGTCCAATATGTTTACCGACATGACAGTAGAAGACAAGATCAACTTTATGCAAACGATGATGTCCGCCTGCATGACAAATATCCTGGCTGATTTGGCCCCTGAAGAAAAACAGGAACTGGCCGAATCAATGATGTCCAGCATGGAAACCAACATGAAAGAACAGGCCGGCCTGGACTAAGGAGCGTCTGATCATGGACGAAATCAATTGGAAACCGTTGGCGATTTTTATGATAGTTATTGGGGCCATCGCTTTTCTCATCTTTCTGGGTTTTAGTCTGATGGCGTCGTGGGGGAACAGCGGCGGCGTCTGGGGGCCAGGCATGTGGGGTATGGGCTTCTTCTGGATATTCCCGGTTTTTGGTTTTGTCATCATGCTGACCATGATGATTTTCTTCTTTACCGTAGTATTTCGCCATGGTGGGCCAATGAATTGGATGCGGCAAAGTGATCCACAACACAACCACAATGTCTATACTCAACCGCATTCCGACAAAGCAACAAAATTCTGCCCATCATGCGGCGAGCCTGTAGAGTCGGACTGGCTGGTATGTCCCAAATGCCTGACAGCCTTAAAACCATCTGATGCAGCCAAAAAATCAACGTAGGAACAGTGCAAATATGCAAAAATATACCCGCACGCCGATAAGAGGCTATTTTGCAGGGGAACGCCTGGAATTGAACTGGCGCTATGCCTACCGGCCTGAATTTGTCCCTCTACTGATGAATTATTTAGGCGCGAAAAACGGCATGTCTATTCTGGATGCCGGCTGCGGGTCCGGCTTCCTGTCTCGCCTGCTGGCCAAAACGTTAAGCGACGTTCAGATTGTGGGTCTGGATGCAGATGAGAAGATGTTGTCCCTGGCCGAGCAAATGCTGCTCCGCGACGGCCTGCGCGAGCAGGTCACGTTGCAAAAGGGGGATACATACCATCTGCCGTTTGCGGATGAGACCTTTGATCTGGTCACCAGCCAGACGCTGCTCTGAATTTTGCCGGACGTCGCGCAAGGTTTGCGCGAACAAATTCGGGTGACGCGCTCCGGCGGCACGGTTTCGGCAATTGCCTGTTTTTGCCACAGCGGCGGACTGCCTCATTATCATGGCCGTTATCCCATCCGCGGCAACCATCGCATTGATGAACTGGACAGCAAACTGGACCGGGTATGGCGCTACGCCGTGCGGGCCAAAGAGTTAGACGTTAATCACACCATCCTCAACATGGACCTGGCCTGGCAGTTCAAAGAAGCGGGCCTGGCCGACGTACAAATCAACGGGCATCTGGCCCTGGTCTCGTCGGGAGATGCCCGTATTCCCCTCGAAGAAGGGGCCGCTTACGCCATTGCCCACCAGAAAAAAGAACTCAACGGCCTGATTGAGATGCAAAAGAAACATGGCGCAAAGCTGGCCCAGGCCGGATTCAGCCAAGAGGAATTCGACGAGCTAATCATCTTAAAACATGCCCGATTGGGCTACTTACAGCACGATCCGGCGCAGGTGCGGGAAATCATGGAAGTTTTCAGCGAACCCCTGATTATCGTCAAAGGAACAAAAGTTTAACTATGATGAAGGCAGATTCTTTACAAGAGGCAGTCGCCCGGCAGTATGGGCAAGTAGCCGCCCAGCCAGACGGGGATTTCCCTTTCCCCGTAGGGCGCGATTTCGCCGAGCGGTTGGGATATGCGCCGGAACTGCTGGACACCTTGCCAGAAACGGCCGTGTCCCGATTCACCGGTATCAGCAATCCCCTCCTGTTTGCCGACTTGCAGCCGGGCGAGACGGTTGTGGATTTAGGCTGCGGGGCGGGCATGGATTTGATTTTGTCGGCGCGGCAGGTGGGGGAAAACGGCCGGGCCATCGGCATTGATCTGGCTCCGGAAATGATAAACGCCGCCCGCGCCCACACCGCCGGTTTGCCCCAGGCCGAAATCCATCTCGCCCCGGCGGAAGCACTGCCCTTGCCCGACAACAGCGTAGACGCGGTCATCGTCAACGGCATTTTCAACCTCTGCCCCAACAAAGAGCGGGTGGCGGCGGAAATTTGGCGGGTGTTGAAGGGAAACGGCCGTTTACTGGTCTCCGAAATCATCTTGCAGCTTACAGACGACGAAGCGACCCATTACCAAACCTGCTCGCTAGGCAGCGGTGGTTCCCCCGAAGAAGCTCTGGCCAAATGGTTTAGCTGACTAACCGGCGCCTGGCCGGAACGGTCGTTCCGGGAAATGCTGCTCGAAACCGGATTCAGTTTTGTGGAAACGGTGGGCTACGCCCCCAATCAGCGCACACAAAGCAACAACACAATCGTCGCCACAATGCGGGCGATTAAGCCCCGCCCGGAGGTGATGAGGGTTAAAAAATTAGACCGGTAATAAAATTTAACCGCAGATTTCGCAGATGACGCAGATTTTTCGCCGGTAAATTGCACTAATCTGCAAAATCTGCATCATCTACGGTTTACCGATTTATTTTCTGAAGGTTCATCACGGGGCGTTGCTTTGTAGCTCTGCGATTTATCGCGGGGCGGAGACGGCTACCCCCCTTACCGCAAAAGTTGACAATATTTCTTTTTATTGCTAACATTTTCGTATCTTCGGAAATATCAAAATATAAACGGGAGCTTGTGATGACCAAACAAAACGATCAAATAGCCACCGTTGCTCAGAAAAACGGGTTTGTAGAAATTACCTTTGCTCAAGAAGTGCCGCAGGAAATAGTCGAAATGCAAGTGGATTCTTGCCGCGACGAAACATGCACATGCTGCACCCCCGCCTTCAGGGAAAAAGTGGATGATTTCAGCCTGGTTTTAGAGGACAACGCCAAAGTGCAGATTCACGGCACGATTTCGGCCGACGAGGTGCGACAAAACATGATTAGCTGCGCGCCAAAGTTGCAGGATGCGGCCGATAATGCTAAAGGTATCTATTAAAACAGGCTACCAGAGGTGACAGTCACTTATAAACAGCGTGGCTTCGTCTAACGCCCCTGGCAGAAGTGACTGTCACCTGTATAGTTGGAAAAGGGAAATGACAGCATGACAACGCTGCAAACGTATGAATTACGCATTGACGGTATGGACTGCGCCGAATGCGCCCGGCACGTAGAAGAGCAAATCAGCAAAGTCAACGGCGTCAGCCAAGCCAAAGTATTGCTGGCGGCGGAAAAAGGCATCATCACCTTTGACGCCGGTTTAGCCAGCGTGGAGGAGATCAAAACGGCCGTTGCCGCCGCCGGTTATCAAGCGCGGGATTTAGATGCGGACGAACCCGTTGCTACTCCCCTGTCCGACCGCTTGTTTGCCATGATTCGCCTGCTGTTTGTGGGCGGCGTAGGGCTGCTGGCACTGCTGGAAATTGTTGCCGAGCGGCTGGGCTGGCTGGAGCCGGTCAACGATCTGGTTCCCGCACCGTTGGCGTTGACGGCCGTTTTGTTGGGCGGCTATCCCATCTTCAAAAGCGCGCTGCTGGGACTGCGTGCTCGCAGCGTCAACGTAGATTTATTGATGACGATTGGGATTGTGGCCGCGCTCAGCATTGGCGAATTTGTCTCCGCCGCGCTGCTGGTCTTGTTCATCCTCATCGCCCATTTTCTGGAGAGCTTTACCACCGACAAAGCGCGCGCCGCTATCCGCGAACTGGTGGCGCTGACGCCGCAGAGGGCGTGCATCCTGCGCGATGGCATTGAGGTGGAAATTCCTGCCGGCGAACTGCGCCCCGGCGATATGGTCATTGTGCGGCCGGGCGAGCAAATCCCGGCAGATGGGATGGTGGTAGACGGCCGTTCTGCCGTCAACCAAGCCTCCATCACTGGCGAATCCATTCCCGTGGAAAAAAGTGCGGGCGATGATGTTTTTGCTGCCACCCTCAACGAATTGGGCGCATTACGCATTAAAGTAACCAAAGTGGGCGCGGACACCACTTTGGGCAAAATCATCCGCCTGGTGGAAGAAGCGGAAAGCGCCAAAGCGCCGGTGCAACGCTTTGCCGACCGTTTCACCGCCTGGTTTTTACCCATCGTCATCATCGCCGCCGTGTTGACCTATCTGATTAGCGGCAACATTGTCTTTACCATTGCCGTCCTCGTCGTAGCCTGCCCCTGCGCAGTAGCGTTGGCGACGCCGTTGGCGGTCGTCGCCAGCGTCGGCAGTGCAGCGCGGCGCGGTTTGCTCATCAAAGGCGGCCTCTATCTGGAAGCGTTGGCCAAGGTGGACACCGTGTTGGTAGACAAAACAGGCACGCTGACGTTTGGCAGACCGGAGGTGACAGATGTGATTGGCGACAATGGCGCGCAGTTGGCGGCGTTGGCGGCGGGGTTGGAACGCTATTCGGAGCATCCGCTGGCGACGGCGATTCTGGCGGAGGCGGCGCAGCGCGGGCTGCCGCTGCCACAGCCGGAAGATTTTGCCGTTGTGCCGGGGAAAGGGGTGACGGGGATGGTGGACGGCCGTTTTGCTCTGCTCGGTAATCGCGCCTTACTGGCGGCCAACAGGGTAGACGTTCCTTCTGGATTGGAGGAACAGGCGGCTAGATTGGAACGGCAAGGGAAAACAGTTGTCTTTGCAGCCCAGGATAGCGTTGCCCTGGGAATCATTGCCGTCGCCGACGTGATCCGCGACGAGGTTCCGGGTGCGATTGAAACCCTCAAGCAGATGGGAATTCACCATTTGATTATGCTGACTGGAGACAATGAGCGCACAGCGACGGCCGTTGCCGGCCAATTAGGCATCAAATACCGCGCCGAACTGCTGCCTCAAGACAAAATCGCCGTTGTGCAGGAACTGCAAGCGCAAGGCTGCCGCGTGGCGATGATTGGCGACGGTATCAACGACGCCCCGGCCCTCACGCAAGCGGACGTAGGCATTGCCATGGGCGTCGCCGGCACGGATGTGGCCCTGGAAGCGGCCGACGTGGCTTTAATGCGTGACGATTGGTCGCAAATTCCAGAGGCTATTTTAATCGGCCGTCGCGCCTTTCGCACTATCAAACAAAATATCAGCTTTGGCGTGGTTTTCAACATTTTCGGTATCGGGCTGGCCTCTGTCGGCATCCTTGCCCCTGTCATGGCCGCCGCTGCCGAATCGCTGCCCGACGTGGCCGTTTTCCTCAATTCATCCCGCTTACTGCGTGCACCGGAGCAAAATGTTAACCGAAGAAGTTTAACTTCTCCAGGAAGTTAAATTTCCAACAGGAGGATTTTAAATGATGGCTGAAAACGAACGGGACACGTGCGGCGATCTTTGTCTACATGACGACTTGATCGAAACTGTACGCGATAACCTGGGTTCGCCCGCCGAACTCATGCGGATGGCAGATTTTTATAAATTATTGGGGAGTGAAACCCGGCTAAAGATTATTTTTGCCTTGCAGCAGGAAGAATTGTGCGTTTGCGATATTGCTGTTGTGGTCGGATTATCTATTCCGGCAACCAGCCAACAACTCAAAATGCTGCGGCAGAGTGGTCTTTTGACGCTAAGAAATGCGGGGCGGGAGGCTTATTATTCTCTGGCCGCGCCAACGCTGCCCCAGCACATAAAGGATATGATGGCCCGGTTCGTCTACAATCAGACGATGCAGCCTGCCTGACGGCGTATGATCGCTGCGAGCCATTAAGGTGCGGCAGCTTCCTCATAATCCAACTCCAACTTTGGGGCTGTTTTAGCGCACATACGGCTTCGAACTGCTTCATAACCCACAGAAATTCAAATTGACACAAATCCAAAAAGCTATTATAATACCTCGATATATGAACAGTTATTCATGTATTGAGACCATACCAATAGGCATTACATATACCGCTTGGTCTAGTTTTGGAGGTCGCACTAAACCATGAGCTTTTTGAAGCTATTTAGAAAATTATATATTAAATCAACTGATTTTACACACAGCTATCAGGGTAAAAGCCAAAAACTTGTCAGCTTTTATAAAATTTGGAGTTACTGTTATGATCTCTCAGTTAATTTAGACCCTGCTTTTGGCCGGGAGATGAAAAAAATGGTCGGTTTGACGGTAAAACCAGGAGATATAACACTCGATATCGGATGCGGAACAGGCATAAGTACGTTCTATGCTGCGGAAATTGCAGATAAAGTTATGGGGATAGACTTGAGCGCCGACATGATTCACAAACTTGAACAAAAAATCAGTCGGAGAAAAATAGAAAATATTGAAGTTATCACGGGCAGCTTCCCAGAAGCTTTACCGCAAAATATTAAATTTGATAGCATCATCAGTTCTTTTACCATTGTTCATTTTACGCCGGAACAGCGAAAAAACGTTTACAAACAGATTTACGACCTTCTCTTGAGTGATGGACGGCTGGGGCTGTTCTCCGCCCAAGGTGAAATTGCTTCTTCATTTGAAACGAAGGGTGAAATAGCCAACAATCTAGAATTGGCTGGCTTCAATAAAATTGAAATAGATGATGTGTCTGATATTTATCGGATCGTAACAGCTGAAAAATAGTGAACAGCTATGAAACACAAAACTGAGAAGCATAATCAGTACAACTCAAGCGTTCAATAATGGATGATCTGCAAACTACAACCCAGCCTGTAATTGATGAACTGATAGCCGCCCAGGTAGCGGAACTGTTCAGCGCCTTAAGCGATACCAGCCGGGTACAGATTTTGTCTGCTCTGATGCAAGGAGAGATGAACGTAGGCGATCTGGCGGAGATCGTGGGCATCAGCCATTCGGCCGTTTCCCACCACATGCGCCACCTGCGACAAATGCGGCTGGTACGCGCCCGCAAAGACGGCCGTCACGTCTACTACTGCCTCGATGATGATCACGTCCGCGACCTTTTGCGCCGCGGCCTGGAGCACGTCCGCCACGGGTAAACAGTATGAAGAAAGTCACGCTTATCATTCTGGTAATTCCGGTTCTGATCATCCTGGTCATTTACTTCTTCCCCTTCCCCCAGGCCTCTTTCGCCGAGCTTTTCCGCCGGGTGGACGAGGAAACAGTGCAATCCCTGGAAACTTTCCGGCAGGAAGTGCCCGTCAAACAACTGGACGTAGACGGCCGTTCCTGGAAATACGTCGTCGTGGGCGATGGCCCGGAAACGATCCTCTTTCTGCACGGCATGACCGGCGCGTATGACATCTGGTGGCAGCAAATCAACGCCCTGTCGCCCGATTACCGGGTGATCGCCCTCACCTATCCCCCGGCTGCCGGGCTGGAAGCTCTGGCCGGCGGCGTTATCGCCATTCTGGATGCGGAACAGGTAGATGAGGCCAACGTGGTAGGCAGTTCTCTGGGCGGCTATCTGACCCAATACCTGGTCGCCAACTACCCGGCGCGCGTCAAACAGGCTGTTTTTGCCAACACCTTTCCGCCCAACGACATTATCGCCGAGAAAAACAAGGTGAACGGAATGCTCTTACCCTTCCTGCCGGAATGGGTGGTGATGGGCATCCTCAAGAAAAACACCGAGGAAAGCCTCTACCCGGCGGCGGGCAATTCGGAACTGGTGCGGGCTTATATGCTGGAACAGGCCAACGGCCGTATGAACAAAGCCCAATTTCTCACCCGCTTCCAATCCGTTATTGACCCCTTCACCCCGCCCGATCCGGTGCAGGCCGGCATCCCCGTGATGATCATTGAAGCAGACAACGACCCGCTGGTGGAACCGGCCCTGCGCGAGATGTTAAAGGAAACGTACCCGACGGCCGTCGTCCAAACCCTGCACAACGTCGGCCACTTTTCCTATCTGAATGAGCCGCAAATGTACACCGATTTGCTGCGCGAATTTTTTACTGAATCCGAATGAACCACATCCGTTTTTACCGTTTATTTGTCATTTTAATCCTGGCCGTAACGGCCGTCAGCCTGTTAAGCCATTATGCAGCCGATGCGGTCTGTCTGGCAGCCGGTCTGAACGAAACCGCTTTGTGCCGCAATGCACCTGCCAGCCAATTCGTCTCCACTCCCGCCGCTGCCGAAACATTACACGCCGGGTTTGACGTGCCGCCGGTTACGGCCGTCACGCTCTTCGCCACCTTTATTTTCAGCCTGATCACCCTGCGCTATACGGCCGTGCCCTTCTCCCCCACCCCTTTCCCGCCGCCCCCTAAACGGTAAACCGGTATTCAGTAGACAGTTTTCAGTAAGGAAACTACCCAATTACCCAATTGCCAATTACTAATTACCAATTACCAAAGGACACCATGACCGAAAAAACAATCAAACTGGACATTCCCCTGCTGCTTCCCGACATTGAAGACGAGGAAGACCGTTGTCTGGAAAAACTGGAAAAAAGTTTATTAACCCAAAAAGGCATCTTCCGCGCTCACGTCAAGGCCGGGCAGCCGCCCCAACTGTGCATTCATTATGATCCCAATCTGATCTCGTTAACGGCCGTGCAGCGCCTGGCCCAGGAAGCGGGCAGCGATTTTACCGAACGTTACCGCCACGAGCGCATCCCTTTTGGTGGCCTCATGTCCACCGACGCCGCCGACATCCTGGCCCAGGTCTTGGAAGAGTTGCCCGGCATGATTCACGTCAGCGTCAACTACGCCGCCGGGCTGGCCTTCGTCGCCTATGACACAGAGAAGCTGGACCGCGCCGCCATCGAAAAAACAATGCGGCAAATGGGCTACAAACCGATCCCGGCAACGGCCGTTGTCCCCCTCCCCGCCGCCGAAGAAGAAAAACACGATCACGGCAGCGCCCCCGCCTTCCTGCCTCACGCCATCCAGGAAAAATGGACCTACATTCTGGTCGCTCTGGCCGGGATATTCTTCCTCACCGGTTGGTTGGGTGAAACCTTCTTTGGCCTCAGCGAAACCGCCGCCCTGGTCTTTTACATCCTCTCCTACATCGCCGGCGGCTACGACATCGCCACCCATGCTATCCCCGGCCTCTTCAAAGGCAAATTTGACACCGACGTCCTTATGCTGGCGGCTGCTTTGGGCGCCGCCCTGCTGGGTGACTGGGCCGAGGGAGCCTTCCTCCTCTTCCTCTTCAGTCTGGGCCACGCCGGCGAACATTACGCCCTGGATCGCGCCCGTAACGCGGTCAATGCCCTGGCCGAACTGATGCCCAAAACCGCCCGCGTCCGCCGCGGCGACGAAATTGTGGAAGAACCGGTGGAAACATTGGCTATCGGCGACGTGGTCATTGTGCCGCCCGGCGACCGGCTGCCGGTAGACGGTGAAATTATCAAAGGCAGCAGCGCCATTGACCAAAGCCCCATCACCGGCGAAAGTGTGCCCGTCACTAAAACAATAGGAGACGAAGTCTTTGCCGGTACCATCAACACAGAGGCAGCCCTGGATGTGCGCGTCACCAAACTAACCAAAGACAACACGCTGAACCGGGTGATGGAGATGGTAGCCAATGCCCAAAGCCAGCAAAGCCCCACCCAGCAGTTCACCCAAAAATTCACCGCCAAATTTGTGCCCGGCGTTCTCATTCTGGTGGGAGTGGTCATCGTCGGGCCGCCGCTGCTGGGCTGGATGAGCTGGCAGCAAAGTTTTTATACCGCCATGCTGCTTTTGGTAGCCGCTTCCCCCTGCGCTCTGGCCATCGGCACACCGGCGGCCGTTTTGGCCGGGATTGCCCAGGCAGCCCGCAACGGTGTTCTCATCAAAGGCGGCGTCCATCTGGAAAATATGGGCGCGATCAAGGTAATGGCCTTTGACAAAACAGGCACGCTGACGGAAGGTAAATTCCAAATCACAGACATCATCCCTATGAACGGGGCCAGCGCCGACGAACTGCTGCAAACGGCCGCCGCCGTCGAGCAGCAGTCCAATCACCCCCTGGCCCAGGCCGTCGTAGACGCCGCCCAGGAAAAAAATCTGGAACTACCCCAGGCCGGTACGCTGGAAAATGTAGCCGGGCGGGGCGTCATCAGTATGATTGACGGGCAGCCGGTTCTCATCGGCTCCCTCAAACTGTTCCGGGAGACGGATTGGTACACACTGGATGAAGGCGTGGAACAAACTGTCGCCCAACTGGAAGAGGCGGGCAAAACAACCATGGCCGTCAGTCACGACGGCCGTTTCCTGGGCGTATTGGCTCTGGCCGACACCGCCCGCCCCGGCGTCAAAAACACCCTGCGGCAGTTGCTGGATTTGGGCATCGAGAAGCTGATTATGCTCACCGGCGACAACGCCAAGGTAGCCCAACAAATCGCCCAACAGGTCGGCGTGACCGACGTAGAAGCAGATTTACTGCCGGAAGACAAGCTGCTGACCATTAATAAGCTGAAAGAAGCCTACGGAGCCGTAGCCATGACCGGTGACGGTGTGAATGACGCCCCGGCCCTGGCCACAGCCACGGTAGGCATTGCTATGGGCGGCGCGGGCACGGCCGTAGCCCTGGAAACAGCCGACATTGCTCTGATGGCCGACGACCTGAGCAAACTCCCCTTTGCCGTCGGCCTCAGCCGGGCCAGCCGCCGCATCATCAAGCAAAACCTGGCCTTCTCGCTGGGCATTATTGCCCTGTTAATTGTAGCCGCCCTGACGCAATCCATCGCCCTCAGTGGCACGGTAGTGGTTCACGAAGGCAGTACCATCGTGGTTGTTCTCAATGCCCTGCGTCTGCTGCGGTTTAAGTAAAGAGTAACTATACAGGTGATAGTCACTTTCACCAGAGGCGTCAGGCAAAATTACAACGTTTGCAAGTGACTGTCACCTCTGACAACTGTATGGTTACAGTAAATAAACGGATGCGGTCATCAGCTATTTCCAGGCGCAGTAGATGCCGGAACAACGGCTGATGCAGCACACGGGACAACATCCAAAGCCTTAAGTGACCAAAGCTTTTTGCCGTTTGCACTATTTCCTCAAATATTATTAGTGGTTAGCGGCTCACGTCAGTTCAAACAAAAAACCCGGTTTCTACAGTCGAGTGACCAACGGGAATTCTGACAAGAAACCGGGTTTTTTCAGTGGACTCGCCTATTCGGCGGATTTTTTACCAAAGGGGATACGGCCGTCAACCCCCGGCACATGACAAATGTCATTTCCTTCATATACAGTCGTCATATTTCGGCATATGATAAATGTCATCTCTTTTATGTGATAGGCCATTTGGCGCATTACCCCCGATTTTACTTCCATTATACTCTCCGTAAGTGTTTGTGAAAAATAGCACGATGAAATGTCAAATAGCAAAATAAATCAATCTCCACAAAAAAAGCAAGCTAGCCGCTACGAACCTGCCAAACAGAATTTTACAAATCAGTAATCACAGCCATATCCAAATTGTCGGCAGAGATTCAAATTATTGTCAAGGGGATGTTCCCATAACTACATATCACATGAGGAGAGGTATTTATGAACGTAACACGGAGAGCATTCATCAAGGGTTCAGCCGGGGCGGGCGGTTTATTGCTGGCCAAACGCGCCCTGGGTGATAACCTGACAACTCTTATACCCGTATCTGCAACAAACCAGCCCACCGGGGAACAGTGGATTCCCACCACCTGTTGGATTGGCAAGCAAGATTGTGGTCTCAAGGCCCGCGTTGTTAACGGCCGGGTGATCAAATTAGAAGGCGACCCCAACCACCCGCGCAACGTCGGTACCCTTTGCCCCAAAGGCGCCGGGCAGCTCACCGCTCTCTACGATCCCAACCGGGTTAAAACACCATTGCTGCGTACCAATGAAAAAGGCGTACCGGGAACCTGGAAACAGATTTCCTGGGACGAAGCCCTGACCCTGACGGCCGACAAGATGAACGAGGTGCGGGAGCGGGACCCCCGCCTCCTCATCTGGCAAAAAGGGCGCAGTAAAGCCAAAAAATTTTACGACACCGCCTTTGTGAAAACCACCGGGGCCACCAAAATGGGGCACGGCGCCTACTGCTCCGACGTCGGTTATCGCGCCTTGGAGTACACCATTGGCCTGCATGGCGTCATGCACCCCGATTTTCGTCACACCCGTTATCTGTTGTCCTGGGGTTGGAATATCACCAACGCCGGCGGCAACAAGTTTTGCTGGCTCACCTGGCCGCA
>JALUPA010000703.1 GCA_027054335.1 Ardenticatenaceae bacterium
CAAGAAGTAGCCGTTGATGCAGAGCCAGTTTACCAGAAGTGCAATGATTTGGTGCTGGAAGCAGTAAAATAGTTTTCTGCATTCTCTGTGCCGCCTCTGTGTACTCTGTGTCCACCTGAATTACCAATGTTCAATGTAATCGAATCGCTAAATATTGGCATTATGGCTTTAAGACGACCGGCAAATAGGTTTTCTCCGGTAAGTCGCGTGTGATGACAGTCACGGCCGTAAACTCACTCTCATTCCCCGCCTTGTCCCGCCCCCGCAAACTGAACCGGTAACTACGCTCTAATTCAGCCGGATAGGTTGTAGTAACGGCCGTTGTCGCCACCAACAGCGGTGTGGGAATCCCGTCATCCACCGCCACCATCAAATCATACGACGCCATGCCGCTGCCCATATCCTTGCCCGACCAGCTTAAATCTATCTGCGTAAAAGCGATTGGCGGCGCGGTCAGGCTGACTGTGGGCGGCATGTCGTCCTGCTCGATGAGGATAGACGGCCGTCCCTCAATTGGATACAGCGTAGGGTCCCACAAGGCATTGTGGTTGGTGGCAGCCGGCAGAGTGATGGTATAGACGCCGTTCACGGCCGTAATCAACTGCGGGTTATTGTCCGGGCCGATAAGTGTAGCTGTGTTGGCTGAACTGGTGGCGGTGATAACGGCCGTTTCCACAGACCCGACCCGCGACCACACCCCCAGCACCCGCGACTGCGTACCTGGTTGATAAAAAGCAATCCATTCCTGCGCGTTATTATTAGGCCGCTGCCGCCACAACGGTTCCACCCCCGTCAAGTAAGTAGACAACACCTGAAACGCCGCCAACCCGGCCCGCGGCGTCTCCGGCTGCGGCGAATCCCAGTAACAGCCCGTCTGCGCCGGATCATTCGGGTTGCGGAACAGGCCAAAAGCGTCCCCGCCCGGATCAACCGCCGGATCGCCTGTGCAGGCAGACGGCGGGTAGTAGGCGTGATTTGTGCCGCCCGGCTGGTTGCCGCAATCGTCGTACAACTGGAAGAAAAAGAGATTGTCCGCCCCGGCATACGTGGCAAAAAAAGCCGACTGGATGATGAAATCTGCCTGTTCGCTCACCGTGGCCCGGTACGGGCTGTTGGGTTCGCAGACGGGGCCGGGATAATCGTCCCACACCGGCACGCCGGATTCGTTTAGCCAGATCGGTTTTTCCAGATTGCGGGCGCTTTGAGTGCGGCCGGCGCGCCACACGTACAGCCAGGAACGCCAGGCGTATAAATAATTGTGCGTGGCAAAAATGTCGTGGTAATAGTCATAAGTGGGCGCAGCCGGGTCTGCGTCGTATAACCCCATCACCCGGTTGTAAAAGTCAGGAACGCCCACGGTGGTATCTGTGGTGTTGGCCACCCCGCCGAAGATAATTTGGGCATTGGGATCGGCCTGTTTGGCCGCCAGCCAGCCTACTTTGAGTAAGCGGGCGTAATCTTCCACTGTGCCATCCCAAAACTGGAATAAGTCCGGCTCGTTCCATATCTCCCAATGGGTGACGCCCTCGCCGTTTGTCCAGCCGTTTTGCTGCGCCAGAAGGCCGCCTGGTTTGTAGCGGTTAACGGCCGTATATACAAAACGCGCCCACCGGTTATTCTGGTTAATCACCTTGCCCGCGCCCGGCGTATCCGTCCCGTCGGCAAAAACCGGCTCGTACAACCCCTGCGGCGTGGCTGCCTGAATGTCATTGATTGCCAGAATGCTGCCCGGCACAGGTGTAAAATCTACCGCTGCCGGGCTGGTGGTGTAAAAGGAGGGCGTCCCCAGCAAAATGGCGTCAATCTGAAAACCCTGGGCAACGTCATTCTCCACCGCTACGTCCTGGTACGCCCAGCTAAAATTGCCTGCGCTTTGCTCGATATTTGTCCAATACATGGGCCAGCGGTTCCAAAGCGCGCCAGTGGCCCGGCCGTTGGCGTACCGCTGATTGCTCACCGGCGTCAGCCCTTTGGCCCAACTGATAAAGTTGACGCCATAAGCCGGGCTGTCGCTTAAATCTGCCTTGGCCTGGGCTTGTGAAGGAGGCGGGCTGACGGGCTGCTGCTCCTGCAAAGCCAGCCCCATAAGCAAAAGGGTGGTAGACAATAAGAGAAAAGAGACGATGAACGGCCGTATTCTGGAAAGCATATCACTCCGATGAACCAAAAGTCAATTACCACCACCAAAGGTGGTGGCTTGTAGCGTTGCACCTAGAAGGTGCGATCTCACCGTTACTAATCGAACAACTTACCTTGGATGGCTTCGAGTTGCTTTTCCTGCTTCTCTTGCCACTTTACATACTGGCGAATCCGTTCTTCATCAATTCCCACTGTGCTGACGCAGTATCCCCG
>JALUPA010000704.1 GCA_027054335.1 Ardenticatenaceae bacterium
GTTGTGGGGCGGCGGCAGGGGGTCGTTTAGCTGCTGCAAGATGACGGCTACGGGTGTTTCGGCGTGAAACGGCCGTCGCCCCGTCACCATCTCGTACAAAATGATGCCCAATGAGTAAATATCGGCAGCGGCCGTCACTGTCTCCCCTTTACACTGCTCCGGGCTCATGTAAGCCGGCGTACCCAACAGCCGGTCGCCTGTCAGGTCAATCGTCGCCTCCACAATTTTGGCGATGCCGAAATCCATCAGATAAGCATTGCCGGACTCATCCAGCAACACGTTACTGGGCTTCATATCCCGGTGCAAAATACCATGCGCGTGGGCGTGGTCCAACGCGCCGGCCAATTGGTTGAGGATGCGGCTGGCTTCATCAAAAGGAAGTGGGCTTTGGGCAATGCGGTCAGTGAGCGTGCCCGCTGGCAAATAGCGCATCGCCATGTAAGCAATGCCATTATCCTCGCCATAAGCAAAAATGGGCAAAATGTGGATGTGTTCCAGTTTGGCAATAGCTTTGGCTTCTCGTTGAAAACGCTGGCGAAATTGGGGATCGTGAGAAAATTGCTGGGGGAGTATCTTCAAGGCAACGTACCGGTCGGTGTCCGGATCATATGCCTTGTAAACGGTCGCCATGCCACCCAGTCCGATTTGTTCAACAATACGATAATTACCAACTGTCTGGCCGATCATGTAATTATCCCTCCAAGTGTTAGCGGTGACGGCCGTTGCCTCTATCCTGTTTATACCATACCGTCACATTATCTCTACATTATAGTACGGTTGGCTTGCACTGCTACTAACGATTGCGTGAATTTTTGGGGGATGCGTACAAAATCCGGCCTGTTTTTCGGAATGCAAACAACTGGACAGCCATTAGGGAGACGTGTACCATTCAAGACAAGCAATCATACCTCGTAATCATACCTCCGAGGTTTCCAAAACCTCGGAGGTATCGGAATGGAGAAAGCTTTATGCCCAGCCAATCAGCCTCCAAAGAAGAGACGTCTTTATTTGCCGAATTCAGCAGCCCGACGTATGAAGAATGGGCCGCCGCCGCCATTAAATCGCTGAAAGGGAAGCCACTGGAACGGCTGACGCGCCTCAACGACGAGAGCATTGAAATCAAGCCGTTGTACACGCGGGCGGATACGGCCGTCTACACTCATCCCCACACCATCCCCGGCCGCACTCCTTTTGTGCGCGGCGTGGAACCGGACGGCTACCTGGTACGGCCGTGGCTGGTAGCGCAGGAATTGGCCTACCCGACGGCCGAACAGTTCAACCGGGCGCTGCGCTATGATTTGGAACGGGGGCAGACGGCCGTCAACCTGCGTCTCGATCCCCCCACCCGGGCCGGGCTGGACCCGGATCAGGCCCAGACGGGAAAAGTGGGCTGGCGCGGCGTCTCCCTGGCCACAATTGAAGACATGGCGACGGCGCTACGCGGCGTAGATTTGGCTCGGCTGCCCATCTACATGCGCGTGGGGACGGCAGCGCTGCCCCTGCTGGCCCTGCTGGCGGCCTGGATGCAGCGGCAGGGGAAAGACGCAGCCCAACTGCAAGGCTGCCTGGAAAACGACCCGCTGGGCGTGTTAACGCACGAAGGGACACTGCCCCTTTCTCTCAACCAGGCGTATGACGAAATGGCCCGGCTGCTGCTCTGGGCGGAAAAACACGCCCCCCGCCTGCACACCATCGGCCTGCACAGTTACCCGTACCACAACAGCGGGGCCAACGCGGTGCAGGAACTGGCCTTCACCCTGGGCAATGGCGCGGCGTACCTGCGGGCGATGGGCGAGCGCGGCCGGGACGCCAACGTGACCGCCCGGCGCATGATGTTCCATTTTGCCGTCAGCGGTGACTTTTTTGGAGAGATTGCCAAGCTGCGGGCGGCGCGGCTTTTGTGGAGCCAGATTGTGGCGGCGTTTGGCGGGGACGAGGCGGCGCAAAAGATGAAACTGCACGTGAGAACGGCCGTCATCAACAAAACGGTCACCGATCCTTACGTCAACATGCTGCGCGTGACCACCGAGGCGTTGGCGGCGGCGTTAGGCGGAGCAGACAGCATCAGCGTAGCTCCGTTTGACGAGGTAATCCGGCCGCCGGATGAGTTTTCCCGGCGCATTGCCCGCAATGTGCAAATTATCTTGCAAGAGGAAGCGTATCTGACCCGCCTGCTGGACCCGGCCGGCGGGGCGTATTACATCGAGTATCTGACAAACGAACTGGCCCACCGCGCCTGGGCCTTGTTCCAGGAAGTGGAAAGGCGGGGCGGGATGCTGGCGGCGCTGCAAGCCGGTTTTCCCCAGGAGTTGATTGCGGAGGAAAGCAAATCGCAAGTTGATAAACTGGCTGCGCGAAAAGATGTGTTGGTGGGGACGAATTTGTACGCCAATACCGAAGAAGTTTTGCTGGAAAATACGGCGGTGGATTTTACGGCCGTTCACCAACAACGCACCCAACAAATTGAAAATTACCGCACGCACGACGATGATCCGCTGGCGCATACGGCCGTGCTGCAAATGTTGAACCGGATGCTGGACGCCCCGCCGGAAGAAATGGTGGAAACGGCTATTGCGGCCGCCCAATCCGGGGCCACTCTGAACGAAATCACCCGCACGCTGCGTATCAATGACGGGGAACGGCCGTCTATCCAGCCCGTTACTCTGCATCGCCGCGCCGCGCCGTTTGAGGAATTGCGTCGTCTGGCGGAAGCGTATGAGGAGAAGTACGGCCGTCGCCCGCGCCTCTTTCTGGCCAATATGGGGCCGCTGCGCCAATTCAAGCCCCGCGCCGACTTTGCCCGCAGTTTTTTTGAGCCGGGCGGCTTTGAGATTGTGTATTCGGATGGATTTGACGACGGGGATACGGCCGTAGCCGCCGCGCAGGCAGTGGAACCGGCAGCTGTAGTCATTTGCGCCGCGGATGAGGTTTACCCGGAAATTGTGCCGTCGCTGGCGCGGGCAGTGAAGGAAAAGTTGGGGGAGGATACGGCCGTGCTGCTGGCCGGCCGCCCCGGCGAACATGAGGCGTTGTACCAAGCGGCCGGCGTGGATGAATTTATCTACCTGGGGGCGAATTGTTATGAGGTAAATAACTGGATGCTGGCCTCGATTTTGGACGCTGATTAACGCTGATGACGCTGATTTTTGTTTACGGAGAAGATGATGAGTGATTATTTACATTCGGAAATTACGGACAAAATCATTGGGGCATTTTATGACGTTTACAATGCTCTGGGCTACGGGTTTTTAGAAAAAGTCTATGAAAATGCATTTTCCATCGAACTGCGGGCCAGGGGATTTGTTGTCGAACAGCAAAAACAAATCCGCATCCATTACCGTCAGCAGTTAATTGGCGAATACCTGGCTGACATGGTGATAAACGATTTGATTCTTCTTGAACTCAAGGCAGCCCGCGCCATAACGCCAATCCATAAGGCGCAGCTTTTGAATTACTTAAAAGCAACCCCTTACGAAGTTGGCCTCCTATTCAATTTCGGCCCCCACCCCAAACATACCCGAAAAGTCTTCTCCAATCACAACAAACCCAATTTGCCGAAACATCTCATTCCCAAACAATAAAAATCAGCGTCATCCGCGTTAATCAGCGTCCTAAAAATAACAAAACAACCACATGAGGTAAAAAACCATGATCCCCAAATTATTATTCGGCAGAACCGGACACGAAAGCAGCCACACATTGTTTGGCGCGGCGGCGTTATGGAATGTCAGCCAGGATGAGGCAGATCGGACGCTGGACGTGTTGTTTGCGTACGGCGTCAACCACATTGATACGGCCGCTTCCTACGGCGAGGCGGAACGGCGCATCGGCCCCTGGATGAAGCGTTACCGCGACCAGTTTTTCCTGGCGACAAAAACGGAAGAACGCACATACCAGGCGGCCAAGGAAGAACTGTACCGCTCTCTGGACAAGTTGCAGACAGATCACGTGGATTTGTGGCAGATGCACTTGTTAGTGGACCCGGAGGAATGGGAAACAGCCATGGGGCCAGGCGGCGTGTTGGAAGCGTTTATTGAAGCCCGCGAACAGGGTTTGACTCGCTTTTTGGGGGTGACGGGGCATGGTGTGAATGTGGCAGAGATGCACCTGAAAAGTCTGGAACGGTTTGATTTTGACTCGGTTCTCCTGCCTTACAACTTTACGATGATGCAGAATCCCCGGTATGCGGATGGGTTTGAGCGGTTAACGGCCGTCTGCCAGCAGCGTAATGTTGCCATCCAGACAATCAAATCCCTGGCCCGCGGCCCCTGGGGGGACAAACCGCAAACCCAAACCACCTGGTACGAACCGTTCACCAACCAGGCAGAGATTGATCTGGCTGTGCATTGGGTCCTCAGCCGCCCTGGCGTCTTCCTGAACACGGTAGGGGACACGACTCTGCTGCCTAAAGTGCTGGATGCGGCTGATAGATGGGATACGGCCGTGTCCCAGGCAGAAATTGAAGCCCAGATAGGGCAGGTGGCAATGGAGCCACTATTTACATAATGGAAAATACAGAAAAATTCGACGACCATTTACGCAAAGCACTCAAAGAACCGCCGCCCAAATATCAGGAACAGGGACAGCTCTCCCTATTTTCTGCGGAAGAACTGGCAAAGGGACAAATCATTGAGGCCAGCGTTCCAGACAAGACAGAGCCATATCTATTCTACCAACACCCGAATGGGGCCATTTACATTGGAGATTCGATTCGCTGGCTGACTTCATTACCGGAAAAAAGTGTGGATTTAATCATTGCTGACCCGCCATACAACATTAAAAAAGCGGAATGGGACACGTTTGCATCACAGCAGGCTTACGTAGACTGGTCGCTTAACTGGATTAAAGAAGCGGCGCGGGTATTAACGTCAACAGGAACTTTGTACGTGTGCGGCTTTTCCGAAATTCTGGCCGACATCAAATTACCTGCGCTGCAATACTTTGCCGGCTGCCGCTGGCTGGTCTGGCATTACAAGAACAAGGCTAATTTACGCAATGATTGGGGCCGCTCCCATGAAAGCATCCTGCACTTCCGAAAAAGCAAGGAGTTCACGTTTAACGTAGACGATGTGCGTATCCCTTACAGCGATCACACAACGAAATATCCGGAACACCCACAGGCGGAAACCAGTCAATACGGCAAGGGGAAATCGTACACCTGGCGGCCGAATCCCAAAGGGGCCAAACCCCGCGACGTGATTGAAATTCCCACGACCTGTAACGGGATGAACGAATCTACACCTCACCCAACGCAAAAGCCGGAGGAATTGTTTCGCAAGCTGGTTCTGGCTTCTTCCAATGAAGGCGACCTGGTGATTGACCCGTTTTTGGGATCGGGCACAACGGCCGTCGTTGCCGAACAGTTAAAAAGGAAGTGGATGGGCTGCGATCTGTCTGAGGAATACGGCCGTTGGGCTATACAACGCATTGAAATGGTCAAAGATTGGCCGGTAGAAAAGTGGATTGAATTTGATTTGGCAAACGCCAAACGGAGAAAATCAATTCGATGAAGACTACATCTTTATTGGAATTACAAGCCAGTGTGCAAGACAAATCAGCTTTTACCGATTTGACAGATTATCAGCTAATCGGTCACACATTTTTAACTTTGCTGGAACAGTCGCAGCCGACTCGCATCATCGCCCCCAACGATCACCGCTACATTTTCTTCCAGTACGGCGAACAATACGGACATAAAATTACCCGTCCGCTCAATTCTGATTTGTTTATTGAATCCTCGACCGCTTTTGAAACTGCATTTGAACAATTTGCAACTTTTCTGGATGATTTGCGGCGACTGGGAGAAACGGCCGTTGAAAAACCACCTATCCAGAAATATCTGGAAAGCAATGCCGTCAACAAAGTAGTTTACACCATACAGCAAAGCATTGGCTGTATCGGCGACTCTTTCCTCAACCCCAACCAATCCCGTAAACGAATCGGCCAGTTATTTGAAAACTTGGTTAAATTGCTCATCCAATCAGTCGGGTTTAGCTGTGAATCACGCACAATCAACGTCCCCATACCGGAATACCCTGACTACTCCATGTCCTACCAACTTGATCTGGTTTTTTCCAGACAAAGCGTTGTTATCGCATCCGAAAGTCAGTTCATTCATCCTGATGAAATTATAGGTTCCGTCAAAACAACGAGTAAAGACCGGATTGATAAAATTTTTCTGGACAAATATCTCCTCAACAAACTTTTGGGGCGCGATGTTCCAGTAATTGCTATCTTCTTGCACGACGTGCAACGCGCCAAACGAGCCAACAGTATTTTTGGTATCAATTCCACTTTCAAAACCAACCACTTTTTAGGCTATACAATGGCCTTAACACGCATGAATGGTGTGTACTACGTAGACCCCCGCCCCGAAATGATAACCAATCCGCGCCTCAACCAGGAAATCCAGGATTTTCAGCAATTCCTAGCCTATGATCTGTGGCGCTTTTAGTTAAAATGGGACGCAGATTAACGCAGATGACGCTGATTTTTTGTTTTGTGGGGTAAAATTGGAAGTGATTATCTGTATCTGGAAATGACAAGCGAAATCAGGAATAATCCATGAACAAGGCTGATTTTTTAAGCGCACTACAAGCTGAAGCAACCCAATTCAACCAAGCAGTTTCGACGAGCCGTGGGGATTGGGTTGTCAAAGGCTTTATTGACATCGCCCGAAACATTTACACAATTTCGACCGATACGAAAGTTATATCCAAAATCATGGAATTGCTCTTGTTCCCCGAACTGGCGCGGTTTGCCCGAACCTACCAGTTGAAAATGCACCTGACGGAACAGCAGAATTTTTACCCGGACATCACATTTATTGACGAGGAAGACAATCTGTTTGCTCTGGATTTGAAAACTACTTACCGCATCAACCAACAAAGGGTAAATGGGATGACATTGGGGGCGTTTACAGGGTATTTTCGCCACAGGGAGAGCAGCAAAAACTGTTCTTTTCCCTACGGCCGTTACGCCGGCCATTTTGTGCTGGGCATCATCTACTCAAAAGTGGAAGATATTGACGAGCGGCAGGTTCACCGGTTGGAAGAACTGGAACGCATCACATCCGTGATCGCCGATTTTCAATTTTTTACCCAGGAAAAATATTGCATCGCTTCTGACCGCCCCGGCAGCGGCAATACCAAAAATATCGGAGCCGTTACCAATATTGAGGCGCTGATTCACGGGCAAGGGCCATTTTCCCAACTGGGTGAAGATGTTTTTGACGATTACTGGATGTTTTACCTGACCAAAGACATGGCGCGGGCGGCCGATTTACCGCAACGGCCGTATACCAATCTGCAAAGTTATCTGGCCTACAGAGGATTAACCCCATGAAATTACCGCGCACGCCGGACAACGTTATTGTGCCGCCGATCAAATGCCAGGGAATCAAAACCAAACTGGTTCCCTTCATCATGGAAAATATCCGCTGGGAGGGGAACGGCCGTTGGGTAGAGCCATTCCTCGGTTCCGGCGTCGTCCTGTTCAATGTACGGCCGCAGCGCGCCATCCTCAACGACGCCAATCCCCACATCATCCGCTTTTACGAAGGGATTTACACCGGCAAAATTACGCCTCAAAAAGTCAAGACATTTTTGCAGCGGGAAGGGGATAAA
>JALUPA010000705.1 GCA_027054335.1 Ardenticatenaceae bacterium
TCAGAAGGGTGAGTAATTGGGTAATTGGTAATTGGTAACTGGTAATTGGGTTGCGGCCGAGGATGCGGTCAAATTGCAGGTCGGTTTCACCGCGGAGTTCCAGCAGGTAGTCCAATTCTGAGAGTGAGCCGATGAGGATAGACGGCCGTTCCAGTTCCGGCAGTCGTTCCGCCATCTGGCGCAGCGCTTCACCAGCCTGCTGGTCAGCGGTTAAAGCCCAAACGCCACCTTCCGGAGCCTGCCGTACCGCTTCCCACGTCAGCAAACCGCTGCCGGCGTTCACGTCCAGAACTAAATGATGCCGTTGTACACCGGTCAACTCAAACAACTTGTCCCGCTGCCCCGCCAGATTCTGTCCCGCCCGTGAAATTGTCCTTTGCAGCCAGGCATCCCGCGCCTTATCCACCGGCCCCGTCGTCAACGTCTCGCCAATCTCCAATCCCCAATCTCCAATCTCCAACATGGCTGCCAACTGCGCCTCTCGCCGCCGGGCCACCTGCTCCCCAATCTGCCGCTCATACCCCTGGTCAGACGGCTGATAAAACAACTTGCCTTGCAGCGCGTCCGGCAGATATTGCTGCGCCACCCAATGATCCCGGTAAGCGTGCGGGTACATATAGCCTTTGCCGTGCCCAAACCCCTCGCTGTCCCGGCTGCCATCCTTCAAATGATTGGGCACAGCCGCTTCCTGCTCTTTGGCTACCGCATCCAGGGCGTCAAAAAAGGCGAACGCGGTGTTGGATTTGGGACAGGTTGCCAGATAGAGCGCCGCTTGGGCCAGATGGAAGCGGCCTTCCGGCAGCCCAATCCGCTCAAACGCCTGCCAGCAGCTAATCACCACCTGCATCGCGTTGGGATCGGCCATCCCCACGTCTTCCCCGGCCAGAATGGCCATGCGCCGGAAGATAAAACGGGGGTCTTCGCCAGCGTAGACCATTTTCGCCATCCAGTACAGGGCCGCGTCCGGGTCAGAACCGCGCAGGGATTTGATGAAGGCGGAGATAGTGTCGTAATGGACGTCCCCTTCCTTATCGTAGAGGACGGCGCGGCGCTGGATGGATTCTTCGGCGATGGGTAGGGTGACGTGGATGACGCCGTTTTCGTCCGGCGGTGTGGTTTCCACGGCCAGTTCCAGGGCGTTCAGCACGCCCCGCGCGTCCCCGTTAGCCACGTTGACCAGGTGATCCAAGGCGTCGTCGTCAATTTGCACGTTGAGACGGCCGTATCCCCTCTCCTCATCCTGCAAAGCCTGCCAGGCAATGGCCCGCAAATCGTCCTGGGTGAGCGGCTTCAACTGGAAGATGCGGCTGCGGCTGACCAGCGCCTTGTTCACTTCAAAATAGGGGTTTTCCGTAGTGGCCCCAATCAGGATAATGGCGCCGTTTTCCACGTGGGGCAGAAGGGCATCCTGCTGGGCTTTGTTCCAGCGATGCACTTCATCCACAAAGAGGGTCGTGCGCTGGCCGTACATGTTGCGCCGCTCTACGGCCGTGGCAATCGCTTCCCGAATCTGCTTGACGCCGGCCAAAACAGCGTTGATGGTGATAAAGTGGCTCTGGGTGCTGTTGGCAATGACCATGGCCAGCGTGGTTTTCCCCGTCCCCGGCGGCCCGTAGAAAATGAGCGAGGAAAGCTGATCCGCCTGAATTGAGCGGCGCAGCAGCCGCCCCGGCCCGATGATATGCGCCTGCCCCACAAATTCGTCCAGCGTGCGCGGCCGCATCCGGTTGGCGAGGGGGGATTCCTGGGCGATTTGTTGGGTACGGCCGTGGGCAAACAAATCCATAAATTTTCTCTCAAACTATGCCCAACGTATTGGCAAATTCCCGCGGCGTGATGATGGGAATGTTCTGAAACGATTGCAAAACGAGCAAATCTTTATCGCCAGTAACCAGGCAGGCGGCCGCGCCGCTCACAACCGCGTCTAAAAATTGGTCATCTTTGGGGTCGCGGCATACGTCAGCCGCGAGATTTTGCGCCAATACAAATTCGGCATACATGTCAATGTACCCCAGCCATTGGTCAGCCAGTTTCGGCGATGCGCCAAAACGTTCTGTTTTTTTGCGTAATTGCTCGGCCAATTCAGACAAAATAGATGCGGTGATGATGATTTGAAAACGGCCGTCAATCCAGGAATCCAGCAATCGGGCCGGCACGCCCTTCCGGAAGAAAATGCCGCTAATCCATACATTCGTATCTAAAACTACACGGGGTGCAACCGGCATAGCTAATCTTCCTGAAGGATGGCCTCCGCTTCCTGTTCGCTAATTGTGTCGGGATCAAATCCCCGGCGGCGCAGATAATCATCGAATGCAGCGCGGGATTGAGCGGCCAAATCATTAAATGCGGCCCGGCGTATCAATTGATCAAGATAGTCAACATCTACCAAAGCGGCGCGGGGCTTGCCGCCTTTGGTCAACACCCAAAAATGGTTATTATATGTTTTTTCTATCAATTCGCTCAACCGGCTGCGCGCCTGAGTGACCGGGATGATTTGGTCAAGGGAGACTTTTAACATCGCAAAACCTCGCTTTTATCAAACATAGTTAACAAAAATATATATAGTATTTATTATACTAAAACGTACAGAATAATGCCAGATGTTCGCGCGGGCAGCATTTGAACTTTCATAATCGTCGGGCGGACGCTCATGGCATAAAAAAAGATTGGAGGCAATCTCCAATCTTTCAATCCTTCGGCAAGCTCAGGACAAGCCCGCCAATCTCCTCTAAACCGCAAAAAGTTAGTCGGCGGCAGCCAGTTCCAGGCTCAAATCGGTTTCTGTTTCCGGCGTAACGCTGGTGAAAATCTCGAACTGCGGCGGGTGTTCAAAATGTTTCTTGACGGCGCATTGGTCGGCCGAGCGGATGACGGCACTCTTGTACTTCTCCGGAAAGGAGGGTGGCAGTTGGATGTCCAGCAGTACTTTGCTGATCAGGCCGGTCACCGGGTTCACTTCCAGGCGCTGCACCAGGCGGATGCCTTCAGTGGAAATGCCGCGCTGCCGGCAGAAGCTCAGAACGTAAATACCGGCGCAAGTGCCGATGGAAGCCAGGAAGGTGGCAAATGGGGTTGCGGCCGAGCCGGCGCCGTAGGGCGGGGGCTGGTCGGTGGGAATTGTGTAGGGGCCAAAGCGCGCGTCTACGCGCAAGCCGCCGGGAAAATCTATTACCATGTCCATAAATGTTTGTCTCCAAGTATCATCTCAATGTTTCGGGGCTGTAGCCGGTCTCCAGACCGGCCCGATCTTTCCCAGGTTTTTGAGAAGATACCTTTAATCTGCGTAGATCAGCGTTAAGCAGTGCCCAGAAGTTTACATAACGCTATTTTGATTATTCTTGTCACGGAGATGGGCGTTAGTTTTTGGTAGATTCTTCGTCTGGATTGTTGACGGCCGTGCGGTCGGCCCATTGGGCTGCCCGCTGGCTGACCCAACGCAGGCTGCTGCTGGCGCTATTACGCAGTGCGGCGGACCAGTCCGTTTCCTGTACGCGGCTTTGGATAGCGGTCGCTTCCCGCCGCACCCCTTTGGTCGCCACTTCCGCCACTTTTTGCTGAATAAACAGGCCGGTTTTTACCGTTGCGGCGTTAACCGCCCGGCCCAATTTACGGGAGGCTTTTTGGCGTGATTCACTTTGCCACAGGTTTACGGCCGTGGCTGACACCTGCTGTTTCGTCCGGTTGATCTGTTCATTCACGCCCGGTTTCGTCGTTTCCGGCCGGTACACCGTCTCATCTTCCACCGGAATTTCAACCTTCAATACTGTCTGGTCATCCATCATATCGCTCCCAATTCATTTTCCCGGAAACTCGGAGTTTCCGGGAAATATCTCAAGTTAGTCACTTGCCATTTCTTATCCCCACTACGCAGGCAAAAGCAAATCGTTGCAAACCGGCAGACAGCAGAACAGTTATAAAAAACACCCCTGATGATTGGTCATCAGGGGTGTTGCCCTTCAGATTGGTTCGATCTTTAAGATTCAAGATTGAACTAATTTCTGTGGCGTTAATCAGTTGCAGAAGTCCACCGTCGTGGTGGTATTCCAGAACCAGTTATAACTGTAATATGGCGTTCCGTCGGCCCGGATAGAAATCTGATTCAGACCGTACAGGTTGCTGGGAATGTTAAAGGTTTGCCGGAAGGCGCCCCCGGTACCGGAATTGAAAGAACCGACGGCCGTACCATAACCCAAAGCGCCCATCGGCCCCATCTGTACCGTGAAATCTTTGCTTGGCGGGTAATTGTACGTCTGGAATTCCACATTGTTGTCCTGATTCACCTTACAAATCTTGATAGTGGGGATGCCAGTGTAACCGGGCGGCGGTTCTACAGGCAGTTCATTAGGCGGCTGCCCGCCCGTGCCCGTCGTGTTGTTCCAGAACCAGTTATAGGCGTAATATGGGTTGGCGTGCCGGGTTTGCGCCCGGATGGAAAGACGGGATTGGCCTTTTAGCTCATTGGGAATGGGGAAAGTTGCCGTAATCGTTCCCCCGGCCCCGGAGGGAATCTCGCCCACCTTGATACCGCCAATACCTTGCGTGTACATCGGCCCAATCGTGACGTCAAATAACTGGTTGGGCGGAAAGTTTTTGGTGGTGATGGTCACGTTGTCGTCCCGAACTACGGCCGTAATACTAAACGTGGGAATCCCGACATAACCAAGCGGTATATAAATTGGCGGTACCGGCACAGGGCCGCCTGTGCCGCTGGTATCGTTCCAGAACCAGTTAAAGCTGTAATAGCCCTGGTTGCTGTCTGCGCGAATAGCAATTTGCACCTGGCCTTTCAAATAATCAGGAATGAGGTACGTGGCTGTCACAGAACCACCCGCGCCGGAATTTAACGTACCAACAGACACCCCGCCCAGCCCCAACGTGCCCATATAATTCATGCGCACATTGAACATCTGCCCTGGCGGATAATTGTGCGTCATGATGGTTACAGACTCATTCGGTACCACACTGACAATGGAAATCGTCGGTATAGTCGAAGCGCTGGAACTGGCCGAGCCTATGCCCAGGAATAACAAAGCCAAAACGACCAGGAAAAGCGTTCCTTTACGCACGCGACCGGAAAGGTTCTTTGGCAAAGTTGGGGCAGGTTGATTAACTTCAAAGTGATCGCGTTGACTTTCTGAGGGGTGATTCTTCAACATATAATGCCTCCTTTTTGTTCTGTGGTATGAGGAAAGAATTCTTTGCAGGAAAGCCCCCTCTACACCAGTAGGCTCGTTATTTTCGGCGGAATCCCCGCCAAAAATAATATTCTTTCCACACCTTATGTTTACCAATAACAGCTATTATACATAATATCATAGCCGGCTCGCTATAGAACAGATGTTTTCGCGCTGATTGGGGCTTGATTTTATGTATTTTTCACCCATTTATACCGTAAATTTAACGCCTATGTCCTATTGACAAGGGGTTGAACCCCCTGTTTGGAGACGGAGGCTTAACGTCAGCCGTAAGACGGCCGTACTAAACTTCAACCCAGCAAAAAACCTTGCCTGAAAATGATAATTAGCGCATCATTACCTTCAAAACAAAAGAGCTGTCCTTTTGCTACAATTCGCGGCTTTGGGACGGCTCTTTTTTGATGAGACTTCATTGGCTGTAGCCCGATTTTGTAAATCGGGTGGCGATTTGGCCAAATCGCCAACAATTTCTAAGGAGTTGAAAACATTGTTAGCCGTAAAAGAAATCACCCGACTTATTCCTCCCTATGGCGGCTCACTGGTAGATTTGCGGGTAGCTGAAGACGAAGTGGTCGAACTGACCCACTACGCCAACCAGCTGCCCTCCATCCGCCTCACCAGCCGTGCTGTATGCGACCTGGAACTGTTGGCTGTGGGGGCCTTTTCGCCGCTGGATCGTTTCATGTCCGCAGCCGATCATCAAAGCGTGCTGGATAACATGCGCCTGACCAATGGCTGCGTTTTCCCCATCCCCATCCCCCTGCCCATAGATGACGACGTAACCGTAACCATCGGCCAGGACATTGCCCTGCGCGACCCGCAGAATGATTTGCTGGCTATAATGACCGTTGAGGAAATCTACGAATGGGATCGGGACGAAGTGGCTCTGAAAGCATTCGGTTCGCGGGATGCCCGCCATCCCCTGGTGGCGGAGATGTACCGCTGGGGCCGGCGCAATATCTCCGGGCCGCTGCGTGTGTTGAAGCTGCCCGTCCATTACGACTTCAAAAATCTGCGCCTGACCCCGGCCGAAACCAGGGCCAGATTGGCCCAATACGGCCACCAGAACGTCATCGCCTTCCAGACACGCAACCCCATGCACCGCGTCCACGAGGAGTTGACCAAACGGGCCATCCAGGAAAAAGATGGCGTCCTGCTTTTGCACCCTGTCGTGGGCATGACCCGCCCCGGCGACGTGGATTACTTTACCCGTGTGCGCACCTACATGGCCCTGGCCAAGAATTATTACGACAAAGACCGTGTCTTGCTCTCCTTGCTGCCCCTGGCGATGCGTATGGCCGGGCCGCGCGAAGCGTTGTGGCACGCTATCATCCGGCGTAATTACGGGGCCAATCACCTGATTGTGGGCCGGGATCACGCCGGGCCGGGCAAGGATTCGGAAGGTAAGCCGTTCTACGGACCGTATGACGCTCAGGAGTTGGTGGCAAGTTTCAGTAAGGAGATTGGCGTCAAAGTGGTGCCTTTCCGTATGCTGGTCTATTTGCCGGACGAGGGGCGCTATGAGGAAATCAGCAAAATTACGCCGGAAATGAACACGGCCGTTATCTCCGGTACCCAGGTACGGGAAGAATATCTGCACAACGGCAAATCTCTGCCGGCCTGGTTTACCCGCCGGCCGGTCGCCGAAATTTTGTCGGAAACGTACCCGCCGCGCCATAAGCAGGGGGTGTGCATCTGGTTTACCGGCCTGCACAATGCCGGTAAATCCACCACGGCCGCTATTTTAACGACATTATTGCAGGAACACGGCCGTCAAGTGACCCTGCTCGATGGCGACGTCGTCCGCACCCATTTCTCTGAAGGGCTGGGCTACAGCAAGGCCGACCGGGACGATCACGTGCGGCGGATGGGCTTTGTGGCTGCTGAAATTGTGCGCCACGGCGGGCTGGCAGTGTGCGCGGCTGTTTCCCCTTACCGGGCCACCCGGAACGACGTGCGTAACATGGTAGACGACGGCCATTACCTGGAGGTCTTTGTGGACACCCCGCTGGAAGTGTGCGAGGCGCGGGATACCAAGGGCCTCTACGCCAAAGCCCGCAAAGGGGAAATTACCGGCTTTACCGGCATTGACGACCCTTACGAGCCGCCGCGCCACCCGGAAATTCGGATTAACACGGTTAGTTATTCAGCCGAGGAAAATGCGCGCTACATTTTGCGTTGCCTGACGGAACAAGGGTTTATTCGCCCCAATCATTTTGAAAATTAAAAGAGGTGACAGTACTTCAAAAGTGACTGTCACCTGCTATTATCGAGGTATAAGTGAACGAACAACAAGGATTTGTTATTTGGATGACCGGACTGTCCGGCGCCGGCAAGACGACGATTGCCCTAGAACTACTGCGCCAACTGGACGGCCGTAACCTGAAACTGGAACGGCTGGACGGCGACGTCGTCCGGGAAAGCCTGAC
>JALUPA010000706.1 GCA_027054335.1 Ardenticatenaceae bacterium
AAACGGGTGTCAAAACCAATAATCACGCTGGGATTACGGCCGTCTTCCTCCAAAATAAAATCGGCGATAGCCTGGGCCACCAACCGTAAGTTGGCAAACGTAAAAGTCTCACTAATGACGGCGCGCCAGCCGTCTGTGCCGAATTTGATAGTCATAGGTCTCCTTTTTACTTAGTTTTCAGTAGACAGTTTTCAGTTTTCAGTAGTCGTTCACACTGCACACTGCACACTGCACACTGCACACTGTTTACCGTTCATAAGTTAAAACGCATATCAAGTCATTCACATTCGTCCCCGTAGGGCCGGTGATGATGAGATGGGATGGTTGGTTTACGGCCGTATCCAATTCCCGAAAGAACGTGTAGCTGTCGTTGTTGTCCAGACAGGCGCGAGGGTTCAGGTGATGAGTACGGCCGTAGTGTGCCGTCTCTCCCGTCACCACGGCCCCTGCCGCGCCTGTTGGCCCGTCATCCCCGTCTGTAGCCAGACTAAACAGGACGGTGCGAGGACGGCCGTCCAGGGCTATGGCCGCTGACAACGCCGTTTCCAGATTGCGCCCACCGACGCCGTCGCCGCGCAAAGTGACGGTAGTTTCGCCGCCTAAAATGACGCAGTGACCGGGGCGCATATCTTGGGCAATGGCGGCAGCAAAACGACCGGCTTCCCGCGCTTCCCCTTCCAGATGCGTCGTCAGGATTTGCGTGGTAAAACCGAGCAGCCGCGCTTCTGCGGCAACCGCGATAGCGGCGGTACGCACATCGCCGATGATAAGATTGCGGGGCGGCACGGCCGCATCCCCCTGTTCCTTGCCCAACGCCGCGATGATCTCCTGCCAGACGGCCGCAGCCACCCGTTCCTCAAGGCTATACTGTAGCAGCACTGCCAACGCTTCTGCCGGCGATTCATCCGTCAATACTGTGGGGCCGCTGCCAATGGCCGGCAGCGGATTGCCCACCACGTCACTCAAAATCAGGCTGATGGCGGGGGCCGGAGCGGCCAGCCGGGCCAGCCCGCCCCCCTTCACCTCGTCCAGTTGGCGGCGCACAACGTTAAACTCATCAATGGGGCAGCCGGAAGCTAGCAGCGCCCGGTTCAACGCCTGCCACGCTGCCAGGCTGATGCGGGGCTGGGTCAGCAAGGCGGACGCGCCGCCGGAGATCAGGCAAATAACCAGGTCGTTTTCTTCTGTTTCAGCCAGCATATTAGTTACGGCCGTTGTCGCCCTCACACTCTCCGGCCCGGAAACGGGATGGTTCCCCAAATAAAGAGGAAAAGCGGCAGGCTGCCTATTATGGGCAGCGATTTCTTCATCCCAGTTGCCCTCATACGCTTTACTGACACAGACGCCCCGGTAAACCAAATCGCCCAAAACCTCAACGGCAGCCAAGGTCATAGGGACGCTGGCTTTACCCACACTGACGATGAAAAGACGGCCGTCTGCCAGATCAATCTCTGCGCCGCCAATGGTCAGGCTACGGCCGTGTCGTTGCAAACAATTCGTTACCAGCCGCGCCGGATCAGCCGCATCCAGCGCCGCTTTTACCAACGCTGTCACATGATCAGGGTAATCCAAAAATTTCGGGGACATGGCCGATACGTAATGACTGGAGACGTGTTACGTAACACGCTTCAGCCATTACGTTTTCATTCCTGCAAGGCTGCGACTGCTTCTTCTGCCGCTTCTTGCGGGGTTTTATTCAAGGAAATAACGTCAAAAAGTGCATTTTCCAGCACAATGATCATCTTGCTGTTAGGGCCGAGCGGATGGGGCCGGGCTTGAGCTAGTTCTCGCCGGGCAAAAGGCACATAAGGGTCCCGGCTCGGCCAGAAATCGTAAGCACTGCGGCGCGCCGGTAAAAAGGCGGCAGCCTCACTCCATTGCGCCAGATTTTCCGCTTCAATGAGCGTCGTCATCAGTTCCAGGGCCATTGTTTGTTTGCCCGGCTCGGTGGCGCTAATCGCCCAGGCCCAACCGCGCACCAGCGGCGTCAAAGAACGCTGCGGGCCGGGAATGGCGTGGAAGTCTACCGGCAGTTCGCCATTTCGGTTTTGCAGATATTGCTCGGCAGACGTCTGGATAAAGGTAGCGCCGCCGCTCTCCAGCAGCCGCCACGTTTCCGGCAGCGTACCTAAAGTGCTGCTTTGCCCCAGGACAAACTCATTTTCCCGGCCCATACCGATTCGTTCCAGGGCAGCAGCCAGCGGCTCAACTTCCAGCGCCGGCTGACCGGCCTCATTTGTCAAACTACCGCCTTCTGCCAGATAAAATTGCAAAAGGAGGGTAGCTCCAGGCGTGCCGTTAGCCGGAAAAGCGAAGGTTTGTTCTGGAATTTGGATGAAATTGGCCCAACGCAAAGGAATGGTGTCGGAATATACGGCCGTATTGTAAGCCAAATGGGGCATGTCAGTTAAAACAAAAGGAAACCCGCGTACCTGATCTTCAGCCAGGGCCAGAGACAGCCCGGCTGGATAAAGATCGCCTAATAATTCCGTATCAATCAAACCGTTTAAGGAGGTGATGAGTTCTTCGTTTAGGGCGATGTCCAGTTGATCGGTGGGCAGGGTGATGAGATCGGGCAGTATGACAGGAGCTACGTTACGGCCGGTGCGCAAGTAGTTGAGGATGCTGCCCTGGCCGTTGACGGCTTTGGGTTCTACTATCAGATTGATGTCGGGGTGATCGGCCTGGAATTGGTTAAGCTGCTGCTGCAAGACGGCCGTACCCATCTCCGAAGCGTTCAATATGTCAGGAGCAATCCAGACTGTGAGAGTGGGTCTGGTTTGGGTCACGGGTTCAGCCAGCCCTAAATCTACAGTGCCGACTGGTTCAGGGGTATTGGGGGGAAGCACGGCCGTAGCTGTCACGGTGGGGCTGGGTGGCGCCTCTGCCCTTTGCCCTAACAGACTACAGGCTGCCAGCCAGGGAATCAGCAAAACCATAAAAACGGGAATAATTCGTCGCATAGCGTGAAGTATAGCGTGAAAACGTGATGCGTAAAATAAGCAAGAACCACAGATTTTTTTGGTTTCAACCTGTGGTTCTTACTGTCTGTAGTCAATTTATGGAGATTGCTGACCTGTAGCTTACCGGCAATCTCCAATTTCTACTTAATAACGCAAAAGAGCGCCGATACGGCCGTACTCCTCCAGATTCTCATTGTCACTGACCACTTCTGCATGGCCGCCATTGCTGATGGTCAGATTCATGGCTAAATCCACCACGTCATCAACCGGCATCAACTCATCCGCAGGCAAAGGGCTTTGGGTCAGGTTTGCCACCACAAATCCGGCGCTTTCGTCAAAATAACCGGGAGCGCGAAAACCGTCACTGATAATCAAGGTCTGCACGCGCCGTTGGTTAACTGCCTGCAACGTCTCATCCAAACCCACAACCGCATTCCCATTTTGGCCGAGGGCGCTGATGAGAGACTCAACCATTTTTTCCTCTCGTTTAGCATTTGTCTCTTGCAGCAAGAGCAAGGCCTGCTTACGCACTTCATGTTCACCGGCATTCATATCCAGGCTGAATGTGCCGGCAATACAGCTTTGCAACTGCTTGGGCAGCAGGTCACTGAAGGAAGCCACCGTCTCGGCCGTGCCGCCAATAAAAAGACGGCGCACCGGCCATTTGTTAAAGAATTTGGTCGCCGCGGCCGCTGCTTCCCGCATATTGCGATTGGCCGCTTCCTCTTCCCGCCGGGCGCCGCCCAAACCGCCGCGCATTCCCACGGCCGAAGAGCCACGGCCGTCTTTCAGTTTATGAATATCTTCACCCAGGTAACCGTCAGTGGCTTGCAGCTCACCCTGGTGGTATTTGAAGAAACGAGCGCCTATCTTGTCCACCAGAACAGCGCCGTAATTGGCGTAATAGTCAAGCAGATGGGCCAGGGGTTTGATGTATGGTTTGGGGCCAATGCGCAGCCGGTTACGGAAGGATACGGCCGTAGGAAAAGCCTGAAAAAAGCCCGCTGCCGCGCAGCTAAAAAGAGCCACACCCGGCGTTGACCAATCGTAACTCAGGTCAAGATAACGTTCTATATTTTCCGCATCGGGGGTAGATTGGTATTGGGCATCGCGCAGCATCCCTTTGAGTTGTAATTTGATGCTCTCTGAAGACTCCTTGGCGGTGTCCGTATCCAGATAAACAGAGATAACTTTTTCACCATCAGATTCAAATGAACACAAATTTTCTAATTGGGCTTGGTCTATCATTTTTCCTCCAGTTGATCTTAACCGGCAACCATGCAGGCAGCGATGCTGGTTTTGGGAAAATAAAATGGAATGGAATGTTGAGGAATGACACGACGTACATTTTTGTGTCAGGGGCGCGTTTTCTTTCTAACCGCCAGTCGGCATACCACACGGTAACAAGGACGGGATGCTCCCCTTGCAGTCCAGATGGATAACGCATGGAAAAGCTAAAGATGCTCACGATTAGTTCTATTTTATTACGGCCGTTCCCCTAATGTCAATGGTAATGTGATTTCTTCCCCATTTCTCAGGATGGTTAGCGCCACCGTTTGCCCTGGTACTGTCTCGAATACCAGATAACTGAGTAGATCATCAGAACTTTTGACCGGAACGCCATCAATTGCTCGAATATAATCGCCCAGTTCATTTGTACCGGCTGACAAATCATTACCGATCAGTCCGGCCTCGTCTGCCGGGGTATTTGTCAGGACGTCCGTGACATATACCCCATTGGGCGGCAGACCTAACTGCTCTAACTGGCCTAAGCTAAATACCTCCGGGTACATACTGATCCCCATGTACGGATAGGCGTAGGCGCCTTCCTCAATAAGCGCCGGTACGATATTACGGACGGCATTTGACGGAATAGAAAACCCCACGCCGGAGTTAGCCCCGGTACGGGTGAAAATGGCGCTGTTCACCCCTACCACTTCCCCGTCCAGATTCAAAAGCGGGCCGCCGGAGTTGCCGGGATTGATGGCTGCGTCTGTTTGAATCACCTGGGGGAGGGAAAAACGGCCGCCGCCTTGGGCAATTCGCTGGGACTCGATGGTGCGGCCCAGGGCGCTGATGACGCCGGTGGACATGGACCCGGTTTCGCCAAAGGGGTTGCCAATAACTACCACCAATTGCCCTTCCTGCAATTGGCTGGAATCACCGACCGGCAAAGGCTGGACGTCATCGGGTAAGGAATCTACCGTGATAACGGCCAGATCGCTGTCCACGTCTGTGCCGGCAATCTGGGCAAAGCGGCGCTCGCCGCTGGCAAAGACGACTTCCAAGGTTTCTGCATTCTCCACAACATGATTGTTGGTAACAATATTCCCTTCGCTGTCAAAAACAAATCCGCTGCCGGTACCCAGCAAAAAGCCTTCGCCATCGAAAACAAAGATATGAACGACAGCAGGATTGGCCTTGTTGTAGATGTTGATGAAGGTGTCTTGCAGGGGGATAGAACCGTTGCCCTTATTGCTGTCTTGCACGGCCGTCAGCGCCGCCTGGTTTTCCGCATTCAAAGAGGCTACGGCCGTTTCTGCCAGACGCGCTTCTACAGTAGCCGCCACAACAGCCACAATCTCATCCTGATTGAGTTGTGTGGCTTCAGTTGTTTCCAATTGGCTGGGGATGATACTGCTGCTGGCTAATTGGCAGGCTACGGCCGTCAGAAGAAACAGAGAAAAAAACAGTAAATAACGATACTTGCGGGGAGATTTCATAAAAGCCTGTCTTCCTGTTGGTGAAAATGTACATTTATTGTAAAAACAGGGATAACTCAATGTCAATCAAATACCCCGTTTTTACAGCTAATCTTAACCCGCCATGTAGGGTGATTTTGTAAATCGCCCCAAGAATGATTCGCAAAATCGTCCTGTATGCGCGTTTACGTTTCTTCCCTCATTTCCACCGCCGGCGCAGGCCGAGCCATCACCCGCGCCAAAGGCCGCAGTTCAAGCCACCACTCCTTTTTAGGCCGGGCGTGTTCAAAATCCATCAGGCGGGTCAAATCCTCGAAAGAAGTCACCTCATACGTCCCACGCAGTAAACCAACACAGGCGCTGGCCGGTTCCGGTTGCTGCATTTGTTCTTCCAAATAAATTAGTCCTTCCGTAATTAGCTCCGTCCCCAAAATACGGTCATAAGGAGACGGGTCGCCCCCTTGCTGCAAATGCCCCAGATTGGCCTGCCGTACGGAAAAATACCCTTTGCCTTCTTCTGCATAAAGGGCGCGAATAAAATCCAGCGTATAGGTGGGATTAGCCTTCTCATTCAGGATAGCCACACCCAACCGTTTGCCGCCGCGAAAACCGCGAATGAGTTCCTGCACGTCGGCCGCCAAATCGTTTAGGGTGATGCCCTCCTCGTGCAGGTAAACCCGCTCTGCGCCCGTCGCCAACGCCCCCATCAAAGCCAGATAGCCGCAGCGGCCACCCATCACCTCTACCACAAAAACGCGCCGGGCCGCCACGGCCGATTGCTTGATCTTGTCCACCGCGTCAATAATGTTGTTGAGAGCGGTATCTGCCCCCACGCTCAACTCCGTACCGGGCAGGTTGTTGTCAATGGTGGCGGGAAAACAGATGATGGGAATGTTAAAAGCCGGGAAATTCTGCCGCTGATCGTGCAAATCCAGAGCAGATTTGTAAGCCGCCCAGCCGCCAATAACAAAGAGCGCCTCAATCCGGTTGTCTTCAATGGTGCGGGCGATGGCGTAAAAGTCGCTGTGCCGGGGCATGTGCCGATTTGTGCCGATTTCTGCGCCGCCAATGCCCACCCAGCCATTAACCGCCATCCAATCCATCTCGGTCACTTCGCCATCGCGCAGCCCGCGAAAGCCATTGCGGATACCCAGCAAGGTATGACCGCGATCAATGCCCAGCCGCACGGCCGCCCGCACCATCGTGTTCATACCGGGAGCGCAGGCGCCGGAATTTAAGACGCCAATGCGCAGTCCTGCTTTTTCGGGATGGCGCTGCCGGGGCAAGGCGCGTACCAGCGTGCGTACCGCCTGGAATGATTCCTGGAAGCTGCGGCCGCGCAGCTGCATGACCTGTTTGTATTCGCTATTTTTTACGGCCGTGCGTATCTCCTGCGTTTTTTCCAGACACAAATCCAGCGGCAGGTTTTCCAGCCGGTTTCCCTTGAGGCCAATCAGCAGCGCCTTGCCCTGCGTTTCCGGCGACAAAATCACTGCCACCGCCCGGACGCCCATGCGGGTGCTGAGGTTGCGGTCAAACACGCTGGGCGAACCGCCGCGCTGCACGTGTCCCAAAATGGTGGCGCGGGCGTCCTCGCCCAACCGCTCCTCCAACACCTGGCGCACGTATTCGCTGCTGATGGGCCGGCCGCGCCGGTCCCGCGCTCCTTCACTAACGATAACAATGCTGTCCCGTCGGCCCATTTTTCGCCCCTGGGCCAGTACGGCACACATCTTGCCTTCCCAATCAGCCAAATCCGGGGGGCTTTCCGGGATGAGTACCCAGTCTGCTCCGGTAGCGATGGCGCTCATCAGGGCCAGATAGCCGCAGTTGCGCCCCATCACCTCCACCACAAAAGTCCGTTGGTGACTGGCGGCTGTGCTGGCAATGTCATCCACAGCGTCGGTGATGCGGTGCAGGGCG
>JALUPA010000707.1 GCA_027054335.1 Ardenticatenaceae bacterium
ATTTTACAACTTAGTTGCACCCCTTTATCTCAATTTTATCGCCTGTTACACCATTTTTTGTTGTTTTTTCAGGCATTCTAAACATTTTTTGCGACTATTATTGTCGCACGGACATAGCGCAAAACGGAATTTTTGCGAACGAGTATTATAGTGACGTTGTGCTATTTTGTCAACTGCCGGTAGATGGCCACGATTTTTTCTCCGGCAGCCTGCCAATTGTACTCCCGAACAGCCCGTTGGCGTAACTGTCGCCCCAAAAATTGCCGCCGCTGCGGGTCATGCAGCAGTTCAGTAAGGCAGCAGGTAAAGGCGTCTACGTCTCCAGAAGGCGCATAGACGCCTAAATCGCCCAAATACTCGCGGTGTACCGGCGAATCATAAGCCACAACCGGCTGGGCCAACGCCATGTAGTTGAGCAGTTTGCCGCTGCCCTCAGTGTTGGACATTTTGGGCGCTACGGAAATATCCCCCAGAGCCAGATAAGCCGGGGCGTCTCGATATTCTACTTTACCGGTAAAGGTAACATGGTCAGCCACACCACAATCAGCAGCCATCTGCTGGTAATGAAACACCTGGGGGTAGCCCATGATGAGAAAATGGGCTTTTTTGCCGGCCTCTTTCAGCCGGGCTGCCGCCTGGATGAGGTGGGGAATCCCCTGGTAATCGGTAAGCAGGCCCAGGTAGGAAATGATGAGGCGATCCGGGGGAATGCCCAGGTGTTGTTTGAGGGCCAGTTTATCGGCCTCACTAAATTTTTCCGGGTTAAAGCGGTCGGGGTCGGCGCAATCCGGTAAGGCATAGAGGCGGTCGGGCGGCACGCAGAAATCATCCTGCAAGAGACGGCTGGCTTTGACGGAACTGGTGAGGATGGCGTCAGGCAGTTTGTCTATGCGTTTTTCCAGCCGGTAAGCCAGTTGGTAGGCACGGCCGTTCACGTCCAAAAAGTTGTGGTCCGCCATCTCCGCCGTCAGGCTGCCCTGAAAATCAAAGACCAGCGGCTTACGCAGTAATTTAGCCAGGACGCCGCCGATCAAGGCCCCTTCGTGCATGTGCCCGTGAATGACGTCCGGCTTGTAGCGCAGGGCTTCCACCAGGGATTGCCAGGCCAGGTAAACGTCAAAGGCCAGCTTGTGGCGGGAGGAGCCGACTTCGTAATCGGTGTGCCAGGGCAGCGGGGCGGTGCGGCGGATGTCCAGACCGGGCATATCGCTGCCTTTATAATAGGTAACGATAGCCACGTTATGCCCCATACTCTGCAAGGTGCGGGTTTCTTCCAGAATGCGGATATGCCCGCCGTAATCACTGAAAAAGGAAGTAGGGGCAATCATCAGGATGCGTAACGGCCGTAAACTGGCAGCCTCCTGCGCCACATTTTGTTCGAGCGTATTGCGTATTGTGTATTGCGTATTACGTAACTTTACTTTCAACTCGCTCTCATCCACTATCCACCAACCGCCAATTACCGATCACCATTTTTACGGGATGAACCGGTCACAAAACCGCCCAACATTCGTTCCGAGAAGGAGCGATGCTGCACATCGGTCGTTTCCCGTTCATCCCAATCATTCCGCTCTCGCAGCGCCAGCCAGCCGAAACGCTCATCCCCTAATTCTTTCAAATAAAGGGTGAACATCTCCAAATCACCTTCATGCACCCACTGGCGGATACCCTTGAGTTCAGCCATCATGGCATCCAACCAGCGCAGTGTGGCTTCCTGGTTGTGCAGGGCCATGAGAGCTATATCTGCGTCGTTGGCCAACGGCCGCGTAGACAAGGTAAACGACTGCCCGGCCAAACGCAAAATATCCCGCCAGCCGGTGGCCTTGTGGATGGCGCTAAACATGGCGGCGGCAGCCAGATTGGGCAGGGTTTCCGTCCCCTGTACCAGGCTGTCGTATTCGTCGGGATTTAAAAAGAAAGGTTTGGCCCCTAAGAGCAGGCCAAAGTTAACGGCCGTTTCCACCGCTGCCGGTTCCACACTGGCCGAAGGCATAAGGCCAAAGCCACCATTACGGAACAGATCGGCCGAAGCGGTAGTGACGTCGGTACGGCCGTCTGCCATAGAAGCCGGCGGCAGGATGGGAATCGCCCCCACATAATGCCCCTGGGTGATATATTGTTTGGCCCATTTCACGCCCATTCCTTTCAGCGGAGACAAATCAATCACCAATGTATGTTCCTGCAAATCCTGACCTATGGCCCTAAGGGTAACTTCTAACTCCGAAGCGGGAATTACCAGCACTAAAATGTCAGCTTTACGGGCAGCGTTGATCAAATTCCACGCCACTTTATCTACCGCACCCACCTCATTCTGTACCTTTTGTGCCCGATCCCG
>JALUPA010000708.1 GCA_027054335.1 Ardenticatenaceae bacterium
CCGCCGACAATCCAGACATCCTTCTTTACGAACACGTCCGCCACACCAAGCAGATTTTTCAGTTCCGGCTGGTAAGCGGCCAACCCCTCGTCACGGCTATCCAGGAGCGTTTGTAGATGTTCTTTCAATGCCTGCACCCGGCCGCGCTGCTGTAAGATTTCTGCTTCATTTGTCTGGTCGGCATACAGGACGTTATTCACCAGTTCCGGGCCAATGACGTCCCGCAACCGACGCATCATCTGGGTGGCTGCTTCCAGCCGTTGATCCAGCGCCACCCGCATCCCCAAACCAAACTCAGCATTATCCTCAAACAAGGAGTTAGACCAGGCCGGGCCACGGCCGTCTGCATCCTGCGCCCAGGGTGTGGTAGGTAAGTTACCGCCATAGATGGACGAGCAGCCAGTCGCGTTGGCAATCAGAGCGCGGTCGCCAAAGAGGCGACTGAGCAAACCCAGATACGGCGTCTCGCCGCAGCCGGCGCACGCCCCGGAAAATTCAAACGTGGGTTCCAAAAGTTGGTTGTATTTCACCTGATTCAACGGGAGTATGGTGCGATCCACGTCCGGCAGTTTCAGGAAGAAATTCCAATTTTCCCGTTCCTGCTCGCGCAGCGGCAGTTGCGGTTCCATGTTGATCGCCTTGAACTTGGGCTGCCGCTTATTCTTCACCGGGCAGACTTCCACGCACAAACCGCAGCTTGTACAATCTTCCGCCGCCACTTGCAACGTGTAATTCATCCCCTTAAATTCCTTGAAGCGGGCGGGGGCTGCCTTGAACGTGGGCGGCGCGTCGGCGGCCAGTTCCGGCTCGTACACCTTCATGCGGATGACCTGGTGCGGGCAGACGAGGGCGCACTTACCGCACTGGATGCAGATGTCCGGGTCCCAAACGGGAATTTCTGTAGCAATGTTGCGCTTTTCCCATTGAGTCGTACCCGTGGGATAGGTTCCATCCGGCGGCAGGGCGCTGACCGGCAGATCGTCGCCCAATCCTTCGATAATACGGGCGGTGACGGATTGGACAAATTCGGGAGCGGCGGGGGAGATGATAGACGGCCGTTCGTGATCGCTGGTCACGGCAGCCGGCACAACCACTTCATGCAGGTGGGAGAGGGCAGCGTCTACGGCCGCGTAATTTTGCTCTACCACTGCTCTGCCTCGTTTGCCGTAGGTCTTTTTGATGGCCTGTTTGATAGCCACAATAGCTTCAGCGGTAGGCAGGACGCCGCTCAGGGCAAAGAAGCAGGTCTGCATGATGGTGTTGATGCGCCGCCCCATCTTCGTTTCGCGGGCCACCCGGTAGCCGTCCACCACGTAGAATTTGAGATTTTTATCCAAAATGGTCTGCTGGATAGAGCGGGGCAGCTTGTCCCAAACCTCATCCGGGCCGTAGGGCGTGTTGAGCAGGAACGTTGCCCCAGGCGCAGCCAGGGGCAGCACGTCGTACCGGTCTAAAAAGGTAAATTGGTGTACGGCCACAAAGCTGGCGGAATCAATCAGGTAGGGCGCGTGAATAGGATTTGGCCCAAAGCGCAGATGGGAAACGGTAACAGACCCGGCCTTTTTGGAATCGTAGACAAAGTAACCCTGGGCGTAGTTGGGCGTATCCTCGCCAATAATCTTGATAGAGTTCTTGTTGGCCCCCACCGTGCCGTCGGAACCCAGCCCGTAAAAGACAGCCTGCACTACGTCATCCGGCAAAATGTGGAAATCTTTATCCCACGCCAGGCTGAGATGGCTCACGTCGTCGTTGATGCCGATGGTGAAGTGGACTTTGGGCTTGCTTTTGCCCAGTTCGTCGTAGATGGCTTTGACCATGCCAGGGGTAAATTCTTTGGAAGACAGGCCGTAGCGCCCGCCGATGATGCGAGGCACAGTAGCAAAGGGGGCAGTACCATCGGCAACGGCTTCGATGGCGGCCGTCACCACATCCTGATACAACGGTTCGCCCGCCGATCCCGGCTCCTTCGTGCGGTCCAGCCCGGCAATCGCCTTAACCGTGGGCGGCAGCACGCTCACAAAGGCACCGACGTCAAAGGGGCGATACAGGCGGATAATGACCACGCCGACCTTTTCGCCGCGCGCGGCCAGATATTCGGCCGTTTCCCGCACCGTTTCCGCACCCGACCCCATCAGCACAATCACCCGCTCTGCTTCCGGGTGACCGGCATATTCAAAGATACGGTATTGGCGGCCCGTCAGCTCGGCGAATTTGTCCATCGTCTGCTGCACAATGCCGGGGCAGGCTGCGTAGTAGGGATTCACGCTCTCGCGGGCCTGGAAGAAGACGTCCGGGTTTTGCGCCGTGCCGCGCAGGACGGGATGATCCGGCGTCAGGCCGCGTTCCCGATGCGCCTGGACAAATTCATCGTCAATCATGGCCCGGATCGTCGCATCGTCCAGCAGTTTGATTTTACTGACTTCGTGGGAGGTACGGAAGCCATCGAAAAAGTGCAAAAACGGCACGCGGGCGGCCAAAGTAGCGGCAGAAGAGATCAGGGCAAAATCGTGGGCTTCCTGGACGGAATTGGCGGCCAACAGGGCAAACCCGGTGTTGCGTGCAGCCATTACGTCGGAATGGTCGCCAAAAATGGAGAGTGCCTGAGCGGCTATGGAACGGGCCGCAATGTGAAAGACGGTAGCTGTCAACTCGCCGGCAATCTTGTACATATTGGGAATCATCAAAAGCAAGCCCTGGGAAGCGGTAAAGGTGGTGGTAATAGCGCCGGTCTGGAGAGCGCCATGCACCGCACCGGCCGCGCCCCCTTCCGCCTGCATTTCCACCACCAGGGGGACAGACCCCCAGATGTTGGTCTGGCCTTCTGCTGAGTATTGGTCGGCCCATTCGCCCATGGGCGATGCGGGCGTGATGGGATAGATAGCGATTACTTCGTTGACCTTGTGAGCGATACGGGCAGCCGCCTCATTTCCATCAATGGTAATCATCTGCTCGGTCATGTGTTTATTCTCCTTGTTTTTCAGTGTTCAGTTTTCAGTTTTCAGTCAAGCGTCACTGAACACTGAAAACTGCACGCTGCACACTGGCATTCAGGTTTCTCCCAAGTATCCGCCAATGTCCCGGCAAGCCGTAGTGACAAAATGCAACTATGCCGGGGAAGAATGTCATATGCAGTAAATGGGAAATTCGGTGATACCTATCATCCTATTTATGTGACAAACTACTCTGACATGGCACGGCCGTATTCAGTATACTCAACATAAATCTGTATAATCGGATAATAGAATATCTACCCGATTATTCAAGGGCGGGAACAACGACTGTGTAATATGGTCGTCATTCCCCTTAAATGGAGGATTCGTATGAAAGTCATTCTTGACCGCGGCCTGTGCAACGCTACGCTGGAATTTTGCCAACGCTGTTCTGCTGCCCTGATTCGCAACCCGGAAGGGGTAGACCGGCCCTGTATTATTGACGTGATTGATGACGGCAGTGAGTTGCTGACCATCGAGATGCTGACTGACGGCCGTACCATTGAAATTGAATTGAGCGATGAAGACCGGGACCTGGCCAGCGTAGAGGGCTGGGAAGTGCTGGCCGATTTTGATCCGGCCCTGTTCCGCACCGGCGCCATGAAACACTGGCACGAAATCAGACAAGCGCCGGCCGAACATCACACGGGTTAATTTCTTGTGACATTGATCACTGTGTAGAGGTGTCAAACGCAACTGATAACTTCTGGCAGTAGACAGTATACTTTTTTCATATAAATTTCATCCCACCGTTGCTTATTGCTTTGTGGGCAACAGCATGATCTGCGGATGACATTTCATATCTCCTTGGCTGGGGCGAGCGCGATCCGTTATACTGGATGCGCTCGCCTTTTGCCGTTTTTTGGGCAAAAGATTTAGTCACGAATTGCACCAATTTTCCCGAATTTTGGAATTGTTATGCCGATTTTGCCTTCAATTATGGTCAATTACGAAGACCCGCGCGGCCCTTTGTGGCAGGGGGCGTATGCGGAGGAGACGCCGGAATTCAACGGCCGTCTCCAAGTGGTCACTTACAACATCAATTTTGGTCTGGAAATTGAGCAGGCTATCACGGAAATGAATACTTTCCCGCCTTTGCAAAATGCGGACATTGTTTTGCTGCAAGAGATGGATGAAGAGGGCACGGATAAATTGGCCCGGGCGTTAAACTATAACTATGTTTACTATCCGGCTTCCATTCACAGCCACGGCCGTAATTTTGGCAACGCGATTCTGGCAAAATGGCCTTTGACTGACCCGGAAAAAATCTTCCTGCCCCACAGGAGCCTTATCAGCCGCCAACTGCGGATCGCTATACAAGCTACGGTACAGATTGAACAAACGGCCGTTCTGGTTTACTGCGTCCATACCGAAGTGTATACGTCCAGCCGCCGCCACCGGAATGAACAGATTGTCGCCGTGTCCCAGCACATTGATACCAACCATCCCTACGTCATTGTCGGCGGCGATTTCAATACCGTCAGCAGGCGCAGCATTAAGCGGCTGGTCAACTACATGGCCGAAGCGGGTCTGGAACGGGCCAGCAAGGGCGCCGGCCCTACTGTGTCCAAAATGAAGCTCACCCCCTCTGCCGCTGACCATATTTTTGCGCGCGGTTTCCGGCCGCACGGCCGGGGCGCCATCAAAAAAGCCAAAGCCAGCGACCATTTCCCCGTTTGGGTAGAACTGGAGAAACAGGAAAATCCCCCGGATGCGTGAGAAGAGCCAAAATTGGCAGCCGTTTCTGGCATTGGGGCTGCTGTTGTTGTTGACGCTGGGGTTGTACCGCACGGCCGTATCCTTCGGCTTCTTCTGGGATGATCCTGTCTGGTACGGCCACGCCTGGGGCAAACAATGGTGGCAAACCCTGCTGCCCACCACCGATTTCCAATTTTACCGCCCCCTGTCCACCCTCTACGTCTGGTTGTTTATGCGGGCGGACGGCACATTTGCCGCCGCATGGCTGCACCGCTTCCAGATTGGCTACCATCTGGTTAACATTTTGCTGGCGTATGGGATTAGTCGTCGCCTGACGTTGGGGCGGGGCACGGCCGTTACCGTTGCCGCCCTCTTTGCCCTTTATCCTTTCTCTTATCAGGCCGTCGCCTGGGCGGCCCCCAACCAACCGATGGCCGGGATGTGGCAAAACGGGGCCTGGCTGGCTTATTTTCTGGCCCGGCCGCTGCCTGGATTGCCCGCCCCCAAACGGCCGCGCCTCTGGCTGGCAATCAGTCTGGCGCTCTATTTGCTGGCGCTGACCGTGCAGGAAAGCAGCGTGACCGTTGCCGTCGTGCCGTTGTTGTATGAATTCATTTTACGCCTGCCCATCTCCAATTGGCGTTCCTTGCTGGCGGCCATAAAAACGCCGCACCGGATGGGTTGGGGGGCAGCCGCCCTGTTCCCTTTAGCTGGCGTCTTCTATTTTATTATCTGGACGTTTGTACCGCGGCAGTCCGGCATTACGGGGTTGATTCTGGACGGCCGTAATCTTTTCTATTTGCTGCAAGGGTGGATTTATCCGCTGTTAGGCCGCTCCGGCGGTTATCCCTATGATTATGAAGCGTCCCCCGTGGCGCTGCTGCTGTTGGCGGTGGGGGTAACGGCCGTCCTGCTGGCGTTGGCGGCCTGGCGGCAGCGCGGGCGGGCCGCTTTTTTCGGCCTGGTCTGGGCAGCGGCCAGCATCCTGCCCGCGTTGGCAGGCTTGCGCTTTGCCTACATTGCCCTGGCCCCCCGGCTGTTTTACGCCCCGGCGCTGGGGGTAGCCCTCCTGTGGGGGACGGCGTTATGGCCGGCGGCGCGACGGCGGGAAGCGGTCTGGGTCAAGGCGATCAGCCTTGTTGTTTTGCTTCTGATCGGCCTGCAAAGCGTCTGGTTGCTGCGCGGTTTTGCCCAACTGTACCAGCCGGGAGCGGCCCATTTGCAAGAAGCCACCACGGTACTGCATGAACAGGGTGACGGCCGTCTCCTTTTCCTCAATTTTCCCGACCGTTACACCGGCCAACAGGAACCGTATCCCGTCGGTTATTGGGGGCTGACACTGGCGCCAGTGGTAGTGGGATTGGACGCTTTTCCGCCCACGCTGCTCGGCCGTTCCGCTGCTTCGCTTTCCCGCAGTATGCCCTGGGTGGGGCAGGCGGAACGGGAAGCCGGCCCTTACGTGGTGGATATGCGCGGGGTCATCATCCAGCCGGACGAACTGGCGGCGCTGGCAGAGGATGTAAGGGAAATTTACGTGTCGCGCTATCTGGTTGACGGCCGTTTCCAACTCCAACCGGCCGGTCACTACAAAACTGGAATGCTACCTTGCCAGGCGTTGTTCGCCGACGCCATTTGCCTGCACGAAGCCAGCGTGACAGAACAAGCGGACGGCTACGAAATCACCCTGGTCTGGTCTACGGCCGCGCCGCTGCCGCCGGAATGGACAATTTTCACCCACCTGGGGCCGCCCGGCCAGCCGCCAGTGGCCCAAGCGGACGGGGATACGTGGCGCGGCAGTTTACCTCTGTCCGCCTGGCCGGCAAACCGCCTGATCGTAGACCGACGTTCTGTGCCCGCGCCGAAAGATACGGCCGGACTGGTGTGGCGCATTGGGGTGTATAACTGGATGACGGGGGAGCGGGTGACGGCCGTTGAGCCGCAAACGGGACGGCCGTTGCCGGATGATAGTTTTGTTCTGACGCCGGTAAGCGGCAAGTAGTCTCCTAATCGTCAAGGGGGCTGCGGACACCCAGGACGCCGCGGTTAACGATGTGGGTATAAATCATGGTTGTTTTGACGTCTTTGTGGCCGAGTAGTTCCTGGATGGCACGGATGTCGTAACCTGCTTCCAGCAAATGCGTAGCAAAACTGTGGCGGAAAGTGTGCGGGGTAACTCTCTTGGTGATTTTTGCCTTTTGTGCGGCCTGGCGGACTGCTTTTTGGATGCTGCTTTCGTGCAAATGAAACTTGTTGTTCGATCCTTAAACCCTTTGCCATCACGAACAATCAATATGCCCTGCCCAAAATCAACATCCTTTACCCGCAAACCCAAACCTTCATTGAGACGCAAACCACTGCCATAAAGTAGTTGAGCCACCAAAAGCGGCACACCAGAAAGCCCTTGCAAAACCTGTTTTACCTCCCTTTTAGTCAAAACCACCGGCAAACGCTTTGGCTTCTTGGCCCACAGTACATCAATATAAGGGAGCGGTTTCTCAATAACGTATTGATACAGGAATATCAAGGCGCTCAATGCTTGATTCTGAGTGGAGGCCGCTACGTGGCGTTCTCCCGCCAGATAGGTCAAAAATGCTTCAACTTCCTTTTTCCCCATATCTCTGGGGTAACGCTTATCATGAAATAAAATGAAGCGGCGAATCCATTGTACATATGTTTGTTCGGTGCGATAGGAATATTTCTTCAAACGAATTATGTCTCGAACCTGGTCTAATAGTTTTGGTTTGGTTTGCATCAATCAGGCTCCTCATTGATATTGATATTTTCCAGTGAACCTTTTATACTATACTCAAATCGTGTTTTTACCCGCTACAGGAGATTTAGCCCGAATGCTATTCCGCTTA
>JALUPA010000709.1 GCA_027054335.1 Ardenticatenaceae bacterium
GGAGAAGTCGTCCGGCCGGCGGTGGGCAAAGCCGGCGATGAGGTAAAGGCCGCCTTCGCTGGCGGGGACGGCGTAATCCGGGTAGCCCTGCCAGGAATTGGAGGGCAGTTGGCTGACGGCAGCCAGGGGAGCGCCCCAATGGTAAGGCAGGGGCGCGGGCGGGGCCAGGTCGGCCGGCGGCGTGTAAGGCGCGGGCGGGCTGGCGGCCGGGGCCGGCGTGGGCGGCGGCGGGTCGGTCACGGTTACGTTGTTGCTGGTCGCGTTACGGCCGTTGTTGTCCCAATCATACACGTAAACGTTCTGGCTGCCGTTTTCATTAAAGGCAAAGGTGAACTGGGCCCGGCCGGCGTCGGCGGCCGTAAAGGTGTAGTCCGGCTGGTTGTACAGGGAACCGTAGACGTCGGGCAGGGTGTAATACAGTTCATTCCCCTGGCGGAAGACAATCTGCCGGCCGTTGGCGTAATACCGTTTTGTGGCCCGGCCGAAGTCGCCGTAAGCAAAGATAAACGTCACCGGTTCCCCCGTCGCCGGGTCGCCATTGTCCGGCTGGGCCAACACGTAAGCCTCGGCGTCCACCTCCTGCAGGAATTGCAGCGCCTCGGCTTCGCTGTCGGCCGCGCCAAAGTACAGGTTAAACCAGCGCGTTTCCCCCGGCCCCATCTCGTTCAAGCTTACAATAAACGGCCTGCCACTCATTCAGTTTCAATCATCAAGACCCATTGCCCTCCGTCTGCGCTGCATTTTTACCTCGTTTATCCATTCTGCCAACTCCTCCTGAGTATTGATGCGCCTGTTCCACTTTTCCGGCCCCATCTTTTGAATCTCCTGCCGAAGTATGGGCAGGATCGCGCCATGCTCTTTTTCCAGCCAACGCAGCCATGCCGGTTTTAATAAGCGTTTTGCAAAAATTAACCCTAAAAACGTAATGGCTAGAGCCAATATCACTATTGGCATTCTCCAATTGTCGGGTATGAACGGAGAAATGGCTAGAGCGAATAACATTGCTGAAATTCCGCCAGGTATTCCAAGGTAGTTGCTGTCAACAGTAACTATGCCATAGGCGATATACCAGACGTTAACTGGCCCTTTGTAACGATAAATACCAACACCTAAAATTACAACACCGGTGCAAAAGAGCAATAGAGCGGCCATCATTGCCCTCCGTAACTAATTGGTTGCAGGTTACGTGGTGGTGGTTGCAAGAACGGAATGGCATCAAAGATTATTGGTTGTATACCAAATACCCAAACGGTACCCAATACCAGGCTGCTACCAGCAATACAAAGAGGAGCCGCGGGACCACAACTTAGAACACCTCCAATATATGTTCCTCCCAGTCCAGATAGGAAACCTCCGAAACTGGCTACACCAGTACGCGCGAATCTTTGTCCCGGGCTAAAGTATGGGTTTTGTGTGTCTTCAATGTATTGGAACGCGCCTGCCAGCAAAGAATCTGTTGCTAACCCTACGGCCAGGTCCGATAACATGGCAAAACGCGCCGTCCGCCCATAGCCATAAGCGACTTCCAGGCTGTCCAGGCTGGTAACTGCTTGCCAACCGCCTCTGGTTTCCTGCACCAGGCTGCCCGTGGCGCTTAGTCTGGCAGCCAGGGCTTCAGCTTCATCCAGCGTTGTCTCAAAGCGGAACAGGTCTGTGCGGAACAGGCGTCTGGACAGCCTGGTTCCATCGGCCGTCAACCGGCGCGTGTTCTCCAGACTGGCAACAAAAACGCCCCCGGCCGCTTCGATGGCGGTTCGATTGGCGTTGAGCGAAGCGGCGCTGGCCTGAAAAGCGATGACGGCCCGGCCGGCGTAACGGACGGAGTTGATAACGTCTCGCCCCAAAGCGCCTGTTGTGGCGCGGGCGGCCGTTTCAAAGGCAAATGTTTTGGCGAAACCGGCCGCCAGAGAATGAAATATCAGACTGTAGCTATTGTCGCCGGCCTCATACACCCCCGGCTGGCCCAGCGGCGTCGCCGCGTACCGGTTCAGCGCCTGGGGCAGCGCGGGCGGGCCGTCCATGGGGTTGGGCTGCAATGGTCTGCCTGTCGCCGGGTCGTAGTAACGGCCGTTACCCACATGCACCAGCCCCGTCGCCGCATCGGGCAGATTGGCGAAGGGGGTAGTCAGCGTCAAGGGCAGGGTATTGGTAATGACGCCGCCAAAGCTGTCGTAGAGGATGCGGCCCATTTCTACTCTACGCCGTTTTCGTCCACGACTGTTTGGGAGAAGCTGCTTAACTTTTCAAATCCTGAAACAGCCATTTGGGTTTTTGTTTCAAACGTCGTTTTTTGGCATTGGTTAACTGCCGCGCCCGCGCTGCC
>JALUPA010000710.1 GCA_027054335.1 Ardenticatenaceae bacterium
GTCTACAAGGGCTTGGTAGCCTCCAGCAAAATGGATCAATTCGCCTATGGCCGTTACCGTCAACTGCCGCCAATTAGCCGCCTCGATTTCAGAGATGTTTTCATAGCGACGGCCGTTAACCTCTACCGCTAATTGCCCGCGTGGGGGAACCCGAAAAACCCGCATCACTTCGATTTCATTTTTCATAATCATTCCTTTTGACAAGTTGGACAATAATGCGTACTGCGCCCTCCCAGTTTAATACGACGGATGGGGGCGCCGCAATGGTAACATGGTTCACCCGTGCGGCGAAAGACAGCGACGGCGTTTTGCATGTCGCCCTTTTCTCCGTCCGGCTTCACGTACAGGTCAATGCTGGCCCCTTCCCGCGCAATGCCCATGTGCAGCACTTTCTGGATGGCAGCGTGCAACCGGACGTAATCAGCGTCATCCAGGGTGTTGGCGGGGCGAGTGGGGGCCAATCCGGCGTAGAACAAGGCTTCGTCGGCGTAGATGTTGCCGATGCCGGCGATGATGGTTTGGTCCAGAAGGAGGGGTTTGAGGGCGCGAGTACGGCCGTCTAACCTTTGCGCCAATATCTCCGGGGTAAAATCAGCTTCCAGCGGTTCCGGCCCCAGCTTGCCCAGTATCTCTTCGGGATCATGCACCAGGTAGACGCGGCCAAACTTCCGCATATCCTGGAAGCGCAGTTCACGGCCGTTTGCCAGACGGAAAACAGTGTGAACGTGTTTGTGCCGGGGGACGTTTGCCTCCACTACCGCCAGATGCCCGGACATTTTCAGGTGGATAATCAGGTTTTCCCCGTCGCTGAGGCTGAAGACGAGATATTTGGCCCGGCGGTTGATGGCCTGGATGGCGCAGCCGGTAATCCGCAGCCGCAGTTCGTCCAGCGTCGGCGTGACAATCGCGCTGGGCCAATCATTCCACACGTCAATAATCGTTTGTCCCAGCAACGGCCGTCGCAGGGCGCGTACAGTTGTTTCTACTTCCGGTAATTCAGGCATGGTAGTCTTGTAGTCGAATGGTCGGGTAGTCGGGTAGTCCCCTCATCCCCTCATCCTTTATCCCCTTACTCAATCAAAAACCGTCCCCTCTCATAAAATAATTCCCCGTCCACCCAAATCTGTCCGCCGTCACGCATGTCACAAATCATGTCCCAGTGAACGGCCGATTTGTTCTGGCTGCCGGTTTCCGGGTAGCCCGCACCGACCGCCATGTGAATCGTGCCGCCAATCTTCTCGTCAAACAGGATGGAGCGAGTGAACCGGGTAATGCCATTGTTTGTGCCGATGGCCCATTCGCCCAGGTAGCGGGAACCGGCGTCGGTCTCCAGAATCTTATGCAGGAACGCTTCGTTCTTTTGGGCGGAGGCGTCCACTACTTTACCATTTTCAAAGCGTAGTTCGATTCCCTCTACTTCCCGCCCCTGGTAGATGGCCGGGTAGGTAAAGCGCACCCAGCCGTTGACCGAATCTTCTACGGGGCCGGTGAAGATTTCCCCGCTGGGCATATTGTGGGTGGCATCGGAGTTGATGAAGGTACGGCCGTCAATGGAAAGCGTCATCTCCACATTAGGGCCTTGTACTTTCACCTCCTTCTTGCCCGCCAGCCAATCCACCAGCTTTTGCTGTTCGGTCGAGATTTTTTGCCATTCTGCTACCGGATTGTCTTTGTCTACAAAACAGGCGGCGTAGACAAAATCTTCATATTCCGCCAGCGACATTTCTGCATCTTGAGCGGAGGCGTGGGTAGGAAACATCGTGCCCACCCAACGCATCTCCCCGGCTGCACTGCGCCGCATCCGGATTTCCAGCAGTTCCCGGCGGGCGGACATGGCAAGCTGCTGCCGCGCCGGGTCTACGTTGCTCAACGCCTTCGTGTTTTCCGAACCGCCCAGGTAGATGTAGCAGTCGTAACTTTCCACCGTCAGTTTGGCGGGCGGGTGGATGAAAGCCAGTTGTTCGTCGCTGCCTTCCTTCAGCATGATTTCTGCAAAAATGTTTTCCTGCCACTGCACCAGGGGATGCCCGCCGGCCCGAATAATTTGCCGGTAGGTCTCCGCAAACAGGGGCAGGGTAAGGGAACTGCCCAACAGCATGACGGTATCGCCCGGCTGCACTTTGACGCAGTATTGCACCAAAAGGGCGGCTAATTTTTCGACTCGTGGATCGCTCATTGGCTTTTCCTTTGTAGGGTGATTTGCCAAATCGCCCCACGCACTGGATATTTTGTTAGATTTTTCACTCAATTATACCGTGTGATTGCTTCTTTTCTAGCCTGGATTGTTGTGAGGCGATTTTCAAGATCGCCTTACGCGCCGGGACGGCCGTGACACTTTTTATACTTCTTGCCGCTGCCGCAGGGACAGGGATCGTTACGGCCGATTTTCTTGCCGGCTTTTTTAGACAACTGCACTATTTCAGCCGTGTTGTGATCAATCTGGCGCGTCAATTGCTCGTATTCAGCTTGTTTGTCCAGCAGTTCCCGGTGCAACCGTTCATGCTCTTCCTGCGCCAGCAGAGATTCGTAAGTTTCGATGATGTCGAATGGCTTTTGGTGAAGTTCATACGGCCGTTCCGCTGCAAAAGCAGCCAGATAATCTTCCTCGTTGATGGTGAAATCATCTACCTGGCCAGCGGCAAATAACGCCATGGCTTGTGGTTTGCTCTCTTCGTCCCGCAGCAGGGACAAATACAAAAGAGCCGATCCCCAGATGTCTTCGAAATGATTTGGCAGTACGTCCAGTTCTCCGTCAGCAGTGAGCGGTGGCAGAACGGAGCGAAGGGCAGCGATAACTTCTTCCCGCGCGTCCGGGTATTGGCAGGCCAGGTTATACAGCAGTTCGGCCGACATGGCCTGGCCGTAATGGTATTCGCCCTGCGTTTCTATCTGTAATACGCGGCGAAAATAGGGGATGGCAACCGGGCCATAAATAGCCGGCGCGCTTTCAAACCATTCCAGCGTGTCGTCGTCAGCGCCTTCCCGGTACAGTTCTTCAAAGACGGGCAGCGCCGCCTCTTCCCGAAAAGCCAGCATAAAATACCCGGCATGGATGAAGCGATACCAGCGGGGATCGTCATAATCGGGCCAATCATCGTGCCGGCTTTCCTGAAACAAGGCCAGTAAACGGGGAGATAATTCTTTCTGCCGCGCCAGGCAAGCCCGAATGAGGGCCAGAGGCGGCGTGCGCCCTGCGGTTTCCAGGGCGGCTACCAGTTCGTCTGCGCTGTATTGTGAATAATCTTTTTCGGTTGTCATGCTGTTTTTCTCCATCTCCTTATCTTACCGGATACGGCCGTTTTTTGACAAATCATTTATTCCTTGCTAGACTTTGCGCCATGTTAACCGCAAGCGCATTTGTCAAGAAGGCTAAGAAGCAGAACAGACCCGTTACGGCCGTCTGGTAGCCGCGCTTGTCCAATTTCAGGAAATGGCAAACGCCCCGCCGACGACCGGCGGGGCGTTTTTTGTAGGGCGATTTGCCAAATCGCCCTGCGCAGGTAGCAAAATGATTAGTTTCGAGTTGAAGAAGCAGAGCAAGAAGAACAAGCCGGACAGGGTTCTGGTGAGCGTCGCTTGCGTCTGACTTTTTCGGCGTACAAAGGGTTTATCCGGCGGGCTTGCCAGCAATGGCAAGCCCGCTTTTTATTTACCCGTAACGCAATTTTCAAAATTGCGCCACAAAAACTGGAGGTTTGAAAAATGACAACGTTAATCTGTGTGGAATGTGAAGGCGGAGTGGACGTGGCGGCCGACGTGATGGCCGGCGAAATCCTGGAATGCCCCGACTGCGGCGCAGAACTGGAAATTGTCAGCCTCGACCCGCTGACGATTGAACTGGCCCCGGAAGTGGAAGAGGATTGGGGGGAGTGAGTAGTGGGCAGTTTTCAGTTTTCAGTGTGCGTTTACTGAAAACTGCACACTGAACACTGAAAACTGAAACGAGACAGTTATGAAAACAGGCATCCTGTATTCCCGCATTCGGGCGGAAGAGAAGTTGATTATTCGCGCTCTGGCAGAGCGGGGCGTGGCGTATGAGTTGATTGACGTGCGCCGGGCCGTGTTTGATCTGGCCCGGCCGGAGGCGTGGCGGGCGTATGACGTGATTCTGGAGCGGTGCGTCAGCCATTCGCGGGCGCTGGCCGCGCTGCAAATTCTGGACAGTTGGGGCGTTCCCTGCGTGAACAACGCCCGTGTGGCCCAGGTGTGCGGCAGCAAGCTGGAAACGACGCTGGCCTTACTGGCAGCCAACGTGCCCACCCCCCGCGTCCAAATCGCTTCCACGCCGGAAGCGGCGCTGGCAGCGATTGAGGCGATGGGCTACCCCGTTGTCCTGAAACCGGCCGTCGGTTCCTGGGGGCGGCTGCTGGCCAAGATCAATGACCGGGAAGCGGCCGAAGCGGTGCTGGAGCATAAAGCCACGCTGGGGTCGTACCATCATTCTATCTTCTATATTCAGGAATACGTGCCCAAGCCGGATCGGGACATCCGCAGCTTTGTGGTGGGGGAGGAGACGATTTGCGCCATCACCCGCCATTCGGCCCACTGGATTACGAATACGGCGCGGGGTGGCCGGGCGGAAAATTGCCCCGTCACGGAAGCGATTGACGCGCTCTCGCAAGCGGCGGCGCGGGCCGTGGGCGGCGGCATTGTGGCCGTGGATTTGCTGGAAACGGAAACGGGCGAACTGCTGGTGAACGAGGTGAATTACACGATGGAGTTCCGCAACAGCATTGAACCGACCGGTGTGGACATTCCGGGGCGGATTGTGGATTATTTGCTAGAGATTGGAGATTGGGAGATTGGAGATTCAGGGCGTTCAATCTCCAATCTCCAATATCCAATATCGACAGGAGCCGCTCCATGACCATCCGTGTATCTATCGTCGGCGCGTCCGGCTACGCGGGCGGGGAGCTGCTGCGGCTGCTGCTGGGGCATCCCCAGGTAAAAGTGGCGCAGGTCACGTCGCAGCGGTTGGCAGGGCGGTTTGCGCATGGGGCGCATCCCAATTTGCGCGGCTTTACCCGGCTGAAGTTTTGCGCAGTAGAGGAGTTGGAGCCGTGCGATTTGCTTTTTCTGGCTTTGCCGCACGGCCGTAATGCCGCCCAGATCGATCATTTTGCCAGTCTGGCGGAGCGCATTATAGATTTATCGGCCGATTTTCGCCTGCGGGATGCGGAGTTGTACGAGCGGTGGTACGGCCGTGCCCATCCTGCCCCCGCCTGGCTGGAACGGTTTGTGTATGGCCTGCCGGAACTGCACCGGGAGGCGTTGCGCGGGGCGCGGTACGTGAGCGGGGTGGGCTGCAACGCCACGGCCGTCAACCTGGCGCTCTGGCCGCTGGCGCAGGCCGGGTTGATTGAGCAGGCGGTGATCGAAGTCAAAGTCGGTTCGTCCGAAGGGGGGAACAGCCCCGGTGCGGCCAGCCATCACCCGGAACGGAGTGGCAGTATGCGTTCTTTTGCCCCCGTCGGCCATCGCCATCAGGCAGAAATGCGGCAGGCGTTGGGGGCGTTTGATTTACATTTTTCGGCGACGGCCGTCGAGATGGTGCGGGGTATTTTATGTACGGCGCACGTCTTTCCGGTGCGGCCGTTAAGCGAAAAAGAAGTGTGGCGGCTGTACCGGGCCGCTTACGGTGCGGAGCCGTTCATCCGGCTGGTGAAGGAGCGCAAGGGCATCTACCGCTATCCGGAACCAAAAATCCTGGCCGGGACGAACCTGTGCGACGTAGGCTTTGCCGTTGACCCCCATTCTGACCGGCTGGTACTCATCAGCGCGTTGGATAATCTGATGAAAGGGGCGGCGGGCACGGCCGTGCAAGCGATGAATGTGATGATGGGTTGGGAGGAGCAGTTGGGATTGGAGTTTATGGGGCTGCATCCAATTTAATGGTGAATTGTGAAGGGTTAATTGTGAATTGTGAAGGAGTGGAAAAATGATTGTTGTGAAAATTGGCGGCGGCGAAGGGATTGATTATGATGTGGTGTGTGAGGACGTGGCGCAGTTGGTGGCGGAGGGGCAGCGGTTGGTTTTGGTGCATGGCGGGTCGCACATGACCAACGTGGTGGCGGAAGCGTTGGGCCATCCGCCCCGGTTTGTCACTTCGCCGTCCGGCTACACCAGCCGCCTGACGGATCGGGCGGCGCTGGAAATTTTTGAGATGGTGTATTGCGGTCAGATTAACAAGAACATTGTGGAGCGGCTGCAAGCGCGGGGGGTGAATGCCGTGGGGTTGTCGGGGATTGACGGCCGACTCTGGCAGGGAACGCGCAAAAAGGCGATACGGGTGGTGGAAAACGGCCGTAAACGGATCATCCGCGATACCTATACCGGCAAAGTGGAACAGGTCAACACCACTTTCCTCAACAATCTGCTGGATGGCGGCTTCCTGCCCGTCCTCACACCGCCGGCCATCAGCTACGCGGGCGAGGCGATGAACGTGGACGGCGACCGGGCGGCGGCCGTCACGGCGGCGGCGTTGGGCGCGGCCGAACTGCTCATCCTCTCCAACGTCCCCGGCGTCCTGCGCCATTTCCCGGACGAAAGTTCGCTCATCCAGCAGATGACGCGGGCGGAAATTGACCACGCCCGCCGCGAATACGCCCAGGGCCGGATGCGCATCAAGCTCCTCGGCGCGGCCGAAGCCCTCGATGGCGGCGTCCGCCGCGTCCTCATTGGCAATGCGCGAGGCAAACGGCCGATTTTGCAGGCGCTGGACGGAAAGGGGACGGTAATTGGAGATTAGAGATTGGAGATTGTTTTAATCTCTAATTCTCCGATCTCTAATCTCTCAAAATTATGAACACAATCACCACAGAAACCCAATTCACCAGCGGCTTTTACGCTAAACGGGAGATTGCTCTGGCGCGGGGGCGGGGGGCGACGGTTTGGGACGAGAACGGCCGAGCCTATATTGATTGCACGGCCGGGATTGGCGTTGCCAGCGTGGGGCATTGCCATCCGGCGGTGGCGGCGGCCGTTTCCGCGCAGGCGGAAATGCTGCTCACCTGCCAGGAGATGTTTTACAACGGCCAGCGCGCCCGGCTGCTCGGCCGTCTGGCGGCGCGGCTGCCCTGGGAAGCGCCGCGCCTCTACCTTTGCAATTCCGGGGCAGAGGCGGTGGAAACGGCCGTCAAACTGGCCCGGTTAAGCACGGGGCGGCCCGGCGTGGTGGCGATGATGCGGGGATTTCACGGCCGTACCCTGGGCGCCCTTTCCGCCACGCACAAAAAAACGTACCGCCAGCCCTTCGCTCCCCTTGTGCCCGGCTTCCGCCACGTTCCTTTTAATAATGTAGACCGGCTGGCCGGCGCCGTGACGGAGGAAACGGCTGCCGTTATTCTGGAGCTGGTACAAGGAGAGGGCGGTGTGCGCCCGGCAATGGCCGAATTTGTCCGGGTGGCGCGGCAGATTTGCGATGAGCGGGGGGCGCTGCTGATTGTGGACGAGGTGCAGACCGGTTACGGCCGTACCGGGCGCTTTCTGGCCTGCGAGCATTACGGTTTGCAGCCGGATTTGCTTTGTCTGGGCAAGGCAATGGC
>JALUPA010000711.1 GCA_027054335.1 Ardenticatenaceae bacterium
GGCCGCCTGGCAGACCCCCCCCGGGGGGTAGGCGGGGAGGCCCCGGCTCGACCCCAGGCTGGAGACGGCCACGATCTTCCCGCCCCCATGATGCGGGAGCGGGGGGGCGGGATATGGTCGTTTTGCAACAGACTCTTTCCCTCTACCACGGCGATCTCCTGCCTGACCTGTACGACGGCTGGATTTTGCAGCGGCGGCTGACCCTGCGGGAAATGTGGCTGGATGGCCTGGCTGCTCTGGGCCGTGCCGCCGAACAACAGCGGAGTTACCAGACAGCCTACGACGCTTACCAGCAGTTGGTGCAGGCCGATCCCTTGCGCGAAAGAGCCTATCGCGGCTTGATGCGCGCCCTGGCCGGCAGGGGGCAGCTACCGGCTGCCGTAGACACCTACGAGCGGCTGGCCCACCGTCTGACCCGGGAGTTAAACGTCTCCCCTACACCCCGGACCCAACAATTGGCCGGCCATTTGCGCCGTGAACTGGAACTGCAAACGGCCGTGCGCCACCAATCGCACCAATTTATCCCTCCCTTTGTCGGCCGTGTGGCCGAACGCGCCCGATTGTTGGCCCGGTTAGATAAAGCAGCCGGGGGACAAGGCGGCATCGCTGTTGTTTTGGGTGAAGCAGGGATGGGCAAAACCCGCCTGTTGCAAGAAATTGCCCATTCGGCCGATTGGCGCGGTTGGCAGATGGCCTGGGGATATGGCGACGAATTTTCCCTGCCCCACCCTTACGCGCCGTTGACAGACGCCTTATCCGCCGCCTTACCCGCGCCTCGCTGGGAACAAATCAGCCAACTGCTCGCGCCCCACACATTAGCCCTCATCGCCCAGCTTTTGCCTGACCGGCACCCATCGTCTGGGCAGCCTGACATGGCGCAAGCAGCCGTACTCCGGCAGCAGTTACCTCTGGCCTTGCACCAACTGCTGGATGGATTGCAGCAGGTTGCTCCGCACCTTTTCCTGCTGGATGACGTGCAGTGGGCGGACACGGCCGTCTGGCAATTACTGACTGAATTACGGCCGCATCTGCAAAACATGTCTGTTCTCATCCTCATCTGCGGCCGCATAGACAGCCTGCACCGGCAAACGGCCGTCTGGGAAACCTTGCAGGGATGGGATAGAGAAGGCGAAACCATTATCCGTTTGCCGGGGATGGCGGCGGCTGCCCTGGAACAACTCGTCATCCGGCAGCGCCCCCAACTCACGGGCCAGCAAATCAGCCAATTGCAGCGCAGCAGCGGCGGCAATCCGCTCATTGCCCTTAACCTGTTAGACAATATCCCGGATACGGTCTCGGATATTCCCCTTTCGCTGGCCCGCCTTAGCCGGCAGCAGTTTACGGCCGTATCCGACCCGGCGCAACTGGCGCTGCAAGCGGCCGCCGTCGTGGGCTATCGTTTCAGCTATACTCTTTGGCAAACCATCCTGGAACAGGTAAACGCTGCCGATTTGCCGCAATTGGCCGGAGAACTGGAACAAGCCAACCTGATTATCCTGGACGAGCAAACATACCGTTTTACTCACGACACCTTACGCGCCACCGTCTACCGCAGCATTCCGCAAGAGCGCCGTCGCCATTTGCACCAGTCTGCCTTGCAAGCTGTCCAGCAGATCGCGCCGGATGATACGTTGGCCCTTTTGCACCACGCTGAAGGCGCTGGTTTGCCCCACCTGACGGCTGAATATGCACTTCTGGCCGGCAATCAGGCTCTGGCTGCTTTTAGTTATGAAACGGCCGTTGCCCATTTCCGCGAAGCGCTGGATACGCTGCCGGCTGCCGACAAGATGAAACGCTTTGATGCCCTGTACGGCCGTATTCAGGCATTGGACGTTCTGGCCGACCGCGCTGCCCAGCAGGATGATTTGACCCAACTGCAACAAATTGCCAGCCAACTGCAAATACCCGGCAAACAAGCTGACGCTCACCACCTGTCCGCCCGATATTTCTACATTACCGGCCGGTTGGACAAGGCGCTGCAACACGCCCAAAAAGGTTTGGCATTGGCCCAATCAACCGGCAACAGGCGCTTGCAAGCCGATTTTTACCATCAATTAGGGCAGATTGTCCGGGAACAGGGGAAATACGGCCGTGCCCGCGCCTACGTTCAGCAAGCCCGCCGCAGTTACCGCCAAATCGGCAGCCGCTATGGAGAAGCGGTCACCACAGATATGTTGGGCGGGCTGGCCTGGGCCGAAGATAAACACGATGAAGCCATCACCAACCACGCCGCCGCCGCTCAAATGTTTCACGAAATCGGTAACCCTTTCCACGAATCTATGGCCCTCAACAATCTGGGCAGCGCCTACTGGAGCCAGGGGGATTACGCTCTGGCGCGGGAAACGCTGGAAAAATCGCTGGCAATCAGCCGGGAATTGGGCCACAAACGAGGCGAAGGCGATACGCTGGACAATCTGGGCGGGATTGGCTGGGTGCTGGCTGATTATGAAACGGCCGTTTCCTTCTACACTCAGGCTCTAGCCATCCGCCGCCAGATTAACGACCAGTGGGGCGTCTCCATCAGTTTGGGTAACCTGGGCAGCGCGCACCGCCTGATGCAAAATTGGGACGAGGCCCTGCGTTATTTTGCCGAAGCTCTGGCTGTTAATCGCCAGATGGGGCGCAAACGGGGCGAAGGGTACAACCGGCACGGCCGTGGTCTGACTTATCTGGACATGGGCAATCTGGCCGCAGCCACAGCCGATCTGGCAGCTGCCTACAATTTGCGCCTGGAACTGGGCGAGCAAGAGAATCAACTGGAAACTTTGGGCGGTTTGGCCCTGGTCTGCGTTGAGGCCGGCCAATTAAAGGAAGCAGAGGTGCATTTACGCCAGATATTAAGCCAACTGGCAGCCGAGCAACGCGCCTCTTTGCGCCAATGGCTCCATTACGTTGCCTTTCGCGTGTATCAGGCGATGGAACAAGCCAAACCGGCTCGCCAACACCTGTCCCTCAGCTTACAGGCGATGAACGAAATTGTGGCCCATCTGCCGCCGGACGATCAGGCGCGCTGCCGGCAAAATTTCCCCCTTAACCGGCAAATTTTGGCTGCCCAACAACAACTACAGCGGCAAGTCCGGGTCAAACTGGCGCGAGATGACGCACCCCTGGGCCGCAAACTCAAGGATGCGGATTATGTGACCGTTACCTGGACGATTTACACCCCTGAAGATGACGCGATTTCTGGCACGGCCGTACACCGCCGCCACATCCTCAAACGCCTTCTCGCCGAAGCGCAGGCCCAGCACGCTGCTCCTACCGACGACGATCTGGCCCGGGTGCTGGGCGTCAGCCGTCGTACCATCCTGCGCGACATGGCGGCGCTGCGGCGGGATGGGGTTTCCTTGCCTACCCGCCGCCGGGAGAGTGGCGGCTAGTGGTGGGTACAAGCCACCAGCTTCCAGTCACCATTTTGTCACAATAGTTCCTCGCTATCGTTTATCCCCGACAAACAAACGATACTCCCCGTATAGACTGCCTCCAGTAATGGTTTTTGAGGACGTGATGCGTGAAGACGTGACACGCTTTCACGTCTTCATTCAGATACATGGAGGTAAACATGCAAAATCAACAACGTTTATTCGCTTTTCTGGGCGCGGGGATAGGTACGGCCGTATTCCTCTTCGCCCTCTTATTCGCCCTGGCCCGGCCGGCCCAGGCTGTCACCTGCAACGTCTCTGGCGGCGGTTCTATCCAGACGGCCATTGACAACGTTAGCTGTGACACAATTGTTGTGGCGGCGGGGACGTTTACGGAAAATTTAAGTATTAGCCGCAGTCTGGCCATTCAGGGGGCCGGTTCCGATAGTACGATTATTGACGGCGGGGGTAACGGCCGTGTCGCCACCATAAATGGCAGCATAATTGTCACCCTGGAAAATCTACGCCTGACAAACGGGGACGCTACCGGCGAATCCACCCGCAGCCGGGAAGGCGGCGGCGTTTTGGTGACAGGCGGAGCTACGCTGCATGGCAATTATCTGCAAGTGGACAACAATATTGCCAGCACCTCAACTTCCGGCTTTGGCGGCGGCGTTGCCATCAATACCGGCCGCGCCTACATCAGCAATACCGTCGTCAGCTATAACTTTGCCGACAAGCGTACTAATATATTTACTGGCAACGGGAAGGGTGGCGGTATTTTTGTCAACGGGCCAACCGGTTCTTCATATCTTTCCTTGTACAACAGCCAAATATTGACGAATACGGCCGCTTACCGCAGCGCAGGCAATACGGCCGCCGGAGGCGGATTAGCCGTCAATGAAAACGCGGTCGCCAACCTGAGCAATAATTTGTGGCAGGGTAACGTGGCGCGGGGCAGCAACAGTGGCAATTGCTCTGGCTGCACGGGCACAGACCCGTCCGGGGACGGCGGGGCGATTGCCGTGCTGGTAACGACGCAGGTAGCGCAGCTTATGGTCAACGGCGACCGCTTCCTGAACAACGTGGCCAATGCCAGCCCGAATGATTTTGACACTAATGAACGATCTGCGGGTGGCGCCGTCTCTCTGATGGCCACAAATACGGCTGGCCGCATTACCGGGACGATTACCAGCGCGTACATGTCCGGCAATATTGCCAAAGCGGGCAGCGCCAATGTCGGCGAAGGGCGGGGTGGGGCCATTCACGTCCGCGGCGCAACGCTCATTGTGCGCCAGTCCACCATTCTGGACAACGTATCGGATGTGCGGGGTGTGGAAGGGTTTGGCGGCGGCGTCTACGTCCGGGAACCGAACACAGACGATTATCTGGAAGTGGTTAGTTCGGTGATTGCCGGGAATACGGCCGCCAATTCTACTACGGCTGGCGCCCAAATTCACATCAATTACACAGCCGGAAATTCCAACCGGGCCACGATTCTGCACAACACGCTGGCGGACGATACCCAATCGCAAAATCTGGCTCTGTATTATGACGGCACGAGCGCCGGGGATGAACTGTTTATCGGCAATACGATTTTTGCCAATCACGTGAATGGCATTCGTAACGTTAACGCCACCGGCATGGCTCGCGCCCGCTACTTGCTCTTTTACAATGTGACCAACGAGCAGGCGGCCGGCAGCACCGCTTTCCCTGGCGCGCCGTCGGATACGACGACCTGGATTACAGGCAATCCCTTGTTTGTAGACGCAGCCAACGGAGATTTTCACATCCAGCCCGGTTCGGCCGCCCAGGACGCTGGTAACGGGGAGACGGGCTATACTTACAGCCCGGATGTGGACGGTGATACACGCCCCCAAGGGGCCGGTTATGACATCGGTGCGGATGAGCTGGTGTATGCACTTTATTTACCGTTGATCGTTAAATAAATCTTTCTGAATGCCAGGCAGTTGCGTGCTGCCTGGCATTATTTATCCCCATGAACCCCAACCGTTTTGCTTTTGTTGTTCGCTTGTGGAATGAAGTTGACTGTCAGGCCGGACGGCCGTTAGAACTGCGCGGCTCGGTGCAAATGGTAAATGATGAAAGGGTGCTGTATTTCCATTCGCTGGATCAAGTGCCGGAGTTGCTGCGCCAGTTGACGGGTTGGGGGAAGGATACGGCCGTAACGGATGAAGATGATATTGGGTAAACAGATAATTGAGTAATTGGTAATTTTGTAATAGGAGATAAAAACTGATGAAACACAAGATTTTGTTGCTGATTTTGCTTGCTTTTGCTTTACTGTTGGCCGCTTGCGGCGAGCAGGAGAATGAAGAAGCGGAACCGGAGCGGGTTGTAGAGACGGTTGTGGTGGTAGCCACGCCCACGGCCGTAGCCGGGGAAGTAGACGCCCCGCTTCCTGACAGCAGTTCTGAGGAAACGACCGTAGCTGAAGATGCGCCGGTGATGGAACCGGCCCCGGTGGAAGCGGGCCAACCCACCATGACCACGCTGACCGACCTGAATGTGCGCCGCGGCCCCGGTACTAATTACGCCGTTGTCGGCGTTCTCCGCGCCGGGGAAAGTGCGGCGATTGCCGGTAAAAGCGGCAACGGCTACTGGTGGAAGATTGTCTGCCCGGCAGGGAGCGGCGGGGAGTGTTGGGCTTCGGCGGGGGCGCAGTATTCTACGGCCGTTAATGCAGATAGCGTCCCGGTAGCGGTGGCTCCGGCGCTGCCCAAAGCAACCCAGGCAGCTGCCGTGCCTACCAGCGCCTCAACGGCCACAGTCACGGTTACGGCCAACCCCAATGCCACTCCCACCACAACTGCTGCCGCTACAGCTACACAGGAAACAGGTACGGCCGTGACCCCCACCGCTACCGCCACCCAAACCAACGGCTACCCGCCACCGGAAACACCCACCTACACTCCCACACCCACCGCCACTACCGAACAGCAGAAGCAAATCGCTCCCTTTGACAACGATTCCCTGCAAAATCCGGCGACATCCGTTTTTCTCAGGATCACCGGCGACCGCAACTTCAGCTACAGCGACGCCATTTCCTATGAAGAAGGCGACCATGATGATTGGGTAGAGTTTGAGTTTCCCAACAATAGCAACCCCAGCCAGGTAGTCTGGATTACCCTGGACTGCGCCATCAGCGGCAGCAACAGCGCCCAGGTTCGCGCTACCATTTATGAAGATGGAGCCGAAACAACCAAACTTGTCTTATGCAACCAAGGGGAAATACAGCTAACAGTGGACAATACCAAGATGCAGCAGGTGCGCATTCACTTTGGTATCACAGATGAGAGCGTGTATGCGACTTATACGATTACAGTGGTGGGGTTTCGGTAATAAGGTAATTGGTAACTGGTAATTACAGGCTAATTACCAGTTACCAATAATTACAAATTACTCAATTACTTCACAGATTTCGGATCAATACCCGCTGCTTTCAATGCTTTATTGTAAGCAGATTTAGCTTTGGAGTTGGCGATGCGGGCTTGCCGTTTTTCGTCGGGGGACATATCGTCAGTGATTTCGATCAATTCCGGCTTGGGAATATCGGCCAGGGCAGCGGATTGATCGGGGGCGGGGGCAGGAGTGGCAACTTGGGGCACGGCAGCAGCAGGAGCGGCAGGAGCGGCCACAGGCGCAGCGCCGGCCGGCAAAACAACCTTGCCATCTTTTATTTCCACTTTCTTGGGATCAATGCCGGCCGCTTTTAGCTGCTTGTTGAAAGCGGATTTGGCTTTGGAATTGGCAATACGGGCTTTCCGCTTTTCGTCCGGCGTCATATCATCGGTGATTTCCACCAATTGAGGCGGTTCGATGTCCACCGGAGCGGCGGCAGCGGGAGCTGCTGCCGGAATGGGCTGCCCGGCGGCCGGAGCGGCGGCCACAGGAGCTACGCCGCCTGCCTGTTGCGTCGCCTTGGCCTTTTTCATGGCCGCCGATTTGGCTTTGGCGTTAGCGATACGCGCTTTCCGTTTTTCGTCAGGGGACATGTCGTCGGTAATTTCGATGACGGGGTAATCTTTGCCGGGGACCAGTTTGATAGGGCCGGTGGGAACGGCCGTAGGCGCAGCGCCGACAGCCGGAGCGGTGGGAGCCGCAATAAAGCCGGTATGCACGCCATCCCAGCTGTGTATGGCCGCAATTTTTGCGGCCGTAAACGGATCATGTTGCAAGGCTTCCTGGTCGCCCGCTGTATATGACGCCATCCCCCGGTGAGCTGAAGGCGCATTTGCCCCTCGTGGCGTGGCGGCAGCCAATCGAGCTGCCTCCCGACGGGCTTCCTGAATTTGTTCTGCCGGATCAGCATTTATCTTGATCCGGTAGCCATACGTCTGGGATAAATTGTACCCGTGATCCTTTTTCTCCACTTGTTCCTGATTCTTTTTAACAGTGGAATCGAACCCGGCCGTAACCCAGGCAAGTAAACCGCCAACCAATATGACCAACAAAATGATGGCGGGAGCAATAACAAAAATCAAAGATGTAGACATAGCAAAATCCTCAAATAGCTGGTATGAAGTCGCTAAAATCAGGTTGTTTAGAAGCCACCTGGGGCATCAGCGTCATGCTGCCGCCAATTATACAGTTCGTGCCAAATTTCTCAAACTAATTGGCAGTTGACGGAAACAGCAACTTCTGCCACAATGAAAACAGCCCGGCCAATGGCGGCCCGGGCTGTAAAAGATGCCGAAGGTGGGATTCGAACCCACACGAGCGTAATGCTCACTACGCCCTGAACGTAGCGCGTCTGCCTGTTTCGCCACTTCGGCATAAAATCTTGCGATAGTTTAGCAATGATTTGCTAATTGTCAACTGCATAGTGCGTATTTTGTATTGAACGTCTGGCTGACTTTTAGACAACACGAAATAGACAATACGCGAGAGGTTAAGAACTGCGGGAGAAATATTATGTCAATTTCAACATTATTAAAGCGGGTTCAGTTGTTTGCCAATCTCGACCAATCGGAGCTGGAGCAGTTGGAAGCTATTTGCCAGGAAACCTCTGTCAGTCCTGGCGAACTTATCATTGAACAAAATACAACGGGTAAGGAAATGTATATTGTGGCCGATGGCTCAGTGGATGTGTTTATTCAAGGCTTGGCTAATGAACGCAGTCTGGTCGTACTGGGTAAGGGGCAGGTTATTGGGGAGATGGCCTTAATTGACCAGGGTTACCGCTCGGCATCGGTACGGGCCACCAGAAAAGGAGCTAAACTCTATTTGATTGAAAGTGATGCTTTTTATCAGTTGTGTGATAAGAACAATCACATTGGCTTTGTGGTGATGCGGAATCTGGCTATTGATATTGCTTTTAAGCTGCGCCACCGTAATCTGGCGGAATTGTAGGAGAGGAGCAAATTATGAGCGATGAAATTTTCTACAAGGTAAGCTTTGTGGTGGAAGGTGGTGAACATCCGGGGGCTATTATCAATCTGGATGAACGGCCGCAAGTTGGGGATGAAGTGACGTTTGACGGCCGTGTCTTTGCAGTTCTGGAAGTGATGGAACTAATGCCCACGATTGGCAACTTTGGCTTTTTACACGTTACCTGCCGTTACGTGCGGGATGAAGAAGAGTGATATGGGTACTGTGTGCTTTCGCACCGGTGCGCATTACGCAATTTTTACAGCCTCCACGGCTAACTTGCCTGCTTCCTCTAACCCTTGTAACGCCTGGCCTTTGGCGTTGATCCAGCGGATGGCGTAATTTTGCGACAATTTATCCAGCGCCTGCCACAAATCAGCGTTGGCTACCGGTTTGCCATCCTTCTTGAGCCAATTCCGCTGCCGCCATTTGTGTATCCATTGGGTGATGCCTTGATAGAGATAATCCGATGTGGTGAAGACCTGAACGGCGCTGCCGGGGGGTAAAAGGAGTAAGCCTTCGATGACGGCCGTCATCTCCATCCGGTTATTCGTGGTAGAGGGTGCCGATCCGCTGGACTGCGTTGTTTCTCCTTCGTCTTCCAGCACCGCCCCCCAACCGCCGGGGCCGGGATTCCCTTTACAGGAAGAGCGCACGTACAAACGGGGAATCGTCTCGTCAATCTGATCCGGCGGCGTAATTTCTAACCGGGCCTGCCGGGCCAGCCGGTCTACCCGTTCATTAAACTCATCACCGGCGTGCCCCTTTACCCAATGCCACTCAATCTGATGCTGCTTGACGAGCGGCCCTAATTTTTGCCATAAATCTGCATTTTGCACCGGCTTCCCTTTCTTTTGCCAGTTGTTGGCTGCCCAGCCTGCAATCCATTCGGTAATGCCCTTACGCAAATATTCGGAATCGGTGTAGAACTGGATGGTAGACGGCCGTTTCAAAGCCTGTAACGCGGCAATAGCCGCCTGCAGCTCCATGCGGTTATTCGTCGTATGCGGTTCATGGCCCGTCAGCACCTTTTCATGCTGACCAAAACGCAAGATGGCGGCCCAGCCCCCAATACCGGGATTAGGGTCTGCGCCGCCATCTGTGTAAATGATTACGTCCATAAAAGGTAATTGGGTAATGGGTAATTGGGTAATTGCTCAGTTACCCAATTACTCAATTACTCATTTCACTTCCCCACAACTTCTAACATATCTTCTACCCTGGTGAATTTGACGCGGGGACGACCTTGTTCCTGGCCTTTAGCCACTTCAATCTCGTCAATCTTCAACCAATCGTCATAGGTAACAAAACGGGGCTGCTTTTCTGCAATAAATGCTTCGGCCGCATCAGCTTCGGGATGGGCAGGATGCAAAATCTTACCCGCCTGCAAATCTTCCAGCATATGTACTACCGTCTCCACCGCGTCCGCCTTGTTCGTGCCGATGACGCCAGAGGGGCCGCGTTTGATCCAGCCGGCCGTATACTCGCCAATTACCTGTACGCCGCTTTCCGCCTCAATTACCCGACCTTCCTGGTTCATAATCACGCCCCAACGGTCATTGAAGGGGACGCCGGGTACGGGTACGCCCCGGTAGCCTACCGAGCGGAATACCAGATCAATGGGCATCTCTTCAAATTTGTCGGTGGCTCTGGGGCGCAGTGTGCCGGATTCTGTCTTGTACAACTCATTCTTTACCAGCTTCATGCCCACAACTTCGCCCGCTTCGTTACCAAAAATTTCTACCGGGGAAACCAAAAAGCGAATCATCAATTTGCGCGGCTGTCCGGTCGGCTTGTTTTGGGCCATTTGCTGGATGATTTCCACGTTCCGCACCACGCCGCGGTCGGCCGTAGCCATACTTTCCTGGCTCAACGGGTCCAGTTTTGCTTCTTCCGGCAATACCAATGTGTCCACCCCCTTTAGCTCCAGCAATTCTTTAGCTTCCGGCGGGGTGAAGGCAGCCTGAGCCGGGCCGCGCCGCCCCAGCACGTATACTTCCTTGATGTTGCTCTGGCGCAGCGCCGCCAGCGCGTAATCAGCAATGTCTGTTTTTGCCAATTCGTCCGGGTCACGCACCAAAATACGGGCTACGTCCAAAGCTACGTTGCCAATGCCTACCACGGCCGCCCGCTCTTTGGACAAATCAAACTTATAATCCCGGTAATCGGGATGGCCGTTGTACCAGGCCACAAATTCAGTGGCCGGATAGTTGCCTTTGAACTCCACGCCGGGCACGGGCAAATTGCGGTCTGTAGGCGCGCCAATGGTAAAAATGATCTGGTGATAATATTGCTTCAACTCTTCTACAGAAATGTCCTCCCCAATGTCCACATTGCCGAAGAAACGGAAGCCCGGTTTTTGGGCAATACGGTCAAATACTTTGGTGACGGATTTGATTTTGGGATGATCCGGGGCGACGCCAAACCGGACCAAACCAAAGGGAACGGGTAGCCGTTCAAACATATCTACCTGAACGGTTAACCCTTTTTCTTTGAACAATCTTTCAGCGGCGTAAAACCCGGCTGGGCCAGCACCAACAATGGCCACGCGCAGCGGGTTCGCTTCGCTACCTACCTGTGACATAATATGAAGCTCCTTTTATTGTAAGTTACGGTGGATAAATAATGTGGAGATTGGAGGTTAGAGATTGGAGATTTTTCGTAAACAACAATCTCTAATCTCCAGTCTCTAAACTCTTAAATATTTTCGGCCATGATTTGCGTTTCCAGGGTGGCAATCTCGCCCCGGTATTGGTCCCGCTGGCACTTGATGATGTCGCCGATGGAAATGATGCCCACCAGTTCGCCTTCATCTACCACGGGCATGTGCCGGAAACGTCTTTCTGTCATAGTATGGGCCACGGACATCACGTCGTCCTGGGGCAGGGCTACGATTACTCTGGGGGTCATAATTTCCTGCACGGCCGTATTCATTACATCGTCATATTCCGGCAAATGGCGCACAATATCCCGTTCCGACAGGATACCTACCAAATGGTTGTCCCGGTCCACCACAATCAATGAACCGATATTATTCTGGCTGTAAAGATCTATTGCGTCCGCAACAGGTTGGTCGGGATGAATGGTTATGACTGTGGGACTTTTTGTTGCCAATAAACTGCTTACCTTCATAATACCATTCTCCTTGAAACTATTTCCCCATCGCTGCCCCCAGCGTATCACACGCCGGGCAACTGCCATCGGGTCGCATGATGGCGTACCCGGCCTGCGGATCGCCATCTGGCTCATACTTGATAAAATCTACGTTGTAAATGATGACCAATGGCACGCTGCGATTGATAGAAATTTCTACAGCCTGCCCTAGCCACAGCGCCTGGTCCGCCACAGTGGTATTAGCTGCCCACCAAAAGGTGTCCGGTAACCCATCATACCCTTCCGGCGACAAATAGCCCAATTCTGTTACGCAAACCGGCCGCGTCCCGTAAAATTTACTGTAATACACGTCCAGCATAGACGTGTAATACCAGGTGTAATGACGGTCGCCGGCGTCTGCCGGATGCCCGGAAGCGGCGTAAGGTGACGTGGCCCCCACATTATAGTGCATTCCGATACAATCCATGTAGCTGGCTGCCCCGGCTGCCCGCATCCCATCCAAATAACGGGCGTCCGACCAGGCATTTGTGCCATTATCAAAGCCGGTAGGGGCCAGCGCCCCGGAGATAACTGTGATGTTGGGGTTGACTGCTTTGATAGCGTTGTAGGATGGCGCCAGCATACTGTTTACATATGAATATGGGCTGATTTGTCCGGCCGGCCATTCAAAATCAATGTTCTCCTCATTCCAGATTTCGATGGCATCGGGGTTTAAGCGAGCCAGACCAGCCATAAAGATGACAAAGCTGTTGAAGTCAATGCCGTTAGCCGGGGGATAGGCTTGCTTGCCGGTGACGGAGACCAGAATTTTGAAGCCGTTGTTATGGGCTTCTTCGATCTTAGCCTTTAGTATGTCGGGCGAATCACCCGCCGTCCACTTGTATTGAATTTTGAGCCAGGTCATGCCGGCCCGCTCCATATTTGTTTTGTTATCCATATTGAAGGATTGGCCGCCCAGTTGCGTATTGTTGACCGGCGGTGGGGTAGGCGGTATAGGCGTCGGCGTCACTCCTGGCGGCGGTGTGACCGGCGGCGGGGTAACTACCGGTGGGTTATCGCCCACCGGAATGAGCAACTGCTGCCCCGGATAAATCAGATTGGGGTTGGGAATGTAGTTGTATTGCTGAATGGCGTAAACCGTTGTATTGAAGCGGCGGGCAAGGGAAGATAACGTATCTCCCCAACGTACCACGTAAAGAACAGTGCCTTCCGGCGGCAGCGGTGTCACTACTGGCGGTGGGGTGACGGGCGGTGGATTGGTTGCCTCCACCGGAATCTCCAGAATCTGACCTACAAGGATCAAATTGGGATCGGCTAACTGATTGGCATCAGTAATGGCCTGGACTGTCGTACCGTAAGTACGGGACAAACCCCAGACGGTATCCCCCCACTTGACCTGATACTTGAAAGCATACACGGCCGTAACCACCACAAAACTCAGCAGTACAGCCAAAACACCGGCAATCCAACGTGACTTTTTCATAAGCAATTCCCTCTCTATTCTGTTTATGTTAAACGGACATGTCCCCATTATAGAGGAAAATGCGCCAAAAACTCAAGCAATCCGTGATATACTTGCCAATATCAGTAAATAATGTCAGGCGTGAAGACGTGATTTGTGAAGACGTGACGCCTATCACACATTGTGCGAGGAGCTAACTATGGAAGAAATGGAACGCGAAGAAATGGAAATCCACAACTCTATCATGGATACAATTGGCGATACACCCCTGGTGCGGCTGCAATCCATTGCCAGAGATTTACCCTGCGATATTCTGGTCAAGGTGGAATTTTTTAATCCTGGCGGCTCGATAAAAGACCGGATCGGCCCGGCTATTATTCAGGAAGCGGAGGAAAGCGGCCGTTTACAGCCGGGCGGTACGATTGTGGAAGCCACGTCGGGTAATACGGGCGTGGGACTGGCTATTGCCGCGGCCATCAAGGGCTACCGCACCATTTTCGTCATGCCGGACAAGATGTCGCGGGAGAAGATTTTGCTGCTGCGGGCATTTGGGGCGCGGGTGGTGGTGACGCCTACGGCCGTAGAACCCGAAGACCCGCGCAGTTATTACTCCGTCGCCAATCGCCTGGTAGCAGAAACCCCCAACGCCATCCTGGCCGACCAATACCAAAACCCGCAGAATCCCCGGGCACACCAGGAAAGCACCGGTCCGGAAGTGTGGCGGCAAACGCAGGGGCACATTACCCATTTTATTGCCGGGATGGGCACAGGCGGCACGATCACCGGCGTGGGCCACTACCTCAAGGCGCAAAATCCCCACGTCAAAATTGTGGGTGTAGACCCCATTGGCTCCATCCTGTATGAGCTACACCGCAGCGGCAAATACGTCCAGGCGGAAGGGTACAAAGTGGAAGGCATCGGCGAGGATTTTCTGCCGGGCACGACCGATTTGAGTGTGGTGGACGAGATTGTGCAGGTGAACGACAAGGAAAGCCTGCTGATGACCCGGCGGCTGGTGCGGGAAGAAGGTATCTTCTGCGGCGGTTCCAGCGGTTCGGCCGTCGTCGGGGCCATCAAATATGCCCGCGAACACAACCTGGGGCCAGATGACGTGATGGTGGTCATTTTACCCGATTCCGGCGACCGTTACCTGAGCAAGGTGTTTGACGACGACTGGATGCGGGAAAATGGTTTTCTGGAGCGGGCCTGGATTGATTTCCGGGCCAATGACGTGCAGTCGGCCAAACCGGATCAAGAGGTGGTTACGGCCGTACCCCACGATCTCCTCACCGACGTAGTGGCCCTGATGAAAAAGTACAACATCTCCCAGCTACCCGTTCTGGACGACGACGGCCGTCTCCTGGGCCTGGTCACCGAAATTGACCTGCTCAACCACATGCTGCAAGAGGATCACAGCCACCATGACCGGAATGAAACCATCGTCGGCATTGTGGAAAGCAACGTCCCCGTCGTGCGCCCCAACACGCCGCTGGAAACCCTCATGGGCATCTTCAGCCAGCACAACGCCGTCATCATCGCCACCCCCGACGACAAGGTAGAAGGCATTTTGACCAAGATTGATATTCTGGATTTCCTGTCTACGCAGGTTTGACAAAAGGCTGATATTTATTGTAAAATGGTAATATCTTCTATTTTTTCACAAATTTTTCTTTTTTACAATAAAAGAGACCGCATATGTTAATCGAATTTACTGTAGGAAACTATCGCTCTTTCAGCGATCCCCAAACATTGAGTATGGTTGCCGCCCCGCTCAAAGCCAAAGACTCGTCTTTGGATAAAAACAACGTTATTCATACAGCAAATAATCCCGATCTGTTAACCAGCGCGGTTATCTATGGCGCCAATGCCAGTGGCAAAAGTAATTTAGTTGAAGCGTTCGCTTTTATGAAGCAGTTCGTGATAAATTCACACAAAGAAACAAAAGCCACTGGCGGCATTCACGCAGAACCGTTTCGCCTGAATATAGACAACGTGAAACAACCTTCACATTTTGAAATTGTGTTTATTGAATCAGGCAAACGATACCGTTATGGATTTGCAGTGACAAAAGAGCGCGTTGTCGAGGAATGGCTCTATTTTGTGCCCAAGACACGTGAAGCCCGCCTTTTTGAACGTTACGGCAACGAAATTACCCCCGGCGCATATTTCAAGGATTGGGACGAGAAACTAAAAAAACAAACTCGTCCCAATGCGCTGTTCCTGTCCGTCGTGGCTCAATTCAACGGCCCCATATCCCAGCAAATGGTAAACTGGTTCAGAAAATTAGGCATTATCTCCGGTATCAACGATGCTGGCATGATGCCCTATACGATAATGCAGCTTCTGGAAGGCGAACACGGCAAAGCGATCAAACAATTAATCTGCCGTCTGGATTTGGGCATTAACGATTTGCGTGTCAAGCAGATACCCGCTCCGGCAATTCCTGTTCCAGACAGTATACCAGAGGAAAAACGTCAGGCGTTAATGACCCTCCTGGGCAGTGATCAAGAGTTCATGTCTGTTCACACCCTTCACACTCAATATGACAATACCGGTACTCCTGCCGGCGAGGAAGAATTCGACTTGAGCAGCCACGAGTCTGAAGGCACACAAAAGCTATTGGCCTTGTCCGGCCCATTGATTGACACATTACAAAATGGCAAAACACTGATTATAGATGAATTGGATGCCCGGCTGCATCCCTTGATGACCCGTGAAATTATCTCGCTGTTTAATCAAAAGGTCACAAACCCTCACGGAGCGCAGCTTGTATTCAACACACAGGATACTAATTTACTGGATAACACACTTTTCCGGCGTGATCAAATCTGGTTTGTGGAAAAGGATCAGCAGGGAGCCAGCCACCTCTATTCTCTGGCCGAATTTCGGGTGCGCAATGACAAGGATTATAAACGCGGCTACATTCAGGGACGCTACGGAGCTATTCCTTACCTAAACCACATACAAACTGTTGTGAGCGGGAAACATGGCGAGAAAGCGTAAACCTTCCGGTCAGGGTTACAAACGGCGGCAAATTGATATCCGCGAACCGTTACAAAGATTCTTGATCGTTTGTGAGGGGGAAAGAACAGAACCAAATTATTTTAGCGGGTTTCGCGTCCCTTCCGTGCGCATCAAAATTGTCGGCAAGGGCAAGGACCCGCTCAAATTGGTGAATCATGCGCTTAAATTGCGTGGGAAAAACCGATATGACCAGGTGTGGTGTGTTTTTGACAAGGATGACGTATCCCCGGACCGCTTCAATCAGGCGTTAACGTTGGCAAAACAACACAAAATCAAAGCAGCTTATTCCAATCAGGCGTTTGAGTTATGGTATTTGCTGCACTTTCATTACAATGACACAGCCATGAGCCGCAGTGATTATATAAACAGGTTGAGCCGACATCTTGGCCGTCGTTACCAGAAAAATGATTCTGCTTTGTACCAGGTGCTTCTATCCCAACAAGCTGACGCCATTCAAAACGCTGCCCGCTTACTGGAGCAATACGAACCTCAAAACCCAGCTGTGGACGACCCTTCTACTACCGTGCATTTGTTGGTGCAGGAACTCAGCCAATTCACGCGCCGCTATTCTTGAGAAAATAGTACCTCATGATGATCACAGAAACGGCCGCTTGCCTGCGGCAAAACATTCAAAAAGTCATCGAAATGCCGGAAGACAAAGCAGAAATCCAGGCTGTCAAAGCTGCCTGGCAGCGCCTGGAACGCACCCCGCCACAGTAAGTAACCCACGGCATTATCCATCCGGCAAATCACCTAAAATCATAAAACCACAACCCTTTTCCCCTACCATTTTCCTATCGATTTTGCGCCCATTGGAGGTTTGACAGCCCCTACCCCTTATGGTATTATCTTCACGTCTTTATCTAAACATAAAATGTAGGCAACTCCTAATTAACGAGCAAAAATTCACAACAAATAGGCAGTTGCACCGACGAAAAAGTGGGCAGTTTACCAGGTAAGGTCAAGGCTCTTACTCCCTTATAAACTCACATCTAAGGAGATTTTGGATGAGATCGCGTACAGAGATGATGGTTGACCGCTTGAAAGATTTGCAAGCAGGCACACCAGATATTGAAGCATCAGCCGTTGTTAGCGTAGATGGCCTCATTATGGCTTCATCTTTACCGGCCGGCGTTGACGAAGATCGTATATCGGCCATGTCGGCCGCCATGATATCGTTAGGCGACCGAATTGCCAGCGAATTGTCCCGCGGTATTTTGACCCAGGTTCTTATTCGCGGCACCGATGGTATCATCGTCCTGCGCGCCATTGGTGAAGACGCCGTTTTGACCGTTCTGGCCCGCGCTCAGGCCAAACTGGGCCTCGTTTTCCTGGATATGGAACGGGCCGCCGAAGACCTGGAGCGCCTTTTGTAGGAGAAGCCATTGAAGCGAAAAAGCTTCCCACATTAAATCAAACAGATTGTTCCGGTGGGGCATGTCAGCCAAAATGACATGCCCCACCTCTTTTTTTGAAGAAGTATTACCGACTGTGACAGTCGTAGGGCGATTTGCCAAATCGCCCAATAAAGAGGAAAACGATGACCAAATACATATTTTTTACTGGCGGTGTAGTCAGTTCTGTAGGCAAAGGAGTGACGGCCGCAGCCCTGGGTCGCCTGCTCAAGGCCAGAGGGTTAAGCGTAGGCGTGCAAAAGCTGGACCCCTACATCAACGTAGACCCTGGCACTATGTCCCCTTACCAGCACGGCGAAGTATTTGTCACCGAAGACGGTGCGGAAACCGACCTGGATTTAGGCCACTACGAGCGGTTTATAGACATTAACCTGAACCAGGTTTCCAACGTGACCACCGGCCGCGTCTACGCCGAAGTGATTGGCCGGGAGCGGCGCGGCGACTACCTGGGCGGCACTATCCAGGTCATCCCCCACATCACCGACGAAATCAAACGCACCATTCATCTCGTCGCCAAAACCAGCCAGGCAGACGTGATTCTCATTGAAGTAGGCGGTACGGTAGGCGACATTGAAAGCCTGCCTTTTATGGAGGCGTTGCGGCAGATGCGCTCCGACCTGGGGCCGGAAAACACTTTGTACGTTCACGTTACCTTTCTGCCTTACATTGGCGCCAGCCGCGAACTAAAAACCAAACCGACCCAGCACAGCGTGCGGGAACTGCGCGGTATTGGTATCCATCCCGACGTTATCATTGCCCGCGCCGACCACGATATCCCTCAAGAACACATCAACAAAATTGCCCTCTTTTGCGATGTGCCGGCCCGCGCCGTCATCCCGGCCAAAACCAGCGACATTCTCTACAGCATTCCCCTCTCCTTGCGGGAAACCGGCCTGGATGATTTTGTCATTGAACGGCTGGGGCTGAACACGGTAGCCAAACCGGATTTGCTGGAATGGCAGGCGATGATTGAGGAGATGCGCCGGCCGAAACCCATCCTGAAAATCGGCATTGTGGGTAAATACGTGGAACTGCAAGACGCCTACATGAGTGTGAAGGAGGCGCTGTACCACGCCGGCACGGCCAACCATCGCCAGGTAGAGATTGTCTGGATTCAATCGGGCGATCTGGAAAAAGGGAAAAGCTGGGAATTGCTGGAAGATGTGGACGGCATTATTGTTCCCGGCGGTTTTGGCGAGCGGGGTATTGAAGGTAAAATTATGGCGGCCCGCTGGGCGCGAGAGAAGAAGATACCGTATCTGGGGCTGTGCCTGGGGATGCAGGTGATGTGTATTGAGTTTACCCGCTACGTTCTGGGTAACGACGACGTCAACAGTACAGAGTTCCACAGCCAGACAGAACACCCGGTCATCAGCCTGATGGCCGACCAGCGTGACCTGGCTGACATGGGTGGGACGATGCGTTTGGGTGCGTATCCCTGCCAGCTTGTGCCGGGCACAAAGGCGGCTAAAGCGTACAACAAGGAACTGGTGCATGAGCGCCACCGCCACCGCTGGGAATTTAACAACAATTACCGGGAAATTTTGGCAGAAAGGGGGATGGTATTCAGTGGACTTTCGCCGGACGGCCGTCTCGTAGAAATCGCCGAAATTGCAGGCCACCCTTTTATGCTGGGCAGCCAGTTTCACCCGGAGTTCAAAAGCCGCCCCAACCGGCCTCATCCCCTGTTCAAGGCATTTGTGGCTGCGGCTGTGGCTCATCAGGAAACAGGGTCAGGGGAAGATACGGCCGTCACCCCCAAAACGCCCGGGGAAAACGGCCGTAGCAAAGTAACCTCATCATAATCCTCATCGTTCCATCAAGTCCTGTCGTGAGGGTGATTTTAATGAAGGTTAAAAAATCATTCCGGTAATAGACGGCGGCAGTTGGAAACAGCGCCAACGGCTGCAAAGTCGGCCTTCGCCGACTGGATTCCAGGCCGCGCAGGCGGTCTTGGCGAACGTGGCCGCGATTGCCAGCGGTGTTACCGATTTAATAGAGCTGAAAACTCTGGAAAAGTTTAACGTGACAAATCAACACATTTGTGAGATGAATAGGGAGTATCTTCTCAATAAATCGCGGTAGACAAAATTCAAATGAAACTCTATCGCAATGTTGAGGAAAATCTAACAAACGGCGACTATCCTCAGTAACACAAATCCATCTTTTAAAAACAGAGAGTAAA
>JALUPA010000712.1 GCA_027054335.1 Ardenticatenaceae bacterium
GAGTGAGGGGGCAGGGGAGACACGCATCACGCATCACGCAAACTTGCTTTACGGCCGTTCCCTCGGATAATATCCCAATATCGGAATACCCCAATATCTCAGGGAGACGTGATTATGCAGGAAGACAACCGCCGCCCGCGCATTCTGGTGTGCGAGCCGATCCATCAAAAAGGGCTGGATATGCTGCGCGACTACATGGACGTGGACGTTTGCCCCCATCTCAGCCGGCAGGAAACGCTGGACGCCATTGTGGAGTATGACGGGCTAATCGTGGGGCGAGATGTGGAAGTGGATGCGGAACTGATCCGGCACGGCCTGAATCTGAAGATTATCGGCCGTCCGGGAGCGCGTTTGGGCAATATTGACGTGGCCGCGGCCCGTGAGGCAGATGTGCAGGTGGTCAACAGCCCGGACGCCAATACGCTGGCTGTGGCCGAACACACCATCGCCCTGATGCTGGCCCTGGCGCGGCGCTTGATTCCGGCCGTCTACAGCATGAATGCCGGGGAATGGGAACCGGCCCAGTTGATGGGCACGGGGCTGAACGGCAAAACGTTGGGCATTGTGGGCTTTGGCCGGGTGGGGCCGCAGGTGGCGGCGCGGGCGCAGGCGTTTGGCATGGAGATTCTGGTTCACCAGAAGCCCATTACGCCGGAACTGCAAATGGCGGAGGACGTGACGCTGGTGGGTCTGCCGGAACTGCTGCGCCGCGCTGATTTTGTCTCTCTGCACGTCTCTTTGCGGGCAGAGACGCGGCACATAATTGGAGAACAGGAGTTGGTTTTGATGAAGCCGTCCGCCTATTTGATTAACACGGCGCGAGGGGAGGTGGTAGACGAAGATGCGCTGCTGGCAGCATTGGACGCGGGGCAAATTGCCGGGGCGGCGCTGGACGTGTTTGCCAAAGAACCGGCCTTGAACCAGGCGCTCATCCGGCATGAGCGGGTGATTGCTACGCCGCACATTGCCGCCAGTACGGAAGATGCGCATGAGGCTACGGCCGTCACCATTGCCGAGTTGTTCATTGAATTTTTCCAGCAGGTGGGCGTGGAAACGGTGCTGCCCCTGCGTGTCGTGCCCATAGATCGTGTTTTCCCCCACGAAAACATTGACCTCAAGCGGGTAAACCGGCTGGCGCAGCGGCTGGACGAGGATGGCGTGCTGGGCAATCCCCCGGTGGTGACGGAAGTAGGCGACGGCTCTTACATGGTGCTGGACGGGGCCACACGCACGTCGGCCATGAAGCAGTTGCACTTCCCCCACGCGCTGGTACAGGTAATTAGTCCGGAAAGCGGCCTGGGGCTGAAGACCTGGTATCACGTCATCCAGCAAATCCGGGAGGACAGGTTGATGGAACTGCTGGCGGCGTTGCCGTTGGTGCGCCTGCAGGAAGTTGACCCGGAGGAAGCGGATAAGGCAATGTTTGAGTACGGCGGTCTGTGTTACCTGCATACGGCCAGCAATCAAGCCTGGCTGGTCTTTCCGGCAGCGGGGGTCAACCGGCTGGATGCGCTGAATCAATTGACGGAGACGTACATTGAGGCGGCGCACGTAGACAGGACGTTAAATGATAATGTGATCAGCCTGAAAAACGAGTATGAGGCAATGACGGCCGTGGTCATCTTCCCGGAATATACGGTGGAGCAAGTGATTCAGACGACGTTGGAAAGCGGCCGTCTCTTCCCGGCCGGGATTACCCGTTTTCTCATCCCCGGCCGTATCCTGCGCCTCAATGCTGACTTGTCCGTCCTCAAATCGCGGGAAATGTCCCTGCGGGAAAAGAATCGCTGGCTGCACGAGACGCTGGTGGAGCGGCAGGCGAAGGGCGGCATTCGCTATTACGGCGAACCGGTTTATTTGTTGGATGAGTAAGGAAAGGTAATGCTGCGTAAAGTTCCAGGGGCATTTTGGGGATTGGCGTTATGGTGCGCGTTGTTGACGCTTATTCTTTATCGGGAAGCGCTGCAACTCCCGTTCTTTTTTGACGACTTTTTGCATTTGCCCTACGCGGCCCAAACGTCTTTTCGGGAACTTTGGCTTAAACCGGCTCTGTTTAATTATTTTCGGCCGTTGCAGTCTACTTTTTGGCGATTGGCTTACTTGCTGGCTGGGCGCATGAACCGGTGCTGCTGCATGGTTTTAACGTTTTTCTGCACGCGGTTAACGGTCTTTTGGTTGGGTTTCTGGCGTATAAAATTTTTCCTTGCCGAAATCAACCGTCTGCGGCGTGGCGGTGGGGGCAGGGTTATCTGGCTGCTGCGCTTTTCCTGGCCTATCCCTTCAGTTTTCAGGCTGTCCCCTGGATAAGCGCCTT
>JALUPA010000713.1 GCA_027054335.1 Ardenticatenaceae bacterium
CTGACCGTAGGTTTTATCGCCTATCCGTATGTTGTAGAATCGTAACCATTACCCAAAGAAAAGTTCTTTGGAAAAGGAGTGCTTTATGTTTTTCAGTTTACCGCGTATGAATAAAATTGTTCGTATCCTCAACATCCTGGCCCTGGTACTCTTGCTCATCAATATTGCCGTCGTCTTCTTTTACGCCCCCGTAGAACGCACAATGGGTAATGTCCAGCGCATTTTTTACTTCCACGTAGGCACCGCCTGGGTAGGCGCTATCGCCTTTTTTGTGGCCCTGGTGGCCGGCGTTATCTATCTGCGTAAGCCCCAGGTGAAATGGGATACGCTCGGATTGTCTTCTGTAGAAATCGGCCTGGTTTTCCTGACGATTACTACGGCAGCTGGTTCTGTTTGGGGCCGGCCGGCCTGGAATACCTGGTGGCTGTGGAGTCCTCGTCTGACGCTCATTACCATTGCCTGGTTAGTCTATGCCGCTTACTTCATGCTGCGCGGGGCAGTGGAAGATGCGGAAAAACGAGGCCGTTTTGCAGCTATTTATGTGATTGTGTCTTTCATCACTATCATCATGGCTTACGTCAGCGTCCGGGTGCTGCGTGACATTCACCCGGTAGTATTTGGCGGCACGGCCGAAACGGTCCAGGACGGGGCAAAGGGGCTGCAAGAGTTTGATGGCGGTCTGCAATCCATGCGCATGGGCCTGACCTTGCTGATGAGTACTGTCACGTTTACCGCTATTTATCTGGCCTGGCTGTTTAACCGGATGCGCCTGCAATATCTAAAGGATGAAGTGGATTCACTCAAGATGCGGGTGATCAATCGTTTACAGGGAGGTGGTGCATGAACCCATTGTTAACTGTAGGGATTTTATTACAAACGGCCGTAACCGACGCCGATAAATTCAATCAATATTTGATCCTGGGCTATGCTGTCATGGGCGGGATTGCTCTCGTCTACATCATTAGTTTGGCTTTCCGGCAGCGTAACATTCACCAGGACATACAATTGCTGCAAAACTTGTTACAAGAAGATGAAGAAAACGAAGGATAATGCTAATCAGTAGGCCAGTTTACTTTTTTGTAACCTTTTTAGGGCATACTTCATCTAACAAGTAACAGATCAAGCGGAGAGAATTGTATGCAAAAAACGTCATCTTTACCCAAGCCCTTACGATCTTTGTCCAAAGGGCAAAAACTGGTCATTGGCGTGGCCATCGCCGTCTTCGCTATTCTTCTTATAGGTTCATTCAACCAACCGGAAGATACCGGCCCGGCAATAGGTCTGGCCGCGCAGCCATTTTTGATCTTGGCTGTCTTGTCATTTGGCGGCGGGATTCTGAGTTTTGTTTCTCCTTGCACCCTGCCCGTCCTGACTGCCTATTTTGCCTTTGCCTTCCAAAGCGGTCGTAAACAAATCGCGGCCAACACCTTATCCTTTATGCTGGGGTTGGCTACGACCTTTGTTTTATTTGGCGCGGTTGGCTTCGCTCTGGGTAAAACCTTGCTGCGCAATCAAAACATTCTGTTGCTGGTTGGCGGCTCTGTGATTATGGTGATGGGTGTCTTGAGCTTGCTGGGGCGCGGTTTTGGCGGTTTTAATACCAGTGGTACCGGCAGCGCCCAACCGCGCAGCGCCACTTTGCGCGGTTCCTATCTGTTTGGTTTGACCTTTGCCGTAGGCTGGTCTAGCTGTGTTGGCCCGATTTTAGGCACAGTCCTTACCTTTGCTGCTGCTTCCTCTACTGTTTGGAACGGGATGATGCTGCTCTTTATCTACACCCTGGGTTTGGGTTTACCTTTACTCATCGTTTCTACTTTTTTCGGCCGGCTGCCCCGCGACAGCTTCTTTTGGCGGCTGTTACGGGGGAAAGGGTGGACCTGGAACACCCATGTCTTTGTCATAGCCCTCGTTTGGGCGTTGGCTATCTGGCGCATTCTGGCGGCTGTTTTTGAGTACGTCTTTAGCACTTATGCTGTTTTTGCCGGACGGACGTTCACCACCGCACACGAAATCGGCTTGTTGGTTCTCCTTGTTCTAGGCGCTGCATTGTGGGCCTATACCAGCAGTGAGGACAAAAAGGTTGCCGTCCAACTGCACAGCACTCAGCTTGTCAGTGGCGCCCTCTTTATCATTATTGCTTTGCTGATGCTCAATGGTACATTAGCCAGCATCAACACACTCCTTAGCCCGGAACTGTCTCTCTGGTTCGTTGTACTAGAGGAAAAATTTATCGCCATTTTTGGTCAATAATCTGGAGATTAGAGATTATGTGGGGCGATTTTGAAAATCGCCCCACACACAGCCATGAAAAC
>JALUPA010000714.1 GCA_027054335.1 Ardenticatenaceae bacterium
CAGTTTCTTGGTCGTTTTATTTGTCAGTGTTATTCTTACTTGCAAGGGATGCTCCTAAATGGTCTTTTTATGCATCCTCCATTTTAGGAGAATTTGGCCATCAGGCATCCCCAATTATTTATCTGACGATCTATAACACACGATGTTGTGTTCGCCGCAAAGGAACCGCTGCCTTTTGCGGAAATTATGGCCCGCGTCAACCAAATCACACCGATAACTACGAAGAAAAACCAGGTTCCCCGCCAGAACCGTCATCTACTGCCGGCGATTTGTTTGGGCCGCCCATCCAGGAATACGATTTTGAAAACCCGCCCGATTTACCCCGTGAATATGACCCGGATTACGGCCGTCGCCATCCCCGTCTGTCCCGCAAAGCATTTAGAGAGAGCGTGACGACCTACACTTTGCGCGTCAACCATCGCGCCTTGCCGGCGGTGTGGCGGGATGTAGAACTGGCAGAAGACAATACGTTGGAAGACCTGCACCTGATAATTCAATCCGCCTTTTCCTGGTAAGACGACCACCTCTATTCATTTTATCTCAGCGGCAAAGCCAGGGACCGCAGCAGTGAAATCGGTAGCCCCTGGTCAGATACCGCCGGGCACACGCATCAAGTGCAAATGGGTCAGCTAAATTTACAGGAAGGACAGACGTTCCTTTATTTCTTTGATTACGGCGACAGCCATGAGTTTGACGTGACCGTGTTGGCCGTCACGCCTCTGGCTCCTAAAGCCCAGTACCCGCGCATAGTAGCCTATCATGGCACAGCCCCGCCCCAATACCCGGAAATTGATGAGGAGACTGGCGAATGGAGCTGGGACCCGCACCGGCATAAACGGCGGTAACCGTTCACTCTCCTATCTCGTTCCCGCGTTTTACGGGGGAATGCACCCGGCCGCTCTGCGTCCACGCGACGCGGAGCGTCTGGCAGGGGCATTCCACGCGGAGCGTGGAACGAGGAGGCACGAGGAGGCTGAATGCTTACAAACGGCGGCAAATGTCAATAAAGACGTTCATGGGGGCGGCGGCTAATTTTCAGGGCGAATCAACCCGGCCGTATTGGCGCCCAAATCACTCAGGCTGTCGTAAAGCAACTGGATAATATATTTGTTGTTGTGAACGTAATTACCATGATCTTTGGCGCTGTATTGGTAATTGTAAGCCGCTGGCAACAGGCGGGGCGTCCAGGTTGTGTAATTGTCACCGGCTTTGTTTTTGAAACGGCCGTCAAACACAATCTGCTCTACACCCTCCGTTTTAGCCGCATAAACGTTCATGGCCAGCAGTAAATACTCCTGAATCGTCTCGATTTCTCCTCCCATCCCTTCGCCGACGTCACCATCCCCGTCATAATCAATGTTATTAACCCGGATATTTGACAAATCTGCGGCCGATTCCACCCCCAAATGACAGGCGCTGCATTTTTCCACCTGAACTTGCAGCGTGTGCGGATCGTGACAAGCAATGCAGGTTTCAAATTCCACAACGTGCTCATATTGCCCCGCATAGGAACGGCCGTCAAACTCAAAGCCACCTTGAGCCTCCGCGCCATATTGGGTTGGCCCTGCCGGATTATTGTGGATATTAGGCAGCTGCAACGCCGCGTTCACCACATCGGCCGGCTGGCCGGCAACTGTCTCTCTCACCGCCTTGCCGGAAGCGCGCCCCTGGTGACATGCTATACAATTAACCTCACGGCCCAAGCCGGAAATCGTTATCCCCGACGGCATGAGCGCCCTGTCCTTCGCTGCGGCGGCGTCGTTGTGGCACGCTTCGCATTCGATAGTCGTGCCCACAGCGGCGGGATGGTCTACCTGCCCGGCGGTCGTATTCGGCTCAATACCCAAAAAATCGCGGTAACCGGGCGTGCTGTGACATTTGGCGCAATTTACGGGTATTTCCGCCGGGTCTTTATCGTTCCAGAAGGTAAAAGCGCGAGCTTCCTTATTGGCGTGGGCCGATGATTGCCAACGCGCTTCTATCGCCTCCTCGGAAGCCTGCGCTACGCCGCAAGCGGCAAAAACCAAACCAAAAAGAAGCAGCGCCGGAAATAAAATAATCACTTTTCGCTGTGAATCAGACATGAACTTCCTCCGTTTCCCATCCCTGTAACGCCCCAACACAATTCAGGGAACAAAACAGACAGGTCAGGATGTGACAATGACCGCAAAAATCAGCACGGCCGTAACCAACAACAACACCAACAACACAATAAATCGCTTCACAATCAAATGGTGCACAGGTCACACTCCTAAATCATGTCAAAACGTTCCGTCAACACATTTTCCACAGGAACGCCCAAGGCAGGCAACGCTTCTTCCATGGCATCCATCAACGGCTTCGGGCCGCAAATCAGAAATTTGAACCGTTTATACTGCTTCGGTAAATACTTTTGGATGATCTCTTTACTGATGTAACCAGTTTCGCCTTCCCAGCCAGCTTCAGGATCGCTCAACACGGGAATAAAGGTCACATTCATCCGCTCGCTTAAAGCAGTCAACTCCTCACGAAAAGTCATACTTTCCCAATCGTTGGCTCCGTAAAACAGGCATACCGGCCGCACATCTTCCCGCGCTGCCATCGTTTGCAGCATCGAATACAGGGGCGTAATACCGATACCGCCGCCGATAAAAATGTATCCCATTGCCTGTTCCCGATCTGTAGAAAAGACCCCGTGCGGCCCATCCAGCCAGACTGTCTCGCCCGGCTTGATAGCAGGCACTTCTTCGCCGGACCAATCCCCCAGATTTTTAATGGTAAAGGCAACTGTACCCCCCGCTTCCACATCCCCCTGGGAAGAAAACGAGATGGGATGCTGCCCCGGTCCAAAAGGAGTGCGCCCCGTTTTAATCCAGCCAAATTGGCCGGGCTTAAAAGAAAAACCCGAGTGACCAGCCGGCTTTAGCACCAGGGTACGCGCGTCGCCCCGTTCTGGCCGATTTTCTACCACCTGCCATCTGCGCCGCCAACTTTGCAACGGCGTCCAAATCTTGTACCAGGTAAGCAACCCCAGTACGAGAACAGCATAGAGCAGCCAGACGGCTTGCATCACGGGGACAGTTGTGTAACGGCCGATAATAAAAATATGCGCCAAGGCCAAAAAAATCACCAGTAAGGCAAACAAGCCATGAAAAACGTACCAAAGCTCATACTTAATGCCTAATTTTTTGCGCCAGAGGGACGTCCCCACAAGCAGCAACAAGATAAAGACAGAGAAAAATGCCGTGCGGGTGGTGAAATTGGCGCAGGCGGCAAACGGGTTTAACCAACAATTGGCCGGATAACCGGATACGATGAGCAAAAAAGGATGCGCCAGGATGAATCCCAAAGCGACAACCCCCATGATATTGTGAAAAAGCTGAAGTGAATCTTCGCCAAAAGGCTGTGCCGCCGCATCTATGCGAGAGATGAGCGCAAATTCAAGACTCATTAAAGCAAAACCGATAAACCCGGCGCCTACCGCAGCTTCCACTAAAAATGGATGGGGATTCCTGGCGGGGCTGAGAATCACGGCCGTTGCCAAGGGCAATAAAATCAGGAACAAATACAGCCCATACCAGATAATTCCACGCACAATGAGAATCATAATTCACCCCTTTATTGCTCAAACATCCGTTTCTGTGGCAAATTGATCAGTTTCCCCTAACGTCAATCCCCCAACGTTGCCACCATAACAGCCTTGATGGTGTGCATGCGGTTTTCCGCTTCATCGAAGACAATAGAGGCCGGTGATTCAAACACTGCTTCCGACACTTCCAGACCTTGATCCAGGCCAAACTTTTCCGCCATCTTTTGGCCCACGTCCGTATCCGCATTGTGGAAGGCGGGCAAACAGTGCATAAACTTCACTTCAGGGTTGCCGGTCATCTCCATTGTCCGGGCATTGATCTGGTACGGTTTCAGTAAATTGATGCGTTCTGCCCACACCGAATCTGGTTCGCCCATAGAGACCCACACGTCCGTATATAAAAAGTCTGCTCCCCGCACACCTTTGGCTACATCGGCCGTCAAGGTCAGGCGAGCGCCGGTTTGCCCGGCAATTTCCCGGCATTGGGCTATCAGATGCTCTTCCGGCCACAAATGTTCCGGGGCGCACAGGCGAACGTCCATCCCCAGCTTGCAGCCGCCCACCATCAGGGAATTGCCTACGTTGTTGCGGGCGTCTCCCAAATAGGTAAAAGCAATCTCAGGCAGGTTTTTGTAGCTGTGTTCCATCATCGTTAACACGTCGGCCAGGATTTGGGTGGGGTGAAATTCGTTCGTCAGCCCGTTCCATACCGGCACGCCGGCGTATTGGGCCAACGTTTCCACCCGTTCCTGCCCAAAACCGCGATATTCGATGCCGTCATAGGATCGGCCCAGCACCCGCGCCGTATCCTTCATCGTTTCTTTGTAGCCGATGTGCGAACCGCTTGGCCCCAGGTAAGTCACATTGGCCCCCTGGTCGTAAGCGGCCACTTCAAAGGCGGTACGGGTGCGGGTGGAAGATTTCTCAAAGATGAGTACGACGTTCTTACCTTTGAGGCGCTGCCGCTCGTAGCCGCCGTACTTGGCTGCTTTCAAATCAGCAGCCAATTTCAACAGGAATTTGATCTCTGCCGGGGTGAAGTCCAGTAATTTGACAAAACTGCGATTGCGTAAATTAAAAGCCATTTTTACCTCCAGATGAATTGTATTCTTTGCCTGAACTGGCCTGTATCTTACCATTTTATGTGCTGGACAACGAGGAATATGCTGAGTGCAGCGGCGCGGAAAATCAACTGTATCGGGCTGGATGCAGCCGATAACTTTAGCCAATTTTGCGATCAATTCCCCTTTTTAGGCCCCATAAATCATCAGGTACTGTGTCTGACAGTCGGTTTTCCTCACCCAGCGCACACGCTATTTTTGACGCCGGGTCATGGTGACGAGAATGACGCCCAGGAGTACGGCCGTCCCCCCCACCAGTCCTTGCAATGACGGCCACACGCCAAACAGCAGCCACGACCACAAAATCGTTACCACCGGGCTGAGCGTCAACAAAATCGTGAGAATACTCAATTTGTAACGGCGCAGCGCCAGATAATACAATGCCCGGCTGACAGTCACATTCACCGTCCCGGCCAGCAGCAAAATCCACCACACGTGCGCCCCGGCCGGCCACACCATTTCGCCGCGCCCCACGGCAAAAATCAGCAAAAACAAAATAGAGGCCATCATCCGAAACAGGAAAAAGTTAGTGAAATCTATTTCTCCGCCCTGCCGCTTGACAATGGCGGCGTGCAAGGCGTAGGTAAAACTGGCAGCCAACACCAACAATACCCCCAGCCATAAAACGCCGCTCGTATCCCCCGGTTGAAAGCTGACGACAAATACGCCCGCCACAGCAATGACCGCGCCAATTTTTTCTCCGCGCGTCAGGCGTTCTTTCAGCCACAGGATACCAAAGCCCAGGGCAAAAAGCGTATTGATCCGGGCGACCATGGAGGCTGTGCCCGGATCGATGTAGGTAACGGCCGTAAAACTCAGCGCCGTGGCCGAGGCAATTAAAAAGCCGATGATCAGAAAGAATTTGGCGTTGTCCCGGAAAACCCGCCAATCAATCTGGCGGCGCACGGCGGCAAACAGAGCAATCTCTATCGTAGCAATGGTCATGTAATAGAAAGAAGACGTGGTCGGCGGCAGGTAAGGCAATAACAAGCGGGCAAAAACGAAGTGCAGGCTGTCTATCAGAAGCAGAACAACCATAATGGCTGGCATACTGGTCAATAAACTGCCTGGCTTTACCGGGTTGCGGGTAGATTTGATCAAGGCGCTGCTCCAATTTTCAGAGCAATTGTTCAGACCGGACAAGTCGGCAAAAAATTGTCAGGCCTTGAGAGGCTGAACGCTTACTTTGTTAGATTTAAGAAGCAGAGTGTAGACAATGAATGGACGGCCGTCAACATCCAGAATTAGGCTAAATTCGTATTGGTATTTCTCGAATTTCGTAACTACTCAGCCTCAGAGGTGACAGTCACTTAAAATGCAATATGCTGTAACTATCGTCCCTGTCCCACCCCTACGCTGATCAACTGATTTGAAACACGCTTTTTACTCGATCAGACTCAATATTTTCACGGCCGTCTCCCCCAAATCACCCTCCTGAGAAACCCCTACAATGTCGCCATTGGCATCCAAAACCACCACAGCCGCCTGCTTAGCCACGCCGGACAGACCAAACGCCTGCGTCACCGCACCGTCCCAATCCGGCAGCATGAGAAGATAATCGGCCGGGTCAAAACCGGCGGGCAGAGACGCTGCCATTTTTTGGTAAGCCTTCTCCATGGCGGATTCGGCAATTTTACGGAACATGCGGGGGATGCCGCTCAAATCGATCACGCTGGCAATCATCACGTCAGTCGCCAGCGGATATTGGCGGCGCACCGCCAGATTAACCGTTTTGGCCGCCTCCCGTGTGTCCTGCGTGTGGCAGATGAGTACGGCCGTCTGCCCCGGCGCTTTCAGATTGATTTCCCGGTTAGACTGGACGGCCGTGAGCGTAAGAGATTGGAGATGGGGGATCGGAGATTCACCCCTCTGCTCCACCGCTCCATCCACCCCCATAAGAGGCGCGTCCGGCGCGCCATCCATATGCGCCAACGCCCGCCGGGCAGCGCTGCGCCCGGACAGCAGCGCCGCGCTCATCCCGCCGCCCGTCACCCAGGCCCCGGCCAAAAACAGGTTGGAGATGGGCGTCTTTTCGCTCAGGCGATTCAGATACATATTGTCCACCGTCTGCTCCGAGCCGTAAATACTGCCACCGGGGTTGAGGCTGTAGCGATAATTCGTCAGTGGCGTGGCTACTTCCACGTATTTGATGGCCTCGCGCAAGCCGGGAAGCGCCGTCTCGGCGCGATCAATAAGCGCGTCTCCGGCCGCCTGCTTGAGTTCCTGGTATTGGGGGTTTTTGCGGTAGTAGGTGGGGCTGTTGGGGTCCAAGGCCGCCGGGTCGCCGCCTGTACCCCATTGATCAGCATAATCCCAGTCGGCCAACGCCGTAAGGGTAATGACGCTGCCGCCGGCCGGGGCGCAGCCGGGGTCAGCCTGATCGTAGTGGGAGATGACCAGACCGGCTTTGTGGAAACGGCCGTTTACCATATTCTCGTAATCTTCCGCCGCCTCATACGTTTCGGCCAGGAACAGTTCGTGGTACGGCCAGCCCTCGGCCAGCAAATCCCGTTCCAGCCCCAGGTACACCACCAGGTTAGACAGGGCCGGTTTCTGCAAAGCATCTTCCACTTTCGCCACATACCGTTCCGGCAAATGTTCCCGCCCCACAAACTTCAGCATCGTGTCCGGCGGATTGGCATTGCTGATGACCAGATCGGCTTCGGCGCGTAAACCTTTGTCGGTGAGGACGGCCGTGGCCTGCCCGTCCTCAATCTCAATTTTGGTCACTGTCTGCTTGTAGCGCACCTCGCCGCCGTACTTTTGGATGGTCGTTTCCAGGGCGCGGCTCAACGCCATGCTACCCCCTTCCGGGTAATACGCGCCAAACAGATGGTAACTGACCCAGGGAAAAATAAACGTCGCCGCGCTCAATCGTTCCGGCGGCAGGCCGTAATACGCCCACAACGTGGTAAACACCCCCTGCAATTCCGGATCGTGGATGTACTGCCCCATAAATTCGGCCCAGGTCTGACTCATCGCCGTGAGCATGTGGGGGTAACGAGCGGGCATTTGGGCCATAGACGGCCGTATCCCCAACTCCCCATCCACCATAAAGCGACGTACCTCAAAAAAGACCGTCAGCATCGCATCCACCAACTGGCGAATTCCGGCTGCCTCCTGCGGAAAATGGCGGAGCAACTCCCCTTCATACTGCGTCACGTCGGCGTGCGCCGTAATTTCCCGGCCGGGAAAACGTACCGTATAAAACGGGTCCATCCGCTGAAAAGTCACCTGATCCAACACTTCCAGTTCCGACAAGGCCGGATACGCCCAGCCGCCCGGCCCCGCCCCATCCAGGGCGTGCAAAGCTACCTCAAAGCGGTACTTGCCCCGGCGAAACTCGTGGGCATAACCGCCCGGCACGGTGTGATGCTCCAGCACCAACACCTTCTTCCCCGCCTGCGCCAAATACCCGGCCGCACTCAACCCGCCCAGCCCCGCGCCAATAACAATCGCATCATATTTTTCCGCACTCATATTCGCTCCTTGTCAATAGATCACAGACTTTGCTGCGTAAATGGGCGATAAAATTTCGGGTAAGCCGGCCCCCTCGTTCCACACGCCCCCTCGTTCCACGCTCCGCGTGGAATGACCTGTTAGACGCTCCGCGTCAAGTGGAATGCAGAGCGTTCCGTTAGCATTCCCACGTAGAACGTGGGAACGGGAGGGATGCGTGACCCGAAGAAATTACGCGCCACGCATCACGTTTCCCGTCTAATACAAAAACATTGGCTTGCCCAAAACGTGGCGCACTTTGGGGTGGTATTCCTGCACGTCATACAACTCATCAACGTCTACCCGCTTGATACCGCTGGTAACAACACTCATAGGCACGTGCGTATAAGTGCCATCCCGCAAAGCCACCATACGGCCGCTGGTTCCCTGAATGAGCAAGCTGACAGCCAGATTGGCATAATTTACCGCCACCATCAAATCCAGGGCGTCCGGCGCGCCGGAACGCATCAGATAAGCCACCCGCTGGATAATAACGTTTTGGCCGGTAATTTGCTTGAGCGCCTGACCGGTAATTTCGCCAATGCCGCCTAATTTACGGTGTCCATACGCATCCGCTTCGCCAAACTCGACGATCTTGCCCCCTACAATGTGCGCCCCTTCGCTCACGGTGACGATAGCGTAATGGCTGGGATTGGCTTCTTTGTCTTTCATCACCAGGTCGGCCAGTTTTTCCGGGTCAAAGGGCACTTCGGAAATAAGCGCCCGGTCTACACCGGCCAGGTAGGAGCTGATCAGACTGGTTTCCCCGGAGTTACGACCGAACAGCTCAATAATGGCAATGCGTTCATGGGAGCCGGCGCTGGTACGTAGCTGGTTGATGAACTGGACGCTGCGGGTGACGGCCGTGCTGAAACCAATACAATAATCCGTGCCGTACACGTCATTGTCCATCGTCTTGGGGATAGCCACCACCGGGAAGCCCTCACTGTGCAGCCGTTCCCCATAGCTCAACGTATCGTCGCCGCCAATAGGGATCAGGCGATCAATACCCAGATATTCCAGATTACGCAGCACGTGCGGCGTAAAATCGCGCAAACTTTTATCTTCCTCTTCTGCCTCCGGGTGTGCCGGATCACGCAAAAAGTCCGGCACGCTTTTATAGGGAACCTTGCTGGGATTTGTCCGGCTGGTATGCAGTATCGTACCGCCCGTCCGGTCAATCGTGCGCACTTTATTCTTGTCCAGCGGCATCGTCCATTCCCGCACGCTGTCCGGATCATCCGGGTTCAGGTAAAGCAGCCCAGCCCAGCCCCGCCGAATACCAATCACTTCATGCCCTTCATCAATGGCCCGGTTCACTACCGCCTTAATACCAGGGTTCAGTCCAGGGACGTCGCCGCCGCCTGTTAAAATACCAATTTTCATGATTTTCCCACTCCTTTATGGAAATATGTTGGTAACTATTCAGGTGGACACAGAGTACACAGAGGCGGCCCAGAGAACATGGAGAGAAAAAATCTTTGTGTTCTCTCTGTGCCCTCTGCGTCTTCTCTGAGAATCTCTGTGTCCTCTGTGTCCTGTATAGTCACATATGTTGTTAAATTTTGCGCCTTACAGTGCGCACAGCAGGTATGGGAATTTTGTGGGATTATTCCCTATAGTTATACCAAACGTTGGCTGTCTGTCGCAAACCATAGAAATTATCAGACGAAAGCCAACGCCTGTTCCAAATCTGCGATAAGATCACTGACGTCTTCAATGCCGGTCGAATAGCGGATCAAGCTTTCCGGTATGCCCATCGCCGCCCGTTCCTCCCGCGTACATTCAACGTGGCTGGTCGTGGCCGGCGGCCCGACGATGGTTTCTACGGCCCCCAGATTGGCCGCGGCATGAGCGTAGCGCAAACGGGGCACAAAGCGGCGCACGTCAGCAAAATCATTTCCTCGCAAAATAAAGCTCAACACGCCGCCAAAGCCGCGCATCTGCTGCCGGGCGATGGCGTGGTTTTCGTGGCTGGTCAGACCGGGATAAAACACCTTTTCTATACGGGGATGGCCGGCCAGAAAGCGGGCAATTTGCAGGGCGCTTTCATTTTGTCTCCGGATGCGTAAATCGAGCGTTTTCATCCCGCGCAGGAGCAGATAAGCAGCCATGGGGTGCAGCGTAGCCCCGTTAATTTCCCGGAAATGGTAAATCTGCTCGACCAACGTCTGGGAACCACAAATCACACCGCCCAACGCATCGGCATGGCCGCCCAGAAATTTGGTGGCGCTGTGCAGCACCAAATCAGCCCCCAGTTGCAGCGGGTTTTGGTTGATGGGCGTGGCAAAAGTGTTGTCCACAATGACGACGGCGCCCGCTGCGTGACCAGCCTGGGCCAGCCGGGCCAAATCCACAATTTTGACGGTGGGATTGGTGGGGCTTTCCAGATAAAGCACCTGGCAGCCGCGGGCAATCTCGGCTTCAATCGCTTCATGGTCAGTGGTGTCGCACAGGGCCACGTCAATCTGAAAGCGGGGCAGGAACTCGGTGAAGATGACGTTGGTGCCGCCGTAGGTGTCCTTGACGGACACGACGCGGTCACCGGGGGAGAGGAGGGCAAACAGGGCGCTGCTGATGATGCCCATGCCGGTAGAAGCGCTGGTAGCAGCTTCGGCCCCTTCCAGAAGGCGCACTTTTTCCTCGAAGGCGTGGACGGTGGGATTGGTGTTACGGCCGTAAATATGCCCCGCTTCCTCCCCCAAAGCCACCCGCAGCCAATGGGCCACATCCTTGTACCCAAAGGAAACGCTGTGAACTACCGGAACCTGGGTAGCCCCGGCCCAAAAATCACCTTCTTCCCCGGCCCAGACGGAAAGTGTGCTGTTCTGGGGTTGGTTGTTTTTCATGGGAAACTCCTGTGATTGGCAGTGCCAGGCATGGGGTTTAACGACTTGATCAGACGACCACCTTGAACCCCATGCCTGGCACTACTGAAAACTTTTTACCGGCAATAAATGACGGCCGTATCCGCCAAAATCTCCGCCAAATCCAGCACCGACTGGACGTCTACCCACTCCACCGCGCTGTGCAGCCCGGCTCCAATTGGCCCCAGCAGCGCCGTCTCCATGCCGGCATCCGCCAGAATAGCCGCGTCCGTCCAGAACGTCATGCCTGAGTGTTCCGGTTCGCGGCCCAATCGGGCCGTCATCGCCGGCGCCAACGCCTGCACGATGGCCGCGTCCGCGCCAATCTCAAACGGTTCCCGCCGGAAGGTAGCTTGCACGGCCGCCCGGAACGTATCATCTTCCGCCGCCAGTTGATCAATGATGGCCTGCAATTCGGCCGTGGCCTGCGCCTCCGTTTCACCGGGGATGGTGCGTCGCTCCAGGGTCAGATGGCTGAAAGCGGCGTAAACGCTGATTTCTGTGCCACCTTGCAGGAGGGCGGCGTGGAGGGAAGGCGGCCCGGCCAACGGGTGCGGCGGGCGCTGGCGCAATGCCTGCTCCAGTTTGTCCAGACCGCAAAGGAAACGGCCCATGCGCATGTTGGCGTCAATCCCTTCGGTGTAGCGACTGCCGTGCGCCGCCCGGCCCACCGTTTCCACCTCATACCAAATGTAGCCCCGGTGAGCGCGGCACAGGGTCATGTCGGTCGGCTCGGTGACAATGGCGGCGTCGGCCTGGACGTGTTTGACGAGATCGGCTGTGCCGATGCTTTTGTATTCTTCGTCGGCCACGGCCGTAATCCACAAATCTCCCCCCAGTTCCACCCCGCCATCCACTAACGCTTTAACGGCCCCAATCATCGCCGCCAAACTGCCCTTCATATCTTGCGAGCCACGGCCGTAGAGACGGCCGTCCCGTATTTCCGCAGCAAAGGGGTCAATCGTCATCCCCTCTACCCCTACCGTATCCATGTGGGCGTTGAGGAGAAGGGTACGGCCGTCGCCCTTCCCCCGCAAACAACCCACCACATTCACCCGGCCCGGTTCCATTTCATACGTCGTCACCGCCAGCCCCAGGTCATGCAGCGCGTCAGCTACATACACACCAATCTCCGCCTCCCCCACTCCATCCGCCGCCAGCGAGGGATTGATAGAGTTGATTCGCACCAAATCAGCTAATGTCCCGATAATGTAATCTGAATCAATTGTTACTGTCATAAAATCAAATCCTCCATTGGGGCAGATTGTGTTAAGATTCCGTATTGTAACGTGTTTTGCCACATCCGTAGGGTGATTTTGAAAATCGCCCTACAACAAAGGATAACCATGACCTTAACCATCCCCACAAACGCCCCACCCGCTTACCATCTTCTGGTAAAACCGACCGGGGCTGTGTGTAACCTGGACTGTAAATACTGCTTCTTCCTCTCCAAAGAGATGCTGTATCCCGGCAGCCGCTTCCGCATGGCGGATGATTTGCTGGAAATTTACATCCGACAAATTCTGGAAAGTCATCGTACACCGGAAGTGACCATTGCCTGGCAGGGCGGCGAACCTACCCTGATGGGCCTGGACTTTTTCCGGCGCTCCATCGAATACGTGGCACAATACAAAAAGCCGGGCCAGCGCGTCGTTTACACTATTCAGACCAACGGTACCCAGATTGATGACGCATGGGCTGCTTTCTTCAAAGAGTACGATTTTTTAGTAGGCTTAAGCGTGGACGGCCCGCGAGAAATTCACGATACCTACCGGGTAAACAAAGGCGGCGCGGGCAGTTTTGATCAGGTGATGCGCGGCTGGGAATACCTGAAAAAGCATGGGGTGGCGTACAACATTCTCTGCACCGTCCACGCTGCCAATCAGGAGCATGGCCTGGAGGTATACCGCTTTTTCCGGGACGACCTGAAGGCGCAGTTTATCCAGTTTATCCCTATTGTGGAACGGGCTACGGCGGAAACGCTGCCTCTGGCGCTGGAGGGGTGGCGGGAACGGCCGTTATACCAGCAAACCGGCGATCTGGTCACGGATAGATCAGTAGGGTCGGAGGCTTACGGCCGTTTTCTCATTGAGATTTTTGCAGAATGGGTGCGGCGTGACGTGGGCCAGGTGTACGTGCAGATGTTTGACGTGGCCCTGGGCAGTTGGGTAGGCCAGCACAACCTGTGCGTTTTTGCCCCCGAATGCGGCAATGCCCTGGCTCTGGAACACACCGGCGACCTGTACGCCTGCGACCATTACGTGGAGCCGGATTACCTGCTGGGCAACATCCGGGAAACGCACATGATCGAACTGATCGCCTCTGACAAGCAGCGGCAGTTTGGCCGGGACAAGGCGGACAAGCTGCCTCAATACTGCCTGGCGTGCGACGTGCGTTTTGCCTGTCACGGCGGCTGCCCGCGCAACCGTTTTAGCCACACGCCGGACGGGGAGCCAGGGCTGAATTATCTCTGCGCCGGGTATAAGTTATTCTTCCATCACGTCGAGCGGCCCATGCGCATTATGGCTAACTTGCTGCGGGAAAAGCGGGCGCCGGCAGAAATTATGAAGTTGTACGCCGCCGAGGATGTGGGGCTGGACGTGGAACAGTTTGCCCATGTGGGCCGCAATGATCCCTGCCCCTGCGGCAGCGGCAAGAAGTTTAAGCATTGTCACGGCCGTCGCTAACCTGTTGGGCGATTTGGCAAATCGCCCGACTACTCCCACGTGTCAGGCCGCCATACAGGCCACAAATTGGTAAAACCATCATTTGTCAGCGGGATTTGCTCGCCGGTGACGGTGTTGATCTTGTAAATCTAGCTGGGAACTGCCGCGCCCAACGTGAATGGAGCTAAACACCAGTTTGGTACTGTCCGGAGACCAGATAAAACAAGTGGCGGGGGATACGGCCGTTTTCTACGGGTTATTCACGCGGGGCAATTTTCAAAATTACCCTACAGAAAGTAGACGGATTTTTTGAAGACGGTTACACTGGATAGTATGAAATTAAGTGTCATTATTCCTGTCTATAACGAAGCGGGTACTTTGGGCGAACTGTTGGATCAGGTGCTGGCAGTACCGGTAGAAAAAGAAGTATTGATTGTGGATGACGGCTCGGATCAGGCGACGAAGGATTTGCTGCAAACGGCCGTCAACGATGGCAGCGTACAACTAATCACCCATCCCCAAAACAAAGGGAAGGGTGCGGCCGTTTGCACCGGCCTGGAATACGTTACCGGGGATGTGGTCATCATTCAGGACGCCGATCTGGAATATGACCCGCAGGATTATCAGGGTTTGCTGGACGTATACCAGGAAAATCAGGCGCAGGCGGTCTACGGGGTGCGCGACCTGAGCCGGCGTTCCCGCCTGATGCGTTGGGGGAATCAGGCGATGACGGCCATTACCAACCTCCTGTTCGGCAGCCGTCTGCACGACATGGAAACCTGTTACAAACTGATTGACCGTCAGCTCATGCAGTCGCTGCAACTGAACAGCCGCGGCTTTGAAATCGAGGCGGAAATCACGTCCAAGCTCCTGCTGAACAAAATTAACATCTACGAAGCGCCCATCAGTTACGACCATCGGGAAGAGGGAAAGAAGTTAACGCCGTGGGATGGCATTCCGACGGTGCGGACGTTGTTGAAGTACCGGTTGGGGCGAGGGTGAGGCGCAAGGGAGCAGAGGAGCAGGGGAAACGCATCACGTTTTACACGATGGCGGTGCGCGAAGGGAGAAGTATCCAGGTGAGGGTACCGGCCTGGAGGAGGAGTTCTCTGGTCTGGTTGTTGGGCAGCATGATGAGGAGATGACGGCCGTTTTCATCTGACCATTGCCGCCCCTGCCCCACCGGCAGCCATTTACCGTCTAACTGGATGCGATCTACGCGGATACGGCCGTCCGCCCCGAATGTACACTCCACGCCAATTGATTTACTCATAAAACACCACCCGAAACAGAATCTGGTTGAATGGCCTATTATCTCACTGTATCACAACTTTTACGGCCGTTCCGACAAGTTGTTGACATATTTTTGCAAGTATTCTTCTACCTGAAGATAACGTAATATCGGTGATTTTAGCGCTTGCGTTTCCTTCCTAGCGAAAACGCGCAATTCCCTTAAGCAGTTCAAGAATTTTTCGTTAATTATACACTCTAAATCAACATCATAATCTCTTTTGAGATTACTCTTGATTGCTTCAATATCTTGCATCTGGTTGTTCTTTGTAATTGTACGGGGCACTTTTACAATAGGCGTCCAGAGCATGAAGTATTTTTGATAATCAGGAAAATACTTATTAGCGTATTCAATATCCCGCGAAAATTTTTCCGTTATCTTGTTGACATTATTCGGTTGTCCGTTTTTAGTATATCGCAAACCTGTGGTTAAGTGGATAGCTACTTCACAGACATACAATGATTTCCCATCCAAGTCAATACCGACAACGTCAATTTCCCCTTGAACATCAGGGGTGTATAAGTTCTGTTGAATGAATTCACACTTCTTGATGTATTGAAGATAAGCAGCAACAATTTCTTCGCCAATGTTTAGTGTCATATGATCTTATTTTTTCGCATGTAGACAACTGTTTTTGCATGCGCCTCTTGAAAGTCTAACGTGAGTTGAAAGGATTTTCACGGATAAGACAACAGAAATCCGTGAAAATCCATCACATCCGCGTTATCCGTGTTTCCCAAGCTTGCGATATTTCACCCATTCATAATAGGCCATGTACAGGCTGAGGCGCAGGCCGTGTAAGCCATCTTTATAGCCGTCCAGAGTGATGTAGCGCCAGTGAAATTGGCGCAGCGGCTGTAAAATGTAGTTGTGCGGTTTGGGGCGGATGCCTTCCTGCCACAAAATGGAAGCGTCGTAATCAGTGTAGGCCTGCTGAACAGTGTGAAAGTGGGCCAAATCGCGGTAATTGTAATGGGTCAGGGGGTTCGTCAGGTAGCCAATCTCGCCGTCCACCACGGCAATCTCATGCACCGGCCGCTCGTAACGGACACGGCCGTGAACAAACAAACGCAGTTGATAATCGGGATACCAGCCCGCCCCCCGCGTCAGTTTGCCAAAAATATAATTATGGCGCGGCACATACCAGCCCGTTTCCGGCCGTTCCGCCATCACCTGGCGGATTTCCGCGCCCAATTCCGGCGTCCCCCGCTCATCTGCATCCACAAAAAAGACCCAATCCGTTTGGATAGCGTCCAAAGCGGCATTGCGCTGTTGCGCATAATTGGCAAAAGGGGACTGGTGGATTTCGGCTCCAGCAGCCTCGGCTAGGGCAATTGTGTCATCCTCGCTATACGAATCAAACGCCACAACGCGATCCGCCCAGGAGAGGCTTTGGATGCAGGCTTGAATATGTTCTGCTTCATTCAGGGTGAGGATAACGGCCGTCAGTTCCAGAGGCTTATTTGCTGCCATTGGTGGACTGCCAGATACGGGAGATTTCTTCGTAAGCGCGTTTCATTTCCGGGTCTTTGGTTCTGGCCGCTTTCTTTTTCATGCCCAGCGTCACCAGTTTAGTCGCCAAATTGGCCCGGAAACGGCCGTGAATCTGGCGATATAAACGGGCGCGGCTGCTCCACAAATCAATCACAGATTGGGCCGGTACCTGCCGCGTGCTTTCCCCGCCGTAATGGATAATTTCGGCGCGGGGCACCACGTAAATCTTCCAGCCGGCTGCTTGCACCCGCCAACTCCAATCTATCTCTTCGCAGTACATACGGAAGGATTCGTCAAAGCCATCGGTCGCTTCGGCCACATCCGCCCGCACCAACATGGTAGCTCCCAGGGGATGATCAATCTGGAATGGTTCTTTGTTGCGGTGATAGAGAGATTTGGGGTAACGGCCGTTCCAGCGGCTGTCATACAGACGGGCCGGCATGGGGAACAGATCGAAGGCCAGTTGCATGAGTCCGGGGAAATAGAAGGCGCTGTGCTGGAAACGGCCGTCGCCATACATCAATCGCGCCCCGGCCATCCCCGCATCCGGCCGTTCTTCCAGGCATTGCACCAACGCCTGCAACGCCCCTGGATGTACCACCGTATCCGGGTTTAATAAAAAATAGTAATGAGGTTCATATTGCGCCGCTGCCTTCATCCCCTGGTTATTGGCTGTGCCAAAACCGGGGTTATCCTCATTCTGGAGGAGATGGACGTGAGGGAAAAGATGGGCCACCATTTCGGCCGTGCCATCCGTGGAAGCATTATCTACCACAAAAACTTCCCCGCTCAAGCCGGTGCGCCCTAATTCAGCGTAAACTGAACGGAGACATTTCACCAAATAATCCCGCACATTCCAGCTAACAATTACAACAGCCACGTCAATCATGCAAATAGTGTAACCCGCCCCCAACCCCCAGCCAACGAAACCAGGCAGAATCTTAGGGATGGTTAATTCAGTGATTGGTAATTGGTAACTGGGTAATTACCCAGTTACCAATTACCAAACCACCGTTCACGCCGCCTTCACGTTGAATTTACGGGGCACATACGGACGCCGCACGCTACCTGACGTATCCTATTCAGGAAGTAACGGCAAGCAAAGTTTACGCCTAAACGGACTTCAGGAAGATGTGCGCCCCTTGCATCCGTCTGGAAAGAGCATATCAGAGGCATTATGGTAGATATAAACGTAAATACCGCAGTGAAAACACCTGAACAAACGGTAGAAAACAGGGTGGTTCCGGCTAACAACCACCCCCAATCAGACCGGATCAATGAGGCGTTGACGCGCATTCAGCGGTTGGCCGGTATTGGCGTTCTTACAGCCAGCGTAGCTCACGAACTTAACACGCCGCTCAGTATCATCACGGCTACGTGCAGTAATTTACAGCATGAAGTGGAAGATAATTCGTTGAGTATGGCCCAACTGCTCAAATATATCGAGATGATTGAGCAAAGCGCCTGGCGCGCCGCCCGCACGGTGGAAGTGCTGCGCAATTATTCCTACGATGAGGAGGAGCAAACGGCCGTCACCGACCTGAACATGATCATCGAAGATGCCCTGACCCTCGTCCGCCACCAATTCCAGGGCGAATACAACATCCGCATCCAAAAAGAATTGGCCGACGATTTCAAAACCATTGTCTGCGATCACAACGGACTGACGCAAGTGTTGATCAATCTGCTCATCAATGCCCGCGACGCCATGCTGCCTGACGGCGGCACAGTCACCGTTAAATCCTGGGTTTTGCCGGCCGGTTCGCGGTTGAATGGCTCTGATGACCAGAAGACGGCCGTGGAAACCTACGCCGTCTCTATTGCCGATACCGGTTCCGGGATTGACCCGGCCATTATGGACAAAATTTACGAGCCATTCTTCACCACCAAGCCGCAAGGCAAAGGTACCGGCCTGGGGTTATACATTGCCAGACGGATCATGAAGCAGCATCACGGCCGTATCCAGGCCAGCCACAACCCCGACGGCGGCGCTACCTTCACCATCTACCTCCCCCGCCGCAAAGATACCGGCCAACTCCTGCCCATTGATTATTGAACCTCTTTGGCAATCAATGGCAGGTAGTAGAAGTACGTACCGGCCACAACGGTTGTTTCTGTACTGAGAATTTCCCCACCGGCATTGGTCACCCTGAGCGCTACCGTATGATCTCCCCCGCTCGCCCAAACCACGTCAATACTATCCATCGTCTTATCAGACACGCGCACGATGGGTGCTTGCCCATCAATTTGCCAGGTGTGCGTCAAAGGCCAATCCACAGTAATGGGCGTAACAAAAGCGGAGAATGTGTCTGTAATGCCTGCTGTGCCCTGGCCGGTCACCAGGTACCCGTTGAGGTAATCTGCTTCTCGCCGGATGGTTCTAACGTATCTTCCCGCAGCAGAATACGCACATCAGCCAGCGACTCGTAATGCGCACGGTGTCCGGGTCTTCTTCAATGGTAAAGCCTGTTTCGGCAGCGTACACTTCGCCCAGGTTGTATTCTTCCATGTAACGCCATAAAAATGCGCCAATACGCATGGCTATTTTACCGTGTTTGGGTTCCAGCAGGTGACATAGGCACAATTTCTCCTTTGGCCAGTTCATGGTGGCCGCCATGATCCGGCAGGTTGTAAAAATCTTCGGCCGTCATTACCGTTTTTGTTTTGAGGGCAGATATTGTTTCCATTGCATCACCTTGCAGGTAATATAGCATAATTAAACTGCGGGAGGGTTTTCAGTCCCTCCCGCAGGTATGTTTTCTACTGCACTGTAAACGTGATGGTGAAATTCAAAGACGGACTTTCCGGCGGGGTGGTGGGGATGATGGTGATGAAGTAGTCGCCGGTGTAGGGAAGCTGTGTGGTGACGTTATTTTCGGCCTGGCCGTTAACGCCGTTGAGAGGCAGGGCACGGCCGTTTACGTCGGCTACCGTAATTTGCAGGAACTCGGCCGAGGATTTAGTCGTGATGTTCATCGTTTGCCCGGCCAGGCCGCGCAGCACATATCCTTTGGGCGTGTTGTTGTCAACGGAACCGTTCAGCGTAGCGGAAACAGCACCGGGAGCAAAGGAGACCCGCTCGTAAGTCGGACTGATGGGCAGATTGACCGGCGGTGGAACACTGCCGCCACTGGGGATGAACAACTGTTGGCCGGGGTAGATGCCGCTGGCAGCGGCCGGATTGGCGGCAATGAGTTGGTCTACCGTCAGACCAAAGCGCAGGCTAATGGAGTACAGGGTGTCGCCGCCGGCGACGGTGTAGTAGGGCGCCTGGTAGGTTCCGTTGGCGTATTGACGCGGGCCGCTGTCAATACCGCTGCCGGGGGGTGGCGGGACG
>JALUPA010000715.1 GCA_027054335.1 Ardenticatenaceae bacterium
GGGCATTGTATTGTTTCCGTCTACTGGTCATTTTTTGTCCTCCACAAGCTGGTTAGATTATATCTTTTTCCACCTTAGCTTGTGGTCCAGTTTTTGGGGGTCATTATAGTAACTTACCTTTTTAGCAGCCATCGTTATTCTTTTTCCTCACGTTTATACGGCCAGCCGGCCAAATTTTCTTGTATGGCCGGGTTTGACACGGCTTTGGCAGCAATCTGAATAAGGTAGCCTTTGAGATAGCCTAATTCTTGGATAGTGTGTTGCCGGGTTTTTTCGTCAAGCAGATCATATTTGGTCAGAAAACGGAGCCAGACGGGGACGAGTTCAAACAACGCAACAGCTTCATAGTAGCGAAACGACAGGAACCCTAACAAATACTGCGCCAGATAATAATCCAGTGTTTTGGCGTCGGGGCAAAAAGGATGCGAGGTTGGATGCTTCCGGGTTTTACGTTTGGGGCGACGGCCGTACTCTGGTTCCGTATTTTCCAACTCGCCTTGACGGCGCAGCGCAAAATAGCGGCTTAGCTCTTCACGTGCCATCTCCACTTTAGTCCGCGCAATGCCTTCTTCCCCATGAGCGTAATGCGTAAACGCGGCCAACAGAAAGGTGAAATGTTCTTGGGCCGGGTCATTCTTTTTCCCGTTGGAGAACTTGAAATCGGCCAATGTCCAGGCTGGCGTCTTGCGGCCGGCACGGTAATCCAGGACGAGGGAAAATATTTCCGGGATAATTGTCAGCTCATATTCGGCAAAATGCTCTTGCAAAACAGGATCGTCTGGCTGGAGATCAGGGTTCTTGTCTAATAGATAAAGAATTTCCACATCTCCTAATTTTTCCGTATATTCCGTGTAGGCCCACCCGACTAAATCGCCGCCTTCAGCCACAAACGGCCGTGCCTGGCGCATCCCCTCATACAAAACGGCCAGTTTCCCATGGTAAGCCAGCGCGCTGATGATCCGGTAATAAATGTCCAGTTTGTCCCCGGTGAATGGCGAAAACTGGTAAAAATAACGCTCAACGGCAGATTCATCCCCTTCTATCAGCCCGATTTCTATACGCTGTTCCAGAAGGTAATGCTGTTCTTCCGCACAAGCTTCCGGCGCGACCTCCTCCAGCCGGGCCAGAAGCTGTTTGAAACGTTCTGTTTCCCCCCTTTCAATTGCCCGCCCGGACAAGGTGTTGGTTATCTCAAAAACCATCTCTCCGTCACACAGTTCCGGTTCTTCAGCCAGCATTTTTTCTACCATGGCCCACTGCTTTTCATAAGGCATATCCAGGAATGCCTCCCAAAAGGCGTTGATACGTTCCATAAGCGGGTCAACTTCCGGCGTTGGCGCCGATTCATGGGAGGGCTGGTCCTTGAAAAGGCTGGACGGCTCGTTTATTGTCGGGGTTGTTTCCTGGAGCGGTTCCGGACTTTGGGCTGCTTTTGCGTGCTGCCTGGCAGCGGCCCGGTCTTTTTTCAGACAGCACTTTTTATATTTTTTACCGCTGCCGCAAGGGCAGGGATCGTTTCTGCCAACCATAGTTTTTCCTCCATAGCCTGATTCTCTGACCGCGGCTTACCGATTTGAGTATGATCATCGTTTGGGCCACGTAGGACAATTTGGCAAATCGCCTTACGTGGCCCAAACGATGACTGCCCCCACCGATTGAGTGGGAATACGAATGTTATTGTTGTGCGGTTTTCTCTTGCAATACAGCCATATTTTATCATAATTGACGTTATTGCCACTGTCTGGATTTTGTTTTCTGGAAATTGGTTCATTCTCCGGGAATGAACCAACTTGCAAACTAAAAGCGAGTAAATTGCCCCTATCGTTGATATAAGAGGAAGATTATGACAATAAATAATGACAATCTTGCTGTAGTTCGTACCCACCTGGAGAACCAATCTACAGAGTACCTGGTTGATTTACTTTTGGATCTGATGCAGGCCCTGGAAGAACCCGTCCGGCAGCACTTTTGGGACCGGTTAGCCCCTCCGGCCATGGCCACGGCCGATTTGCGCTACTCGTCACCGGAACAATTCCTGGCGGAACTCCGCGAGTTTGAGGAGGCAGTAGCGGAAGGCGTCTATTTTGACGAAGATGCGCTGGAATATTTTGGCGAAGACCCGTTTGACCGCGAGTATTACCAGGATAAATACGGCTATTACGCTGAAAACTCTGGAAAAGTTTAACGTGACACCTTATTTTTGCACGAAAACGTGCAAACAGAAGCGGTTTCTATTCATTTTGAACACTTTGTTGCAAACAGAGGGCATTTCTATTCCGAATTTGGGCATTGATTAGAC
>JALUPA010000716.1 GCA_027054335.1 Ardenticatenaceae bacterium
TGGCCTCGGCCACCTCACAGATTTTGTCCAGCGGGGCAATATCCCCATCCATGCTGAACACGCCGTCGGTGATAATGAGGCGGCGGCGATACTCTGTCGTTTCGGCGATTTTGCGCTGCAAATCGGCTACGTCGCAATGGTTGTAGCGCACAATAGTCGCCCGGCTGAGACGGCTGCCGTCAATAATGCTGGCGTGATTCAATTCGTCGGAAAAAATCACGTCGCCACGGCCTACCAGCGCCGGAATGGTAGCTAAATTGGCCGTAAAGCCGCTTTGGAAGGTAATGCACGCTTCGGCCTGCTTAAATTCGGCCAGGCGCTTTTCCAGTTCAATGTGCAGAGACATCGTGCCGGCGATGGTACGCACCGCTCCCGGCCCGACGCCGTATTGGTCTACTGCTTGCTGGGCAGCTACCCGCAGCCGGGGGTGGTTAGCCAGCCCCAGGTAATTGTTGGCGCAGAAGTTGAGCAGTTGACGGCCGTCAATTGTTACCCAGGCATCCATCGGCGATTCAATGACGCGGATGTGATTGTACAGGCCGGACGCTTTCAGTTCGGCAATTTCATCTTCAATCCAGGCAGTTGTAGCGGTATTCATGGGAACATCTCCTTACATTTGTGTGGGAAAATCGAAAAACTTGACGTCTAAATTGAATTTTTGGGCCAGATGCTCCCCCAGGGCCTGGACGCCGACAGTTTCGGTGGCGTAATGCCCGGCAAATATGACATTCAGGCCATGATCGGATGCAGCCCAGTAGTTGGCGTGGGACATCTCGCCGGTGAGGAAGGTGTCGGCGCCCAACGCTTTGGCAGCGGCTACTTCGTCGGCGCCAAAGCCGGAGACGATAGCCATGCGGCTGACTTGCTCCGGGCCATGCGCCAAGACTCTGCATTGAGTGTGGAGTTGGTCGTTGATTTGTTGGACGAGATGGGTGATAGACGGCCGTGTCGCTACAGCGCCGATCACGCCAATGGGCACATTCGTCGGTGTACACCACCATTCCTCTACGGCAACGCCAAACATTTGGGCCAGGACAGCATTGTTGCCTACTTCGGGATGGGCGTCCAAAGATAGATGGGCAGCGTACAGATTCAGGCCATGCCGCATAAGCAGGCGTACCCGTGCCCCTAATGGTCCGGCAATACGCTCCACATTACGCCACAAGATGCCGTGATGCACCAAAAGCAAATCGGCGTTCCAGGCTACGGCCGTTTCGATGACAAGGGGCGACACATCCACAGCCAGGGCGACACGCTGAATCTCCATCTGCTCCGTCTCTACCTGCAATCCCTGCGGTCCGTAATCGGAAATCTCGGCAATTTGCAAATAATCATCCAGATATGTCATTAACTCTGTACGCTTCATAAAAACCCTCTTCTGGCTCATTGAACAGTAGGGAACTACTCAGCTGATCTTAACGCCTGCACAACCGATTTGCGAGTACGATCCCATTTACTATATTGTCGCATGGGGATGGTGAAGGTAATTTGGCTTAAAAAGGTCTTTCGTTTTCTCGCAAGCCGGTTACGCTTTGTTAGGCAGAATGTCTTGGGACAGACTTCAAATCTACTTCCATCATATCATCTATTTTTTTCTTAAGGTAATCACGTTGATTTTGGACATGTTGACGAAAGTCTTCCGGGAATGGAAACAGTTCATATCGTTCAAACTCTAATTTTTTGAACGCCTTAAACGAATAAGCGTGGGTTGTAAAACTAAAATACGGGTTAACCATATCATCAGGCGATAGTAAATGTAATTTACTTTCCACTATTTGACATATTCTCATATTGTTTGGAATAATGACATTCTGGCGAAGTTCTCTCCAAAGATTTTTAACTTCATCTTCTGAGTTTAACGGATTAAGTCGAGCGTTCGATTCTGGGCCAATTCGTTCAAAAATTGTCTGGTTTACCGAAAGAAGAGTAAATATTGGATCATAGAATTCTGACAATTGTTGATGGAAAAGGTTTCTTTTTTCCTGCCCAACTTCCTGAGTCATTTTTAGATATGTTTCAAGATGCATATTTTCCCGTTGAGCTTTCAATGAAAGAAACAGGTTGATCAATGCGGCAACTGCGCCAACAGAAGCTACAATTAGTGCCGCAATTAGTGCCGCAATTCCTTGGTCAATAGTCATCATATACTACCCTATTGTTCAATTTTTTTTTCAGTGACCGCAAAACCCACATACAAACTCGTTTTGGAGGGGCAAATGAGCGCATTGTGTCATATGCCTACCTCTGGATGCGTGGCTGTGCTGACGAAGGCAATTTATCCCTTGTATGTTCCTTTTG
>JALUPA010000717.1 GCA_027054335.1 Ardenticatenaceae bacterium
CTCATACTGTTCCGGGAAGGCGCCGGCCGGGATACCTTGCGTCTCAGCCAGGGTAACAGGTGGGCAACCTTCGCCCATATCTTCGGCTGCTACCGGTTCGCTTTCGGCTGGCGCTTCAGCCTCACTTTCCGCCGGAGCCTCTTCGGCCGGGGCTTCTTCAGCCGGAGCCGCCTCTTCTGCCGGAGCTTCCTGCTCCTGAGCCGGGGCAGACTCTTCCGCTGGCGGAGCGGCTTCCTGCTCCTGCCCGCCACATGCTGCTAACAAAAGGGCCAACAAGAGGAATATTCCAATAAGCCATATACTTTTTTTATATTTCATTCTTCTCTCCTTATTAAAAATTTTGTTCAAAAACAATGAAAATTAACCAGTAATTATTCAAAATAACAAATGTACGCACCTCCTTTTCCCGGATTTGCACAAGTTTACCAGCATCGCCTACTTGCTTGTAACGCTAGGGGTAAACGTTCGTTTATGAACGGGTAAACGCTTTGTTAAAAATTTACATAACAGATGACAGCGAGAGATATAAATGGGGGAGTTGGCTAAAAACAGGGGGGAGCGGCTTCTCAGAGAATGGTTATCGAACAGCTGAAAAACAGTGTTTACCATATCAAAGATTCCTGCTGGTGTGTAAAAGATAATTGCGGATTTTCAAATAAAGCCTTCACAACAAAGGCAATAGGTACGTTTGTATCAGGTTTGATTATAGACAAGGACTACCATACATAAGGTGGCGATAATTAAACCATACCTTATTTATTTTGTCCAACTAGCGCATACGTCTGGCTGGCTATTTCCAGTTCTTCATTTGTGGGAATAATGAGGATTTTGACACGGCCGTTTTCCCCCTGAATCTCACTTACCGGCCCTGTTTCACCGGCAGCATTTTTCTCTTCATCCAGCACAATACCCAATGATTCCAGGTTGGCGCAGACCAGTTGACGCACCACCGGACTGTTCTGCCCCACCCCGGCGGTAAAGATGATGGCGTCCAGGTAGCCGAGGACGGCCGTATATGCCCCAATATACTTTTTAATCCGATAAGCATACATCTCCAGAGCCAGCGTCGCCGCCATATCCCCTGCTTCACTGCGTTCCTGAATATCGCGCACGTCATTCACGCCGGTCAGCCCCAGCAGGCCGCTTTGCTTGTTCAGCAGCCGGTCAATTTCCGGGATGCTCATGTTCAGCCGCTCACTTAGATAAAAAATGACCGCCGGATCAATGTCGCCGGATCGCGTGCCCATGATCAATCCGGGCAGCGGGCTGAAGCCCATCGTCGTGTCCACCGATTGCCCCCCGGCTACGGCCGTCATACTAGCCCCGTTCCCCAAATGAATGGAAATCAGATTGGTGTCTGCCGCCGGTTTGCCCAAATGCGCCAGCGCCATTTTGCTGACGTACAGATGGGATGTGCCGTGAAAGCCATAGACCCGGATGTGCTGCTCCTCATACAAAGCATTGGGGATGGCGTAGCGGTAAGCGCGAGGCAGCATTGTCTGGTGGAAGGCGGTATCAAAAACGGCCACCTGCGCCGCCTCCGGAAAGATTTCTCTGGCGACTTCAATGCCGGACAAGTTGGCCGGATTGTGCAGCGGAGCCAGGGGAATCAGTTCGCGGATAGTGTCCATCACCTCCGTATCAATCACCGTAGGCTGGCTGAACTTCTCCCCGCCGTGGACGACGCGATGGCCTACGGCCGTAATCTCCCCCGCCGACCCAATCACTCCCTGACGCTCATCCAGGAGCAGTTCTACTACCTGCGTCAAGCCCTGCCGGTGATCGGCCACAGGCATCTCCCGTTCAATTTTGGCCCCGGCCTGCGACCAGTACAGCACCCGGCCTGTCGGTTCACCGATGCGCTCCACCAGACCTCCGGCTACGGCCGTACTCCCCGGCATCTCAAACAACTGATATTTAATAGAAGAACTACCTGAGTTAATAACCAGAATTTTCACAAATCTTCCCTGATTAACTGACAAATCCCATCATTCACCGCGGAGAACGCGGAGAACGCAGAGATTTTTCTTCTGTACAAGCCTCTGCGATCTCTGCGTTCTCCGCGGTTAGCCAGGTTTTGTCAGTCGCTGAGCGCATCTTCCTCTTGCGCCTGAATGGCCGTAATCGCCACTGTATTAACCACATCCTCCACCGTACAGCCCCGGCTGAGGTCATTGACCGGCTTTTTCAACCCTTGCAGCACCGGGCCGATGGCAATAGCGCCCGTTTCCCGCTGCACCGCCTTGTACGTGTTGTTGCCCGTGTTCAAATCGGGGAAGATGAGAACAGTCG
>JALUPA010000718.1 GCA_027054335.1 Ardenticatenaceae bacterium
GCCCGTAAAGAGGTGCAAAAAAGTTTACATAACACCATTTCCAATAACGTCCATTAGCATGAAAACGACACTGAACATTCGCAGCTGCCACTATTTTGTGGCTTCTCAGGGCCACGGCCATACCCTCCTCCTTCTCCACGGCTTTACCGGCAGTTCGCCAAGCTGGCAAGGGGTAATCCCGACGTTATCCCGGTGCTTTCGGGTGGTAACGGTAGATTTGTTGGGACACGGCCGTACCGATTCCCCACCTGATCCGGCCCGCTACCAGATGGCGGAAGCGGCGGCCGATCTGATCGCCATTCTGGACAAGTTGGATGCGGCGCAGGTGGATTTGCTGGGATACTCGATGGGGGGACGGCTGGCTTTGTACACGGCCGTCCATCACCCCCGCCGCATCAACCGCCTCATCCTGGAAAGCGCCTCGCCGGGATTGGCAACCGAACAGGAACGCCGGGAACGCCGCCAGCGGGACAACGCGATGGCGGACAGAATTGAGCGGGACGGGATCGAATCATTTGTTAATTTTTGGGAAACGCTGCCGTTGTGGGACAGTCAGAAACAGTTGGATACGGCCGTGCGCCAAAAACTGCGGCAACAACGGCGGCAAAACAACCCGGCCGGCCTGGCAAACAGCCTGCGCGGCACGGGAACCGGCGCACAGCCATCCCTTTGGGCAGAATTGAGCAACCTGCCCATGCCAGTTTTGCTGCTGGTCGGTGAACAGGACAAAAAATTTACAGCAATCAACCGGCAAATGGCGGCACAAATACCGGCGGTGCAGCTGAAAATTGTCCCCGGTGCAGGGCATACGATTCATCTGGAACGGCCGTCCGCCTTCAGCCAACTCATTCTGCGGGAAGACTGGTTCAATCTGCGAGATTGAACCAGTCTGGAATGTGACGCGCAACGGAAACGGCCGTATCTCGTATAGATTGGCGAGGTCAAAAATGCAAACATCCGTCACGTATCAAAATTGGTGCAATGGCAAAAATGATTTCCTGGCCGCAGTGGGAACCACCGCTCTGGTTGTGTTTATTGTCCTGACTGTTCTGGCAGATTTTTGGGTGGGGGTCCTTGGCGGGCTGACGACTATCGTCGTCATGGACATCGCCTATAAACCCTTCAAGCGCACGGCCGTTTACAAATTTTTCCTCACAACGTGGCCTGTTGCCGCGCAAATTGTGGAAAACGTATTACAGGCCAAAGGGCTGCCCTGTCACCGAGTTGCGGATAAATTTACAATAGCAAATGATTTGACCATTCTCGTTAAAACCGGGGTCTACGGGAAAAACGGCCCCAGAGGCGTCTTTGTTTCGATTGGCCCCTGTAACGAAGACAATGCCCTCCTCATCCGCAGCTTGCAGGAAAAACTGGACGCGGCTTTCGCGCCTCAAGGAATCAACACGGAACATGAAACCACCATTTTTAATTTATGACGGCGACTGCGGCTTCTGAGAAAAATCGGCGCGCCTGGTGCAGGCGTGGACAAAGGGGCGGGTAGCGACGTATCCCTGGCAGGCCATCCCGGAAACGCTGGAAGCGCTGGGACTGACGGCCGTAGACGACATGACGCAGGTCTGGTTTGTGGCGGCGGACGGCCGTCTCTGCGGCGGCGCGGCGGCCGTAAATGGGGCGCTGCGGTATTGCTGGTGGCTGCGGCCGCTGACCTGGCTCTACCTCCTCCCCGGCATCCGGCAAATTGAAGAGCGCGTCTACCGCTGGACGGCCCAAAACCGGCACAGGCTGCCGGGGGGCACGGCCGTTTGCGCTATAAATCCGCCGTCACCTCCACAGGAACCCCACTGAAAGCGGCATTCCCCGTCAACTCATCCACCCGCCGGTCATCCGTCAGGTCGTTGAGGGACACACCAGGGTGCGCTTGAGCGACGCGCATCTGCACGCCGGGGCGGTTGTGCCCCCAGCCGTGCGGGATGCTGACGACGCCGGGCATGATGCCTTCCGTCACTTCCAGCGGCAGTATAACTTCCCCGACGCGGGAGCAGACTTTGACCGTTTGGCCGTCCGTCAGGCCACGGGTAGCCGCATCCGCCGGGTGCATGAGCAGGGTGCAGCGGTTTTTGCCTTTGACCAGGCGGGGGCTGTTGTGCATCCAGGAATTGTTGCTGCGTAACTGGCGGCGGCCGATGAGGGAGAGGGGATAACGGCCGTTTTCCGCCCCATTCTCCGCCAACAACTCTGCTTTCACCCGCGCCACATCCGCCGCCAACGCCTCTGGAACCAGAACAATGCGGCGGGAGGGCGTACAGAGCCGCTCTTGCAAGATCGGTTGTAGCGGCCCCAAATCAATCCCGTGCGGTGCATTTTTCAGGCGGCGCAGCTTCATCCCCTCGCCGTCCAGCTTGTCCCGATTGACCCCGTTGGCCCCATACGGCCCAAAGCGCAAGCCCAAATCCAGAATCTGGTCCGGACGCAGCCGCCGCTGGAAATCCAGCTTGCCCAGCATGGTGGAGCGGTCGGCCTTGTGCCGGTTTTCCAGCCGGTTGCGCAGTTCGCGCAAAATTTCCCAGTCGTGTCGCGCCCCTTCTGCCGGGGGAAAGAGCGCCGGGGCGTATTTGGCGGTGTTGCGCACCGCCAGGGCGTGGAAGACCAGGTCGTAATGCGCCGTTTCCAGGCCGGTAGTGGTAGGCAGGATGAGGTGGGCGTGGCGGGTGGTTTCGTTGAGATAGATGTCCAGGGAGACCATAAATTCCAGTCCGTCCAGCGCCTTGTCCAGTTGACGGCCGTTGGGCGCAGACAGCACCGGATTCCCCGCCACCGTCACTATCCCCCGAATCTGCCCCTCGCCCGGCGTCAAAATTTCCTCGGCCAGGGCGGAAACGGGGAACTCACCGCCAAAAGCGGGCAGGCCGCGCACCCGCGTCTGCCGGTGGCCGAAGCGGCCGGTTGATCCGGTCATGGCCGTCAGCCCCACAATATCGAAAGCGGGCAGGGTGAACATGGCCCCGCCTTCCCGGTCCAGATTGCCGGTGAGGACGTTGAGAACGTTGATCAGCCATTGGCAGACGCCGCCGAACGGTTGGGTGGAGAGACCCATACGGCCGTAAACCACACCCCTCTCCGCCCCGGCCAATTCCCGCGCCAACTGCCGCATCGTCTCCGCCGGGATGCCCAGCCGGGGCGCCGCCTGTTCCGGGGCAAAATCAGCAGCAATCGTTTTCATCTCGTCGAAGCCATCCGTCAAGTCAGCCAATCGCCCCGGATTGACCAGATTTTCATCGTAAAGGGTGTGAATAAGGGCCAGGAGGAGCAGGGCGTCCCGGCCCGGTTTAATAAAGATGTGCTGGTCAGCGAGCGCGGCCGTTTCCGTGCGGCGCGGATCAACCACCACCAACTTGCCGCCCCGCGCTTTGAGCTGTTTCAGGCGGCGTTCAATCCCCGGCGCGGTCATCAGGCTGCCGTTGGAAGCCAGGGGATTGGCTCCCAGCATAAGCATAAATTGGGTGCGGTCTACGTCGGGGATGGGCAGGAGCAGTTGGTGGCCGAACATGAGCAAGGCAGCCACGTGGTGGGGCAGTTGGTCAATGGAGGTGGCGGAAAAGCGGTTGCGGGTGCGCAGGCTGCGGATGAAGGGGGCGTTGTACAGCATCAACCCCAGGTTGTGGACGTTGGGGTTGCCTAGGTAGACGCCGATAGTGTTACGGCCGTATTTTTCCTGCACCCGGCGAATCCCTTGTACGGTTTCTGCAAACGCTTCGTCCCAGCCGATTTCTTCCCAACCGGTTGAAGTGCGGCGCAACGGCCGTTTCAGACGATCCGGGTCCGTATACACGTCTGCCAGCGCGGTGGCTTTGGGGCAAATATGTCCCTGGCTGAACGGGTCAGCCTTGTCGCCGCGAATGGAGAGAACGGTATCCCCCTCTACCTGAATTTCCAGACCGCACATTGCTTCACACAAATTACAGGCGCGGTAATGGGTTTGAGCATTATTCATGGGGCGCCTTCCTTATGATTAAATATCGGGCAAATGACAGGTTACAGGGTATTATAGGGCGAGAATCTTATCGGGCAATGCGGTGGAGATTGGAGATTGCGCCAAATCTCTAATCTCCAATCTCCAATCTCAAAAAATGACTGAACCCGCCAATTTCTACGAAAAAGTCGCCTTCAAATTTTGGCCTGAGCTGGCTGAGAGTACGCCGGAAACCAAAACGGTGGGCGTCATGGCCTTCATACCCATCATCTATTTATGGCCGTTTGCCCTCATTGGCATTATCTGGCTGATCGCTGCCTCTGATTGGCAGATCATCAGAAACAATGGGGGCATCTTTGCTTTCCTGCTGATCATTCAGACTTTGCTCCAATTGTCCCAGTTCACTATCAATCTCAAATTGACCCAGTCCGACAATATCCCGCTCACCAGTTCATTGGCTAATATCGTGGAATGGGCGACGATCCTCATGTTTGGCCCAACGGCGCTATGGGTAACTGTCCTGACCAGTCTGATTAAAGCTGTTTACCGGGGCTGGAAGTTAAGCCGTTACCAAAACACGCCTACCTGGTTGTTTTCTTCGGAAATCATTCAGGAATGGGGCGTTGGCGTTCTGCCGGGATTGGCAGCTGTAACTATCTACACCAGCCTGAGCGGTCAAATTCCGTTTTCCACTATCACCTTCAGCAGCTCATATGCCATGCTGTTTGCTGTTCTGACTTACGTGCTGCTGCCCATTCTCTTGCTGACGCCGACCATTATTGCCCTGAATCAATACGGCCGTACCCGTAACACGCCCAACAGTTTGGCCCGGTTTGCGCTTAGTCTGTCCGGGCTGTCATTTTTAACCATCCCCTTTGCCCTTGTTCTGGCTATGGCGGCTGACCGGGGCGGCCCATCTCTCTTTATTTTCTTACTGATGGCTATCCTGATCGTCAACTGGCTGGCTTACTATCTGAGCCGTTCCACCAACAAAAACAAGCAGCTTTCCCAAGAATTGGCTGCCCTGGAAGCGTTAAGCGAAGAAATCATCCAGTCTCCGGCCGATGCAAACGATCTGGAAGCCATTCTAACCCGAAACCTGCCCCAAATTTTCCCCCTGACCCGGTATGAAGTGCGGGTATTTGCTCCACCGGAAGAGAACCTGTGGACAGCTTTCCGCATCGTCTACCCGCCCAACCTACCGGGAGCCACGGAGGCGGACTGGCAGGCATTGGCCGCGACGGAGGAAACGACGCTGATCCGCCCCAACGTAACGCTGCCGGGCGACAAGGCAGTTTTTGGCGAGGCAATGATGGTAAACATTTTTGCCCCGATTGACGACGACAAGGGGGACGACACGGCCGTCATCCTCGGCGGCGTCTATCTTTTACGGCACAACATGAACGGCCGTACCCAAGACAGCCTGCCCGTCCTGCAAGGGCTGGCTTCCCAAATCGGTTCCGCGCTCTACCGGGCGCAGGCGCATCAGGAATCTATTGCCCGGCTGAAAATGGCCCAGGAACTGGAATTTGCCGGGCGCATTCAGGCCAGCTTCCTGCCCAAACGCCAGCCGGAGATAGCGGGCTGGGACATCCGGGCGGCCATTGTGCCGGCCCGGCAAACGTCGGGGGATTTTTATGATTTTATGGAGATGGGGGACGGTCGTATTGGCCTTCTGGTAGCCGACGTGGCCGATAAAGGCACCGGGGCGGCTCTCTACATGGCTCTCAGCCGCACCCTCATCCGCACTTTTGCTCAACAATATCCCGACCAGCCGGAACTGGCCTTGCAACTAGCAAACGAGCGCATTCTGGCGGACACACAGTCGGATCAGTTTGTGACGGTTTTTTACGGGGTGCTGCATCCGGGAAACGGCCGTTTCGTCTACTGCAACGCCGGGCACAACCCCGCCTTCGTCACCGGCAGCCAGACCCGCGCCCTGACGCATACCGGCACGCCGCTGGGCATGTTTCCCGGCCTGACCTGGCGGCAGCGCAGCGTCGCCCTGGCCCCCGGCGACACGCTCATCCTCTACTCCGACGGCATCCCGGAAGCGCAAAATGCCGCCCACGATGAATTTGGCGATGATCGGCTGCTTCTTCTGGCTAACGAATATGCGGGCAAACCGGCTGTAGAACTGGAGGAAGCTGTGAAAACGGCCGTGACTCAATTCGTCGCCGGGGCGCCCCAATTTGACGATATTACGTTGATGGTAGCAGTGCGGGGAGATTGGAAGTGACAAAAATGATGTATAATGTCTGCATACTGGCTTTGTCGAAAAAGTGCAACTATACAGGTGACAGTCACTTTTACCAGAGGCATAGGTAAAATTACAGCGTTTATAAGTGACTGTCACCTACTGATACAAAAACCTCTTAAATATGGGCGAACAATATCAGGAATGGTTAAAACAAGCTGATTACGATATGGACACGGCTGACGCAATGTTTGACAGCGACCGCTATATCTATGCAGTTTTTATGTGCCATTTATCCATCGAAAAAGCATTAAAAGGACTTTACACCCAAAAATTAGATGAGGTACCGCCCAAAACTCATAATTTGCTCTATCTTCTGAATAAAATCGGCCAAAAACCCGAAGAGGAATTAGAAAAATTCCTCGTCAAATTGAACACAGCCAGTATTACCACCCGCTATCCTGACGATTTGGCAAAACTTCAAGCTGTTTATACTTCGGAAATCACTCAGGAAATGATTGTCCAAAGCAAGGAACTGTTAAAATGGGTAAAAATGCAGTTATAAATACGTTGAGGCAATTCATAAATGAGCTGGAAGCGGCCAATATTCACGTTGAACGGCTTATCCTGTACGGTTCCCACGCCGCAGGAACAGCCCGCGAAGACAGTGATATTGATGTCGTAGTCATTTCGCCGGGTTTTGCAGATAAAAGCTACTGGGAACGCATTGATATTCTAAGCGAAGCTATCTACCAGGTTTCTGCCCCAATTGAAGCCACAGCATTCACACCACAAGAATGGCGCTCTGGTAAATCGTTAATTGTAGATTACGCCAGGGACGGCGTGCCGGTCATCTGATCCTTACATCGTTCAATCTCTATTGTGTAACAAAGTTTATGGCTGCGCGTGTAAGACAAGTTGGCAAACTTGTCCTACTCCCAGGCCGAGGCTGTGTCCAGAGCTGCTTTTTCTTCCGGCATCAGGCTGATTTCTGCGCCGCGGATGGTGTCGCGCAGTTGATCTGTGCTGTTGGCCCCGATGATGGCCGACGTAACCGCAGGGTTTGCTAAAATCCAGGCAATCGCAGTCTGGGCCACCGTCGCTTCATGCGCTGCCGCCGCCTCATCCAGCGCGTCAATCACGGCAAAACCCCGCTCATTCATATACCGCTCCTTCACCCCGTCCGCCCGCGCCGAATCGGGCAGCGCGCCGTCCCGCCGGTATTTGCCCGTCAAGAAACCGCCGGCCAGCGGGCTGTAAGGAATCACGCCAATCCCCTCATCCAGGCAAAGCGGCATCAATTCCCGCTCAAATTCGGCCCGATGCACCAG
>JALUPA010000719.1 GCA_027054335.1 Ardenticatenaceae bacterium
GCCGCTTATCTCTCCTGGAAACCGCCCAAAGCTATTCTGGGGTTGATTGGCACGGCCGTTCTCCTGGCCGCATTGGCGAATTGGTTGACGCCTATCCGCGTTTTTGTGCTGCCAGACGGCCGTTACCTGACCATCACCAACGGAACCATCATCGCTTACACTACCTGGTTTGCCTTCAGCGGCCTCATCCTGGCTAAAACCTGGCGCGAATACAAAATTACCCGGCTTCCCTGGCACGCCAACCGGCTGCTTTACTGGTTTATGGCCCTCCTGGCCGTATTCACCGGCGAATTCCTGCAATTTATAGACAATCCTATTTTCATCATCACCGGGCAAGCCTTACGCTACCTCGGCATTGTCGGTTTGGCCTATGCTGTCGCCTCCTACCGCATCGTAGATGTGCGCACGCGCACCCGGCGTACCATCGCCTTTCTCATCATCAATATCCTTTCTGCCCTGCCTCTTATCATCGCCATCTTACTTATCCTGAATTACAGCAATGAACTTAACCAATTCAATAAAAATCTCACCCTTCTCCTCATTGCTGTGGTCGTCGCTTTAGGCTTTTTATTTTACGATCCGTACCGTCACTTCATTGAACGAATCACTTTCCGTTACCTGGGCAGCGAAGGGCTGAACAGCAATCAGATCGTGCGTAACTACAGCCAGGCTATTGCCCGCACTTTGGACGTGCAGCAGCTTTCCGTCCTCATCGCCGGTACCTTGAGCGAGTTGCTGGAAACCAGCCGCTGCGCCCTTCTTCTGGTCAGCCAACAGGAAGACGGCCGTTACGAAATCGAACCTGTCGCCGGCATGGGCCAAATCCCCAGAGAAAAAATAGAGTTCCCGGCTACAGACCGCTTCATCACTTTACTATCGGAAGAACACCAGCCGCTCCTGCAATACGACATTGACTTCAATCCGGTTTACAGCGACATTAACGAAGCGCATGGCGCATGGCTGAAAGAGATGGCCATGGAAGGGTACGTGCCCATCAGCGACGGGGACGAAATTGCCGGTATCATTGCCGTTGGGCCAAAAAGTACCGGGCTGCCTTACCAGTCCAACGAACTGGAACTGATGCAGACATTGGCCGATCAGACCATTGTCGCCCTGCAAAACGCCCGCCTCTACAGCGTCCTGAATGCTCAAAACGAACAAGTGCGTCTGCTCAACGAAGATTTGGTAGACCAGAACGAAAAACTAGAAATCATGGATCGGGTCAAAACGGATTTCATCACCATTGCCTCGCACGAACTGCGCACACCCCTGACCCAGGTGAAAGGGTACGCCGACATTCTGGCGGCGATGAATGAAGAAAACGCCCTGTCGCGGGAGCAGACGCGGGAAATTGTAGGTCACATCAACCGGGCCACTTTGCAACTGGAGGGGTTGATTACCGACATGCTGGAAACCAGCCAGCTTGACGTGGATGAGATGCGTCTGACCTTCGTCAAAACACGCCTGCAAAGCATCATCAAACTGGCTATGGAGCCGTTGATTCAGGCGTTACGCGAGCGGCGCATTACTTTAACGCAGGAAGGGGTGGATGAACTGCCCCCCATCTACGCCGATTACAAACGCTTGGTGCAGGCTTTTACCAAACTCCTGGGTAACGCCGTGAAATATACGCCGGATGGCGGCCGTATTACAGTGACAGCCGCGCTCATTCCCAGCGTAGATGAGGAAGAAGAGTATTTTGAAGTGATCATCCAGGACAGCGGCATTGGCATTGACCCCAAATACCACGAGTTAATTTTTGAGAAGTTCTTTCGTATTGGCGACCCTCAACTTCACTCCACCGGCAGCACCAAATTCAAAGGGGCCGGGCCAGGTTTGGGTCTGCCCATTGCCAGAGGAGTCATTGAAGGGCATCACGGCCGTATCTGGGTCGAATCCGAAGGTGAAGACGAACAGCGGATGCCCGGCAGCGCCTTCCACATCATCCTCCCCGTCAAACCCGCCGGCGAAGAAATTGAACCCATTCCCGAACTTGAGGAACGGCCGTCTTATCTTATCGGGTAGCAGAGTGGCAAGGTAGTAAAGTTGCCGGGTGGCAAAACAGCTTTCCACCCGGCAACTTTGCCGCTCTGCAACCTTAAAAGGAGAACATCATGCCAGCAGAAAACCGGAGAAATGCCCTGGTATTATCGGGCGGGGGCGGCCGGGGGGCATATCACGTCGGCGTCCTGCGCTTTCTGGAAGAGCATGAATGGTTTCCCGGCATCGTAGCCGGCACCTCCATCGGGGCCGTGAATGGGGCGGCCATTGCTTCCGGCCACACCGCCCGTTCCCTGTGGGCTTTATGGCGGCAGTTATCCACCAGCAACGTGCAAAAAACCAACTGGAACGTGCTGGGCAGCAACTATCTGCTGGACACCTCCCCCCTGCGGGAAACGTTACAGCGGAATGGCTGGATTGATTTTGACCGGCTCAACTCAGACGAAGCGGCCGTTCACCTGCGCATTACTGCCACTGAGATTTCTACCGGCCACCTCAACGTTTTCGGCAACAGCCCGGACAAATACCCCAGCCGGATGCAGCAAGAACCACTGGGCCTGGATCACGTCATTGCCAGTTGTTCCATTCCCATCGTTTACCCGGCTACGCCACTGCACGACACTCTTTACTGGGACGGGGCTACGGTAGCCAACACGCCGCTCAGCCCGGCCATTGACGCCGGGGGCGAAGAAATTGTCGTGGTCATTATGACGCCCTGGGAACAAGATGACGAGGATACCAGCATCGAACCGCCTAAAAATATGATTACGGCGGCCAGCACCATGTTGGAATGGGCCTTGCTGGCCTCCTTCCAGGCCGATCTGAAAATGTTCCGCCGGGTGAATGAATTGGTGCGCCTGCAAATTGAAAATGCCCGGCTCAAAGCCTCCAATCGCCTGTTGATGAGCCAGCTGCGCGGTGAAGACCCCGATTTTGTAGACGAAGATCAGGACGGCATCCCCGACATTGCCCAGAAATACCGCACCTTGCCCGACCCCATCATTGTGGCCCCGAAAAGGCCGATTCCGGTAGATCGCATTATTCGCTACACAAAGGACGGCCACGAAGAACTATACCGCCTGGGTTACGAAGACGCCAAACGCGCCTGGAGAGCAGCGGGAAAGCAGGTGGAAGGAGAAAAATGAATAAAAATATTTTGATTTACGCGCTGGCCGGCGCACTTATAAGTTTGATTCTGGCAGGGTGCGGCACGGCCGTTACCCCCGAACGGCCGTCCCCTGCCAATACGCCGCAGCCGCCGACGGCCGTCGCCTCACCCACGGACACCCCCACACCCGCCAACACCGCCGCCCCCACGCCAACCGTCGCGCTGCCGGAGCCGGCCGAAACCGCAACCCCGGACAACAAAACCCAAAGGCAGGAAACGATCCCCCAAGACGAGACGCTCTTTTCCTCCAATTTGCTGGCTGAATATACCGGCGTCACCATCTCTTTCCAGCATCCGCGGCCCTGGCAAACCAGTTATTTCTCCGATTCCGGTCTTAACGGCTGGCTTGTTTCCGACGCTGACCCTAACGAAGCGTTCTGGAGCGCGCTTAGGACAGGCGAAGAAATCGTCTTCCTGATCATGCCCGGCGACCCAGCCCGCTTGCGGCCCTTGCCGGACGACGTGATTGAAATTGAACGGGAAGATGGCAAAACGGCCGTCTACACCCTATCCGATGGCGAAATCCAGGGCCGCGTCGTCAAAGACGCCATCGCTTTCGAGATGTTCGGCGACTATCCGCCCGAAAGAGAGGCCGACTTCCAGGAAGGATTTGAAACCATCTTCGCCACCTTTACCTGGGAAGAGTTGAATGACGTTGATTTGTCCGATGTCTGGTTGTTAGGCGTCCGCGCCGAAGGTGAAATAGAACCCGGCGACCCGGCAGCCGGCTATGTCCCGCTGGCGTCAATCAGCGAATGGCTTTTTACGGGTGCGGAAAACCAGCAAATCAATTTGACCATTGAGACCCGCGACCCGGAAGTGACGTTGATTTTGGACATCCTCGATGAAAATGAAGAATCGTTATTGCCTGACGGCGCGGAAAGTTTTGTCGGTGACATAATGGTAAACGATGTCGAGATACCCGCCTCCGGCGTTTATCGCATCCAGGTAACCGCACCCACGGGCTTTGAGAAACTAGGCCCCTGGAACCCGCCAGCGGAAGCAAAGGTTTATGGTTGGTATGACATTGCCTTGAAATAATGAGTTCTCCGAAAAAAGCCGCGGATTCGCCCAAGATACCTATTCGAATTATGCACATTAAAAACAGCGTTATCATCGTTACCGGGGCATCGGCCGGGATTGGGCGGGCTACGGCCGTAGCTTTAGCCCAATCCGGCGCAACCGTCGTCGTCACGGCACGGCGGGAGGAGCGGCTGCAAGCGTTAGCGAAGGAGACAGCGGGCAGTGACGGCCGTATCTACCCCTTCCCCGGCAACATTCAGGACGAAACATTTTGCCACCAACTGGTCGCGGAAACGGTGGAGCGGTACGGCCGTCTCGACGTTCTCATCAACAATGCCGGTCTGGGCCACAAAAGCCGCATTGCCGAGATGCCCGCCGCCGACATCCGCACCATTTTCGATACCAACGTCATGGGGCTGCTTTACACCATCCAGGCTGCCGTCCCCCAGATGAAAAAACAGGGCGGCGGCCAAATCATCAACGTTTCCTCCATCATCGGCCAGCGGCCCATCCCCAACGGCGGCATTTACACGGCCAGCAAAACGGCCGTCAACTTCATCAGCCGCACGTTACGCATGGAGTTACGGCCGTACAACATCAAAGTCACCCTCGTCTACCCCGGCCGCACCCAAACCGAATTTGGCGACGCGCTGCTGGGGCAGAAAGGAGCCAATCCCGCCGCCTTTGGCCGCACTTCCCCGGACAAAGTGGCCCAGGTCATTGTGAAGGCAATTCGCTACGGCCGTACCGAAGTCTACGTCACCCCCACCGACTGGCTCTTTGCCCACGTCAACCGCCTTTTCCCCCGCACCACCGATGGGCTGACCAATTTTGTTTTCACTCGTTATCTGGAGGGAAAATCGGGTAAAATAGGGCATGATACGTGATGCGTGATACGTGAGAAAACGCATCATGTATCACGCATCATAAAAAGGAAAACATCATGGATCGCACACGCATCATTTTCATTACCATCATCGGCCTGGGATTGTGTATCGTTGGCGGCATCATCGCCTTCTCTTTTGTCTCGCAGTTTAGCGGCGGGCAAAACGGGGACAATGACGAGACGCAAATCGAAGTGCCTTCCGGCAGCGTTCTCGTCACGCTGGCCTCCTCCAACACCAAGCGCAACTGGCTGGATCAGGTCACGGCCGAATTTAACGCCGCCGGCATGACCACCAGCAGCGGCAGCCCCATTGTCGTGGACGTCAGCCACGTCACCTCCGGCGGCTCCATGAACGCCATCCTGGACGGCAGCCTTCAGCCCACGGCCTGGAGTCCCGGCGACCAATCCTGGGTGGCCCAGGCCAACGAAACCTGGCGGCAGCGCCACAACAAGCCGATTACCAGTGAAACGTGCGCCCCCACCATTTACGCGCCGCTCGGTTTTGCCATGTGGCGGCCCATGGCCGAAACGCTGGGCTGGCCGGATGAGCCGATTGGCTGGGACACGATTGTGGAACTAGCGGCCGATCCCAATGGGTGGGCTAGTTACGGCCGTCCCGAATGGGGTCAGTTCCGTTTTGGGCACACCCATCCCGGCTATGCCAACTCCGGCCTGCTTTCCATGACCGCCTTCGTCTACGGCGTAACGGGCCAGACCACCGACCTGACGGCCGCAGACATTTACACGCCGCAAGTAGAGGAGGCGATGCGCGCTTTGGAAGAAGTGACGGCTAAATACGGCCGTCAAGCCCCCGCCCTCCTGGAATTGATGGCCCAGCAAGGCCCCGGCTATCTGCACGCCGCCGCTGTTCCCGAAGCGGACACCGTGCGCTTCAACGTAGAACGCGGCGACGAACTGACTTTCCCCCTGGCTTTCATCTTCCCCTCTGGCGGCACCATCTGGGCCGACCATCCCTACTGCATCCTGGATAACGCCGCTTGGGTCAGCGAGGAAGAAGCAGAAGCAGCGGCCGTTTTCCGTGATTATCTGTTGGCCCGCGAGCAGCAGGCATTAGCCATAGACAACTACCTGCGCCCCCTGGACAGCAACATTCCCCTGCACGCCCCCCTCAGCCTGGAAAATGGCACAGACCCGACGGTATCGCCGGACACCGTGCCGCCGCTGCCCAGTCCCAGTGCGGAGATTAGCGCGGCCGTGATTGACCTGTTCAACATCACCAAACGCAAAGCCACCGTCATCGTCGTTCTGGACGTATCCGGCAGCATGGAAGGTGATCGCATCAAAACCGCCCGCACGGCCACCAATGAATTTTTCGGCCGTCTGGACCCCAACGACAAAGTGGGGTTAATCATCTTCAACGACGACGTAACCACCCTGCAGGAACCTGCGCGCGTCGGTGACGTGGTGGAACAGCTAACCCAACGGGTCAGCGGCCTGGTGGCCGATGGCAACACAGATTTGTACGGCGCTGTCTGCTTTGCCGCCAAGCAAATGGCAAAACAGCAACAGGCCGATATCGAAGCCGGCGAATCTCGATTGTACGGCATCATCTTGCTCTCGGACGGTGAAGACACCGTAGGCAGCATCACGGAAAACCAGATGTTTGCCACCTGCCTGCCGGCCAATGCCGAAGCGGACGGCGTAAAAATATTCCCCATCGCCTTTGGCGACGCGGCCGACCAGGATGTGCTGCTGCGTATGGCTCAAGTAACCGGCGGCCGTATGTTCTCCGCCGACCCGGATTCCATCAGCAATATCTACCTGTCTATTTCGGCCGAGCAATAGCGGAAATCCACACAGGTGACAGTCACTTCTGCCAGAGGTTCCCGGCAAAGCCATGACGTTTGAAAGTGACTGTCACCTCCGGCAGATGTACGAGTTTGCAATCCTTCTCCATATGGTACAATTTATGTATACTTCCCATTATCGGCTGAGACGCCAGACATAATGCTGTAGGGCGATTTTGTAAATCGCCCAAAGACGATTTGCAAAATCGTCCTACAAAAACAAATGGTCAAAAAATGGCAAACGGGACAGGTTCAAACACCCAGGTATTGGCAGTAGTCAATCGTAAAGGCGGCGTAGCTAAAACTACCACCTCCATCAATCTAGCGCACGGTTTGTCGCGCAAACTGATGCGCCGCGTCGCCGATAAAGACCTGGACAAAATACAGGACACGGATAATCTGGTCACTTATCAAGACCGGCATTATTATTTACTGGGGCACGTTCTGCTGATAGATTTTGATCCCCAGGGGCACTGCGCCCGCGGTCTGGGTGTGGAAACAGGCAAAACAGACATCGGCGACGTCCTGTTGGGGCAAAAACACATCTCCGAAGTAGTTCTTTCTGCCGACCGT
>JALUPA010000720.1 GCA_027054335.1 Ardenticatenaceae bacterium
CTTTGATGTTGAAAACAACACGGTTATTGGCAACAAAACTGGCGTTACGATAAACGCGCTTGATGTCCGAAGGCGTTTTCCACTTAGCCTGTTTTGTATCTATGTACCAGGCTTCCAGAGCTTTCTGGGCATCAGTATGCACTTCCCAGAATTCCCGGAGCGCTCGGCGGGAAATAATGCGCATACCAACATTATACAACGCTCCCAATTTGGGATCAAGTAAAAATTACTCTAATCCTTAGTGAACGCCCAAAAATAACTTCCCGTTTTTGTTCGTAGTAACCGCTTTAGCGGTTTGGACGATTAAAGTCGTTACTACGAACTAATTTCCGGGCAGTTACTTAATACCTCAAGAACAGCCAGAGGATGGCAAATAATACTAAAAGGAAGAGAAATAGAACAAAAAGTACACCCAAGAATTGTCCCACAGAAAGAACCGGCCGGTTTTGCAGCACGGCCGTATCCCGCATCACCACGCCCGCCCTGTTCCGCACTTCAATAACAAATGGATGCTGCCGCACCATCCCCGTAAGCGGCCGTTGCCGGGGCCGGATGAGACAGCGCACTGTGCCGCTCTCCCCCGGTTCCAGACGGATACGGCCGTGCGGTTGAGTGATACGCAGCCGCCCCGATTCGTCCCGCAGCAGCACCATGTATTCATCCGGCAGATCACCTTCATTTTGCACCAGGACGTGGCAGATGCCCGCTTCCGGCAAGCGATACGGCCACACTGTCAGAGAAAAACGGGCCACGGCTGTCTGCCCCCCACCAAATTTTCCCCCGGCGCACTCAGGCTGATACGTTGGCAGCCTTCCCCTGCTCGGCAACTGCTCACCGATCACCGATAACCGATCACCACCTACCGATAACCGCGTCGGCGGCGTCGCGCCAACCCAGTGCAAACTGTACACACCGATGCGCAGCGTTTGGCTGGGCAGCCAGGGAACAGACTGCTGTGGGGTCAGCTTACGGCCGTCTACAAACGTCCCCCCGCTGCTGCCCAAATCCCGTACCAGCCAACGGCCGTCCACCCAACGCAGTTCCGCGTGGCGGCGGGAGACAGACAGATCGTTCAGAGCAATGTCGCTGGTACTGCGACGGCCAATGATCAGGCGGGAGCGGCTGAGGTCGAGTTGGCGCGGTGGTTGCCCCGGTTGGGTGATGGTGATACGGCCGTAACTGGATACCCGCGCTGTAGAACTTTCCTGTTGCGCCGCCAGCGCCGGCAGCGGCATTTTTACCGTCCCCGTATCGAGTCTGGCGGCGGAGACGGGGCGGCGGCGGCCTGGTAAAATGGGCGCGGCCACCGTGGACGAGCGAGCCTGGCGTACCGACGTCTGCGGTTCGGGTGACGGGCGTGATTGGCGGGAACGGCCGTTCACCACCGGCGGCGTTGCCGGTTTTGTCACTTTTTGCTGGCCCATTTCGGTCAGGTGATCGGTCAGGCTGATGACCGTCTGCTGGGGAGTAAACAGGTGAATGTCGGCGGAGGTCAGGCGGACAGCCGCCTGGCGCAGGGCGGCGGCCATCTGGGAAGCGGTCTGGAAACGGCCGCCCGGCGCTTTGGTCATCGCTTTCTCCACAATCTCCGCCACAGCGGCCGGCAGGCCGGGGCAGAGGGAACGTAGGGGGCGAGGGTTTTCCAGCATGTGGCGCATGATCGCTTCGTTGGGTTTGGTGACGGTGAAGGGAAGCTGCCCGGCAACCATCTGGTAGAGGATGACGCCCAGACTGTAAATGTCGGTACGGCCGTCCAGCGCATCCCCCACGCATTGTTCCGGGGCCAGATACGGCAGGCTGCGGGATATATCCCCCAGCGGCGTCGTTTGCAAACCGCCCGGTGGCGCTACAGACAAGCCAAAATCGGTCAGCGTTGCTTGCAGGGGCGGTTCGTCAGGGCGAGCCGGTCTGTCCAGCCGTTTGATGAGAATGTTGCCGGGGTGCAAATCCTGGTGGACGAGGCGGCGCTGGTGCGCGTAGGCCAATCCTTCGGCAATTTGGGCGGTCAGGTGGAGGATTTCGTCCAGTCGGAGGGTTTGCTGCCGGTCAGCCAGGGACTCCAGCAAATGGCGCAGGCTGATACCGGGGATGAAAGCAGAGGCCAGATAAGCCCGGCCTTTCTTCCGGCCATAATCGTACAGGGGCACAATGGTGGGATGGCTCAGGCGGGAGACATTTTTGACGGAATACTGGAGGCGGCGCTGCATTTCCGGCTGGCGGACGATGGCCGGATGGATGAGTTTGAGGGCGCACGGCCGTCTCAAATTCACATCCTCCACCCGGTACACTACCCCGACACTGCCGGTACCGATGACTGCTACAATTTTATATTGGGCCAGGCGGCGGCCAACAATCGTTTCCATATAAGCGCTCTACAGGTGACAGTCACTTTCAAAGTGACTGTCACCTCTGAGTATAGAAGGCTGTCAGGGTTCTTCCATGCAAATTTCGTGAATTGTCGCCTCAAGATGGGTTCAATCTTCGAGATTGAACCCATCTGATACCACAGTCAGGGGAGATGCAGTGAACATGGCGTAAAAAATTTCCCAGAAGGCCCGCAACCTTTGTTAGAATCAATTTATCCTGAGTATCCGTAGACTTCGTTATTGTGTATTGCGTGACTAAATACAGCCACGCAATACGCAATACGGAATAAAAAACGATGAATGCCGTTCTGGAAAATAACACGCTGGCCTTATTGCAAACAGCCTTCCCCGATTTGAATGATGGCAATATCCGCACCTTGAGCCGGGCGGCTTACGGCCGTAGCTACCTGGCGGGTGAAGATATTTGCCTGGAAGGGGAGAAAGGCACAGCCCTGTACGTTATTGACAGCGGCGAAGTGGACATTATCGTCAATGCCGACGACAACCAGGAAATCATCATTGATACCATCGGGCCGGGCAGCTATTTTGGCGAGATGGCCTTTTTGGGCGGCACAACCCGCATGGCTACCATCCGCGCCCGGCAAGATTGTCGCTTGCTGGAGATTGACCAGGACGATTTCATGGCCGTTGCCAGCGGCAACCCCGATCTGCTGCGCCGGCTGATGCGGCAAATCATCGGCCACATCCAGCGCACAGACCGGGCTGTCATCCACGAATTGAATGTAAAGAATGAGGCGCTGAAAGAAGCGTATGCCCATCTGGAAGAGCAAGAACAACTGCGCACCAAATTTATCGTCACCCTCTCCCACGAACTGCGCACGCCGTTGACTTCTATCCGGGGCTATCTGGCTTTAATGAATCAGGGGGCCATTCAGGGGGATTCGCTGCCGGTGGCGATGAACTCGATTACGCGCAATGTGGAAAGGATGGTGGGGCTGACGAATGACTTGCTCTTTTTGTACGAGATGCACCCCAAAGCGCCGGAGTTTGCTTATTTGAATCTGGCGGATGTGCTGATTGAGGCGTTGCAGGGAGCCAGAAAAGCGCTGGAGGATGAGGTTACGGCCGTATCCCTGGATATTGCTCCCGACGTGCCGCCCATTTACGGCGACCAGCAAGGATTGGTTTTGGCCGTCCGGGCCTTCATCGAAAACGCCTTCAAATATTCCCTGGATCATAGACCCGTCCACATTCGCGCCTACAGCGCCGGTGACGAAGTGGCTGTCGCCGTCATTGATCAGGGCATCGGCATTCCGGCTGAGGCGCAGGAACGCATCTTTGAGCCGTTCTTCCGGGTGGAACGGGAAGGTACGGCGCATCTCTTCTCTGGCCTGGGTGTGGGGCTGACCATTGCTAAATTTATGGCGGATCGGAATAACGGCCGTATCACTGTAGACAGCGCCCCCAACGAAGGTAGTACCTTTACCCTCTACTTGCCCCAACCCTAAATTTGGTAATCGGTAGTCGGTCAGCGGTAAATGATCCCTGCCGGTATGGCTGCCTGCGTCAGTTGGCTTACAGAAGGAGACAGTCGCCTCCGCTATGCTGAGCGGGTATACTATTGTGGCGAAAATTTGTAGGGCGATTTGCCAAATCACCTCACATGACTAGAGGAGCAGCACAGATAGATGAGATTGTTTTCGTTTGGCAAGAAAAAAGACAGCAGCAAGAAGAAAAGTACCAAGCGGCACGCCATTATTGATGTGACGGACGCCAATTTTCAGATACAGGTCATTAAACGCTCCTACAAGCAGCCGGTGATGGTGGATTTTTGGGCGTCGTGGTGTATGCCCTGCCGCCAGCTTGGCCCGGTGCTGGAACGTATGGCAGAAGACCCGGACGGCGCGTGGATTTTAGCCAAGCTCAATACGGAACATAATCAATACACGGCCAACAAGTACAATATTCGCAGCATTCCCGCCGTTAAGATGTTTCGCAACGGCCGTGTCATTGGCGAGTTCACCGGCGTCATCCCCCAATCCCAAATCAGCCAGTTCATTCGGGAAGGCGTGACAGCCGACGTACCCATGCAAGGCAGCAAAATAAGCCAAGACCCGGCCAAGCGGTTGCAACAAATACGCCACCACCTAAAAAAAGGGAACGGCTTCCAGGCTTACGCCCTTCTCAAAGATTTCCCGGACAGCCCGGAAGCAGCAGAGGCGGCCCGACTCTCCCCCCTGGCTAACTTTATCTGCGATATTGAAGACGGCGACGGGCTGACCGGCCTTGACGCCCTGGACGAACAGTACCAAAAAGCCAACAAAGCCCTCCAGCGCAGCAAACCGGCCGCAGCCTTAGACTATTTAACCCAGGCGCTGGACGCAGGCGAAGATATTGATACCAATTACACCAATGAGGTCATCGAATCATTACTGGCGCTGCTGGGGGAAAATCACAAAATTACCAAACAATATCGGGCCACCGCGTAGGGCGATTTGGCAAATCGCCCCACCTTAATCCCCTGGCTCCACTTCCTCATAAATATCCGGATACAACGTCACCATACAATCCGGGCAAATGCCGTGACTCAGGTTGGCGTCGGAATGGTCGCGGATGTAAATTTCCACGTTTTGCCAGTAGCCGTCATCATCCCGAATCTTTTTGCAGTTGGCGCAGATGGGCAGCAGGCCACTTAACGTCTTGACGTTAGCCAGCGCTTCTTCCAGTTCGGCATTCTTTTGGGCTAACCGGCGGTTTTGCGCCTGAAGCTCCCGCTGCAAGCGGCGGATGGTCAGATGGGTGCGGATGCGGGCCAGTACTTCCTCTGTCTGGAACGGTTTAGTAATGTAATCCACGCCGCCGACGGCAAATGCTCTGACCTTATCCAGCGTATCCCCCAAGGCGCTGATGAAGATGACGGGAATGTCGCGGGTGCGCTCATCTGCCTTGAGGTGCTGACACAGTTCGTAGCCGTCCATTTCCGGCATCATAATGTCCAGCAGGATGAGATCGGGTGGGGAGATTTGGGCAGCGGTCAGGGCTAAACGGCCGTTGATAGACGGCCGTACCTTATAGCCATGTTCCGCCAAAAGACGCACCAACAGATGTAAATTGGCAGCCGTATCATCCACCACCAAAATATCGGCGTTGGGGCGTTCTGCGCCCGCTGTTTTCTCCATCCTGCTCCTCCGGCAATACAAATCTGCCTGTATGTTCCATTATAGAGGATGCCGCCGGATAAATAAAAAGAGTTTCCCCAATCTTGCGCCAATTTTAATGTGCAGGTGACAGTCACTTTCAAAGTGACTGTCACCTGAGATTATCCAACGCGGCCGTCGCCCTTTCCCCATACAATTTCAGCTTCGCCTCAATGTCCGCCTGCCAGTCAGACGGCCGTTCCACCAACCGTTCATCCCCGCCCAAAGGCACCTCGTACAACATGCGGGCCAGCCGGGCCACCCACCAGATGAGCATGAGCGGGTACGTAGCCCGGATACGGGTGACGGCCGTATCATCCCCGCTCATCGCCCCATATTCTTCTACCAACCAATCCCACCGGGATTCTGGAACCGACAAGTATTGCGGATGGGTCATCGTATCCACAACCTCAAAGGCGGGATCGCCCCAACCACTGTTCTCCCAATCCACCGAGAGCCAGCCGCCCGGGCGGCGCAGGAAGTTGAGGGGATTGGCGTCTACGCGGCAGAGCGACGGCCGTACCGGTTCATACGCCGGCAGGGGGAGGGGCAGCCGGGCCAGCAAATCGTCGAGTATCTCTGGTCTGGCCTCTGCCGGGAACATGGCTGTTTGCTGTTGGATGGCCTCTTCGCCTTCCCGGATGCTGCCGAAATTGATGACGCCTTTATGGATGGGCGTGCTGGTCGTCTGCGGCGTCACGGCGCGGAGGGTGACGTAGTGGGCCAATAGCTGCCGCCATTCATCGTCGCTTCGGGGCGGTACGGCCGTAACCTGCCCCGCCTCCCACGTTTGCGCCACCACCGGCTGCGGGTAGCTGTCTTCATCCAGCCACAGCGGTTGGGGAACCACATCCAGACCGGCCTGCCGCACGGCCGTCAACGCATTAAACTCCCGCCAGGCCCGCCGCCGCCCATCCCGGATGGTGAACTTGACGGCCACGTCTCCGTCCGGCCCGGTGGCCCGGTAAAGGATGTTGTTGGCGCTGCCGGGGATGCGAGTGATTTGCCATTGCTGGAAACGGCCGTCCGCCGGCGTCTGCGCCAGATAAGCTAATAAATCGTCCATGCGGTCATTATAGCGTATGGCATTGGATCCATTCCCACGACAGACAGGCAAACGGCCGCCGATTGTAATACGGCGAATAATGAAAGTTCAGAAAATAAATCGGTAAACCGCAGATAGCGCAGATCAGCGCAATTTACCAGAGAAAAAATCCTGCAAATCCGCGCAATCCGCGGCTTTTTTCGGCAGACTCATAAAGTTTCCGGGAAGACAAACGCAGTAAGCAAGCCCGCTTGATCATGCGATCAAGCGGGTTTTTTGCGTGGGGTTTGGGGGTGGGTTACACTTCTAAACGTCTAATAATTTGAAGAGACTTCACCGACTACACTGATTGTTATGAATGAAACGTCGTAGGGCGATTTGCCAAATCGCCTTACATTTGTGAGGAGACGTTTGTGCTGATTGCTTTGCTTAAATCTATGCGGCCGCGACAGTGGGCCAAGAACGGGTTTGTCTTTGTTGCGCTGTTCTTCGACGGCAAATTGCTCGATCCAGTTAGTCTGGCCCGGACAGTGGGGGCGTTTATCTTGCTGTGCGCCATGTCCGGCGCGGTGTATCTGATGAATGATCTGTCAGACATTGAGGGCGACCGGCAGCATCCCACAAAACGGAATCGGCCGTTAGCGGCCGGGAAATTGAACCCCAAAGTAGCGACTATTGCTGCCGTTCTGCTGGCCGGAAGCAGTTTAATCGCCGGGTTCTTCCTATCACCGGAACTGGGTGGGATTTTGCTTTTGTACCTCCTTCTCCAGATTGCTTACACCTATTGGCTGAAGAATGTGGTACTGTTTGACGTGTTGATTGTGGCTTTTGGCTTCGTCTTGCGTATTGCTGCCGGGGTGGTGGTCATTGACGTGCAGCGTTTTTC
>JALUPA010000721.1:0-5836 GCA_027054335.1 Ardenticatenaceae bacterium
CAACACCTGCATCCGGTTATAAGACAAATTGCCGCGCCCGCTGATCGGGTCTTTGGTGAGGGTGATGCCGCCAGTTATGAAAGGGCCGCCATCGTGCAGTCCGTGCGTGGGGATGGGCAGGCGATGTAAATCTATGTCATCACCAGTGAGGACATTTTGCTGCCAGCCTGCTTCCGGCACGCGCCGGGGCGGGATGCCGTTGGCCGGTTCCAGAGCGCGGCCCATCGTTTCGGTGATTTGGGATACATCGCAGCCCAGGGCCAACGCCGCCAACGTGGGACTGCCTACCGCGCCGGCAAAAACCGGCCAATCAGCGCCTTCGAGATGCTCGAACAGGATGGCACCGCGCCCTTGCCGTTGGCAGGCGGCGGCTACGTTGGCTAATTCGTGGATGAGGCTGACGGGGCGCTGGATTTTTATGAGTTGTACGGCCGTTTCCAACACCGACATGAAGGTGCGCAGGTCATCAATTTGCTTCATTTAAAGAATTGTTCCTCAACAATGTGTACAAATACTTAATATATTAGCGGCGATGTTTCCTGTAATTTTAAGAGTTGCGGCTCATTTGTCAACCAAAATCAAACATTGTATAGTATGGCTTGACACCACGTGACAGTCACCTCTGAGGTGACCGTCACGTACCTGGACTGCCTATGACTTACGAAGAAATTGGTCAGCGCATCAAAAAACGCCGTTTGGAAATGGATATAACCGCGCGAGAATTAGCCCGGCGCACGGATTTGTCCGCGTCCTTTATCAGCCAATTGGAGCGGGGCAAGACCAAAGTATCTTTGGAATCCTTGCGGACGATTGCCGAACAACTGGACGTTTCTTTTCTGACTTTTTTGTCAGAGGAACCACATATACCGCCGGCGGAACCAGTTCCTGCCGCTAATTCAGGCCGTAAACCGGAAGGATATGATCCGGTTGTTCGGGCAGACGCGCGGCCTAAGTTGACTTTTCCCGATTCGGGCGTTAGCTATGAGTTGCTTACCCGCGATTTAAGCCGCTCGATGGAAGCGCTGTACGGCCGTTTGTCCCCCGGTACTGGCAATATCGCCCGCCGCCTGCGTATGCCTACTGAGGAGTTTATCTACGTCATCTCCGGTTCGCTGCTGGTGGGTCTGAAATCGGGCGATCATACGCTTCATGCCGGTGATACGATTTATTTTGAAGGGGAAGAGTTGGTGCAGCTTGTTTGCGCCTCGGAAGATGAGGATGCGGTTTGGTTGTCGGTGATTACGCCGCCTGCGTTTTAAGTTGCCCGGTAAATCGGGCTGGGAGTGCTAATGGATAACAAATATTCCCCAGAGTTGCTCGCCCATTTATTTCGCCAGATGACGTTGGTGCGCGAGTTTGAATTGCGCGCCATTGAAGAGCGACGGCGCGGTTTGATTCCCGGTTTTATCCATTCCTGTGTGGGGCAAGAGGCTACGGCCGTAGCCTCTTGCGCCGCGCTCACCCAGGAAGACGTCATCACCAGCACCCACCGGGGGCACGGCCATTTGCTGGGCAAGGGAGGCGATCCCAAATTTATGATGGCGGAACTGGCCGGCCGTTCGTCGGGCTACTGTTTGGGGCGGGGCGGCTCGCTGCACATTGCCGATTTCGATTCCGGTATTTTGGGGGCGAATGGCATCGTAGGCGGCGGATTTCCCATCGCGGCCGGGGCGGCGCTGGCCTTCCAGATGCGGCAGGAGGCGCGGGTGGCGTTGACTTTCTTTGGCGATGGGGCGATTAACGAAGGTACGTTCCACGAGGCGGCAAATCTGGCTGGGTTGTGGCGGCTGCCGCTGATTTTCTTCTGCGAAAATAATTTGTATGGTGAGGGGACGCCGCAGCATAAGCAGGCCCCCATCGCCGATTTGGCCCGGCGGGCTGACAGTTATGGGTTCCCCGGTGTAATTGTGGATGGGAATGACGTGACGGCCGTCTACGAAGCCACCCAAACCGCCCGCAGCCGCGCCTTAGCCGGAGAAGGCCCCACCCTCATCGAAGCCAAAACTTACCGCTTCCGGGGTCACTACGAAGGCGATCCCCAAATTTACCGGGAACCGGGCGAACTGGAAGCGTGGCAAGCGCGTGATCCCGTGCCTGCTTTTCGGGCGGAACTGTTGGCGTCGGGGCTGTTCGAGGAGGCAGAGTTGGCCGACATGGAAGCCGCGGTGCAGGCGCAGTTAGACGAAGCGGTCGCCTTTGCCGCTGCTGCGCCCATCCCGGCAGCCGAAGAGGCGTTGCAGGGCATTTATGCGGAAACGCACGAAGGATTGGTGTTTTAATGCGCGAGATTTCTTATTCTGAAGCGATTCGGGAAGCGATGGGTGAAGAGATGCGCCGCGACCCTAATGTCTTTTTGATGGGCGAGGATGTGGCCGTTTTTGGCGGCGTGTGGGGTGTGTCCGAGGGAATGCTGGCCGAATTTGGCGCGGAGCGGGTGCGCGACACGCCGATCAGTGAAGCGGCCATCATCGGCGCAGGGTTGGGGGCAGCTATGGTGGGGATGCGGCCGATTGTGGAAATCATGTTTGGCGATTTTTTGCTGTGCGCCGGGGATCAGATCGTGAATCAGGCAGCCAAAGCCCGGTTTATGAGCGGCGGCAAGGCGCAGGTTCCCTTGACGATTCGGGTGACGACGGGCGCGCCCGGTTCGGCGGCAGCGCAGCATTCGCAAAGCCCGGAATCCTGGTTTATGAATGTGCCCGGTTTGAAGATTGTCACCCCGTCCACGCCGGCCGATGCCAAAGGATTGTTGAAAACGGCCGTGCGCGGCAACGATCCCGTTCTCTTTTTTGAACACAAAATGCTCTATGGCGATACCGGCTCTGTACCTGAAGATGTGGATTTCACCGTCCCTTTTGGTCAGGCCAGCGTCGTTCGGGAAGGGAGTGACGTGACGGTAATTGCCGTCAGCATCATGGTGAAGAAGGCGTTGGAAGCGGCCGATTTGCTGGCGGGCGAGGGTACCAGCGTCGAGGTGGTTGATCCCCGCACGCTGGTTCCACTGGACAAGGAGACGCTCATCCAATCGGTCGCCAAAACCAGCCGGGTCATCGTGGCCCACGAAGCGCACCGGCGGAGCGGCCCCGGCGCAGAAATTGCCGCCATGCTGGCCGAAGAGGCGATTGAATATCTGGACGGCCCGGTTGTGCGCGTGGGCGCAAAAAATGTGCCGCTGCCTTACAGTCCGGCGCTGGAGGATTTTGTGCTGCCGGGGGTGGAGGATATTGTAGCGGCAGCCAGGGCGTTAACCCTGAAAAGGTGACAAGGTGAAAGATCGTTATGAAGTGGTGATGCCGAAGCTGGGTTTGATTATGACGGAAGCCCGGCTGGTGGAATGGTACAAGCAGGATGGTGAGCGGGTGGAGGCGGGCGAGCTGCTGTTTGCCCTGGAAAGTGATAAATCCACGATAGATATTGAAGCGCCGGCGGCCGGGATTGTGCAGATTTTGGCGTCGGTAGGAGAGACAGTGCCGGTGATGACGCCGGTGGCCTATATTGTTGGTGAGGCAGGGGTAAGGCCGGGTGAAACTCGTCAGTCTGTGCCGGAAACGGCCGTACTTCCCCAAACCATCCGCGCCACACCCAAAGCGCGGGCGCTGGCCCGGCAGCAAGGGATTGACCTGACCGGTATACGCGGCAGCGGCGTGCGAGAGATGGTGGTCATGGCCGATTTAGACCGCATTTCTCAATCAGTTACCATTAACGCCACGCCCGTTGCCGGGAAAATGGCGGCTGATGTGGGACTGGATTTGGCAGAAGTGCGGGGGACGGGAAGGAACGGCCGTATCACACGAGAAGACGTCACCCATGCCATCGCTGCCATCGTCAACCAACGACAAGCCACGCTGCCAACCAAAAAACTGCCCCTTTCCGGCTTGCGCGGCGTCATTGCCGAACGGCTCAGCGCCAGTTGGCGGGAACGGCCGCAGGTGACGTTGACCACCGAAGTAGACGCCACCAATCTGGTCAGCGCCCGGCAGCAGTTAAATGCGGAACTGGCGCAAAAAGTGTCGTTTAATGCTTTTTTTGTGGCCGCGGCGGCGCGGGCTTTGCGCGAACAGCTGCACGTCAATGTCCAACTCACGGATACCGGGCTTACCCAACTGCCGGACATCCATATTGGCATAGCCGTAGATACGGAACGCGGCCTGTTGGTTCCGGTAGTGCGGAATGCTGACACGAAATCAATTGTTGCCCTGGAAGCGGAGATGAGTGAATTGGCGCGGCGGGCGTTGGCGGGCCAGTCGCTGCCGGATGAGCTGACGGGGGGCACGTTTACCATTACAAATCTGGGCGCGTTTGGCATTGATGCTTTTACGCCGCTCATTAACCCGCCGGAAACGGCCGTATTGGGGATCGGTCGGATTGCGAAACGGCCGTTTGTCAGCGGCGATCAGTTAGCAGTCCGCGACACCGTTGTTCTGAGCCTCTCATTCGACCATCGCCTGCTCGACGGCGCACCCGCGGCCCGCTTTTTACAGCGCATTGCCCAGTTGATTGAGAGACCCATCGCCCTTATGTGACAGTCACTTTGGAAGTGACTGTCACATGAACAGGAAAGGATTGATTATGGAACTGAATAACGCGGTTATCCTCATCACCGGTGCGGCCGTGCGCGTAGGCCGGGTGGTGGCGCTGCATCTGGCCGAACAAGGGGCGCACATTGCCTTCAGCTACTATCTGGACGATGAACCGTGGGCGCAAACGCAGGCGGACATCGAAGCGCAGGGCGTCCAGGCACTGGCGGTGCAAACGGAGGTACGTTCGGCGATCCAGATTCGCGCTTTGGCAGCGGCGACAATGGAGCGGTTTGGCCGGGTGGACGTGTTGATCAACAGCGCTTCCGTTTGGCTCAAAGCTCCTTTTCTGGAAATCAGCGAAGAAGAGTGGGACTTGGCGCTGGCTGTTAATTTGAAGGGGCCGTTTTTAGCGGCGCAGGCGGTAGCGCCCCACATGCTGGCCCAGGGGCGCGGCGTGATTTTGAACATCACTGATTTGTCTGCCTTTCAGGTGTGGCCAGGGTATGCCCATCATGCGGCCAGCAAAGCGGGGTTGGTGTCGCTGACCAAATCGCTGGCGGTGGAACTGGCTCCGGCCGTGCGCGTCAATGCCATCGCGCCCGGCACGGTGCTGCTGCCGGAGAAGCACACGCCGGAAAAGAAGCAATGGGCGGAGGAGAAATCGCTGCTGAAACGGATTGGGTCGCCGCAGGACGTGGCCCGGCTGGCAGCGTTTTTGATTGAGAATGAGTTTGTCACCGGGGCGGTTTATTTTGTAGACGGCGGCCGGGCGTTGGTTTGAGGTGATGGGTTCGATTTTGATACACGGCGGCGCTGTCCTGACGGCGGACGGCTGGGTTGAGCCGGGTTATGTTTTTGTGGCGGAGGGGGTGATGACGGCCGTATCCCCCACCACCCCGCTGCCCCATCTTCTCGCCCAGGCTGACGAAATTATTGATGCCCAACATTGCGCCGTCATGCCTGGTCTGGTCAACGCCCACACCCATCTGAGCCAGACGTTTATGCGGGGATTGGCCGGAGGACGGCCGTTGCTCCCCTGGCTCAGAGAACGCATCTGGCCGTTGCAAGCGGCTTTTACGCCGGAAGATATGCGGCTGGCTGCCCGGTTGGGCTTGGTGGAAAACCTGCGTGGAGGGGTTACTCATGTCGTCAATCATCATAAAGTGACGGTGACGCCGGCCCATACGGAGGTGGTTTGTGAAACGGCCGTAGCCAGCGGCTTGCGCGTTACCCTGGCCCGCGCCTGGACAGACAAGGGAACCAACGCGGAAGCAGCAGACGAGATTCTGGCCGATTTAGAGCGACTTTTTGACCAG
>JALUPA010000721.1:5846-7437 GCA_027054335.1 Ardenticatenaceae bacterium
ACTGGCGCAAAAGTATGGCTCCTTTACCCATTTTCACGTGGCCGAAAGCCAGGATGAGGTGCAGTTGTCACTGGAGGAGTGGGGGAGGCGGCCGGTGGCATGGCTGGGTGACATCGGCATGTTGGGCGCGGATACGCAGGTGGTTCATGCGGTGTGGGTGGATGAAGGGGAAATTGACCTATTGGCTCAAAGCGGTGCGCCGGTGATTCATTGTCCGGTGAGCAATGCGGTGCTGGGTTCGGGAATTGCGCCCGTGGCTGACTTGCTGCGTCGGGGTGTTTCTGTCAGATTGGGAACGGATGGCCCGGCCAGTAATGATACGCAGGATGTGTGGGAGACGACGAAAACGGCCGTACAATTGGCCCGCGCCAGCACCTTAGACGCCACCGCATTACCTCCGACCGCCGCGTTGCAATTGGCCCTGGGAACGGATGCCCTGCGCCCCGGCGATCCGGCCGATCTTATCGTCGTCAACCTCAATCACCCCCGCGCCATGCCAGTGCATGACGTGGCATCTGTGCTGGTGTTGAGTACGCAGGGCAGCGACGTAGAGACCGTCATCGTAGGCGGGCAGATTTTGCTGCGCGACGGGCAGGTTTTGGGATTGGACGAAGCGGCTTTGCTGGATGCGTGCCGCCGGGCAGTCAGCCATTTACGGCAGCGGGCGGGGCTGGATTGATACAGGCAAGGCGCAAGCTCCATACATTTTTTGGCGTCAGCTTTCTCCTGATCGGGATTGTTTTCTCTACCCGATTTGTCATTGACATCAGTACCCGGCTGCTTTTTACATTCGTCCCGCAGTTGACCAGCGGCTTACGGATGACGCTCATCGGGTTTGGCTGGCTGATGTTTTTGCGGGCGATTGTGGGCGTGACAGGGCCGATCTTTGGTGCGGCCTCAGACCGGTATGGACGGCGGCGAGTGATGGCCTTTGCCCTGCTGGTTCAGGCGACGGCGATGACGGGATTAGCCATCTCGCAGGGTTGGTGGGCCATCATACCGATGGTATTGTCCGGCCTGAGTCTGGCGGCGTTTGTGCCCGCCCAACAAGCGTATGCCAGTGAGCAAGCGCCGCCGCATAAGCGGGGCCGGGTGATGGGCGCTGTAGAGTTGTCCTGGTCTTACACGGCGATTTTTGCCACGCCTGTGGTGGGCTGGTTAATCAAGGTACTGGGGTGGCGGGCGCCGTTGTTGATTTTGGGGTTGCTTTCTTTGCTGGGTACGGCCGTTGTCCTGCAGCTACCTTCTGTACCCCTGCGCCACGACCACGCGCAGCAACAAAACTGGACCCAAACCCGCCAACAACTGGTGCGGAAAAACATCCTGGCTACCGTTCTCGTCTCTTTTTTGGTTTACGTCGCCGTCACCAGCTATTTAACGATTGCCGGGGTATGGCTGGCAGCTGATTTTGGCCTGGACGCGGCTGCTATTGGCGCCGTATTTGTGGCAATTGGCTTTGCCGAATTGGCCGGGGCCGGCGTATCCAGTTTGCTGATTGACCGGATGGGCAAGCGACGGGGCAATGTGTTGGGGTTAATTCTGCTGGCTTTGGCCTTCGCTATTTTTTCCATACTGCCGCAAATACTCTCTT
>JALUPA010000722.1 GCA_027054335.1 Ardenticatenaceae bacterium
CCGTTTCCCCAACTACCTCAACCAAACAATCTACCTCATCACGGCCGTTGCCACCGCCAACCAATCCTGCTGCCCCCGCTCATCCCCAACCAGCCAGCGCGCATAAGCCAGCGTCGCCACATTGCCCGGTTCACGGCCGATAAAACGATTCAGCGTTGCCACGGCCGTTTCTAACCCCTCTTGCAGCCACACCTCATCTAATTGCAGATTACCACGTTCTGCCTGATACCCATAAAACAACAGCATCTCCAGCTTCGGCCGCAGGCGCTCCTCAATCAAATCGCCGTCCCAACGGCCGTTCACATCCAGCGTATACAACAAACTTTGCAGCCGGGCTAACTGCTGCCGATCATTGTGCCGGGGCTGCACCACAACATGCGGCTCGTCATTTGCATCACGCGCAACGCTCACGGCCACCTCCGGCTGCGCCGGCCGCAAGTAAGGATGAAAAATGTCATCCAGACAGTGAACGTCCGCCACCTGCGTGTCACTGTCCCCAATGGCGTCTTTACTGCGTTTGAACGATTGATTGCAATCCTTGCAAAACGGTGTCAGGTTGAGTGGATGCACCGCCAGCAGCGGGTAACGTGACTTGGGAAAGAAATGATCCAAATCCTCATGAATTTTGTCATCTGACACAGAAGGCGGACGGCCGTCACAGCCGGAGCATACCTTCAACTCTGGCAAACGTCCCTCATCTCGCGGCCGGTTTTGCGCATCCAGATAAGCCCGCAACACAGTCTGCCGATCCAGCGGGGCGATAGCGCCCAACACATCGGCCGGGACGCCATCCACCGCCAAAATGCGCGTGTAACAATTCTGCACAATTTCACCGGCATGGGATAGCGCATTCGCGCAATCTGGGGGCAGATTCCGGGTTTGCAAACGGCCGTCCTCAAACCGCCCCGCCAAATCCAAATCTGCCACAAACGCCACCAGCACTGGCTGTTTTTCTGCCGCCGGCAGCGCCAACAGCGCCAGCAACGGCCGTCGAATCGCTACTGGTTTCCCCCAAAACCACGGCCCGGCCTGGGGAAACCCATTCTCGGTAAAGTACTGCCTGAACAGCGGCTCAATCTCCGCCTCTGGCTGATTCAGCGTTTGCTCCAGCCCAAAAGCCAGCAGCAGGCGAATCAATTCATTAAATCGTTCCAGTTGGGGGCAGTCAGGCAGATTGATCGGGTGGTACACGACGTTGTAGCTCCTTGACGATCTGAAAACGGTAATAGCCGGGGCCAACCTGCTGCAACAACCTTTCCAACGCTTCCGGGTTATCGCTGGCCATAGCCGCTTCTACCCGGCGCATGGCCCGCCGCCCCACGCTCCGTTCCGAACCGAACACAGCCCGCAGCGGTTCCCCTTGCTCTGCCGCAAATGTCAGCGGCACAATAGGCTCTTGCCCTTCGCTGGTGAGCAGAATGATTTCTTCCGAGAAAGCGTCCGTCAGCACAATGCTGGCATGGCTGGTCAAAATCACCTCGCTGTTGGTCTGTTGCAGCGCCCGCTCAATGCTGTCCACTAGATTCCGCTTCCAGTCATCGTTGAAATGGGTCTCCGGCTCATCCAGCAAGAACAGGCATTCATCCTCCCGCAGCAGGTAAATGAGCGCCATCCGGCTGATAAATGCCAGTTCGCCGTCGCTTAAATGCCGCGCCAGCAAGGTGCGCCAGGTCGTCTCGTCCGCGCCCGGCGGCCGGTAATTGACCACTAAATCCAGCCCATTGAGGATGCCTTTTTGTTCCATCTCTGCTAACGCCTGAAAAAATCGGAACGGCTCGTTAAGCGGATCGTCTGCCAGACAGGCGACTGTCGTTTGCCCCGACTCCGGTTCTTTCGCGTTCAGGTCAAAAATCCATACCTGCTCATCCCCTTCTTGCAGCTTGACCGAGGCCAGATCAAACAGGCGGCGCAGCAGACGGCGCTGGCTGGGATACAGCGCCCACACGTTGGGCAGATAACGCAGCGTAAAGCTGATCAAGCGCACATTGACGTCGGTCAGAATATCGGCGAAGGGGGAGGCGGGATCGTCGGGGTGGGCTTGATGATGCAGTAAAGCGGCCAGCAGGGCAAAGGGAAGCTGCTCCTGACGGGTCAAGTAGCTGCGGCGCGGCGATTGTTGGCTTAACTCCTCTTCCAGCGTCAGATCGGCGGGCACAACCTGCTGCGAACTGCGGATTAGCTCATCGGCATCCATCAGGCGGGGAACCTGTTCTTCATCGCGGCGCAGGGTATCAGCGTCGAACTCGTCTGCCTCATCCGGCGGCGCTTCCGGCAGCAGTGGCGGGGAAAAGAGGGAGAGCCAGGGAGCCAGGTCGCCGGAAGTGTAAACCATCAACGCCTGGGGCAGGATGCGGTCGCGGGCGGGGATGTCGCCCCAGTCGCGGCTTTCGCCATTAAAGGAAAATTGGACGCCGGAACGCCCCAGGCCGCGGCTGGTCAGGGTGATGGTTTCGCCGCGCAGTTGGTAGATCAGGCGGAAGGGGACGCTGTACGCCGGGCTGTCCCCCCGGTGGCCGCGATAATCCTCTTCCAGCGCCAGGAAGATGTCGGCCAGGAAGCGCAGCAGGTTGGTTTTGCCCACGCCGTTTGGCCCCACCAGAAAGCGAATGGAACAGGCGTTGTCCGGCGCTTTCTCCGGCTCCTGGGTAAAGCGCACCGGGCGCGGCGGCAGATTGCGGTAAGGGCCGAGGGGGTGAAATTCAATCAAGCGCATGGTGTACACTCAGATTTGTCCAATCTGGCAGATTGGACAAATCTCGACTATCCGATCTCCTCCGGCAGCAGCGCGCCGTCTTCAATCGGGTCAACCAGCCGGTAGACCAGCCGCTCGTCCACCAATACCGGCCGCACAAAGCCCAATGTTTCCAGCAGATGCAGCGCCGCCTCGACTTGCACCAGGTCTGTTTGCTGGCTGGCGTCGAAATGATGACCGTAGGCGGCCCAGAGTTCATGCAATTCCGGCGGCGTGAAATAGGCGGGCAGCGCCTGAACCGCTTGCAGGATGGCGCGAATGGCCGGATCGAGTTCCGTATGGATGGCGCGTTCCGGTTGGGGCGGCTCTTGCTGTGCCACTTGCTGCATCTGGATGTCAGCCAGGGCCAGAATGTGCTGACCCAATGATTGGTAAAAAGCCTCATTTGACAGTTGAATACTTGTTGCTAATGGCGTGATTGAGTCAGCAACAAGATCGGCGGCGTGGCTGGCCAGTGAAGCCCGCATCATTTCATTCACAGAAGCGAGGCTGTCCCCTAAAATATCGGTGACGAGATTTTCGTAAGTGGGCAGCGCCGGCCGGATCAAATCGGCAAACGTGGCAAAGCTCGTTTGTTGCGCCAACGTGGCAAATACGTTAGCCGTGCCCAGGCTGGCGAGAAAATCTTTCATTGCCGGATTGAATATGCCTTGCACAGATTGCCGGAACTGTTCTTCTTCCGCCGGGGTGACGCGCCCTTGTTCAAAATCAATGACGCGGGGTTCCTGGCCGCGTAGACCGAGGGCGATGTCCCGCTGCGCGGCCGCTTCCTGTAATTCTGCTTGATGTTCGGTGCGGTAAACGGCCGTTAGCTCCCCACTGAATGCCTGCGCTAATAATGATTGGAACAAAGCATCTACACGGATTTCGGAATCATTGAAATTATCTGTTTCAGCAAGCAAAGCCTCAACAACGCGAACAAAAGATTGTTGGGTTTCAATTGGCGGCAATAATATTTTGATTGAACGCACAGTATCAGCATTTAGTCCCGACATCACCGCACCGTAAGCAAAATTCTGGAGTTGATGCGCCACAAAAGGACTGTAGTTCAACGTGGCAGCCAGGAAGTCTGGCAAACATCGTTTTACAAATGGGCGCAATCGAAAGAGATGATAAGAAATTATTGCTTGATTGGGAATATCGTTTGACACAACGCAAGCTCGCCCAACTGTGCCCATGCGAGTAAGTAATACGTCTCCAGGTGCTACAGCATATCTTTTTAACTGCTCAAACTTCTTATTGGTTATAAACTTTGTTGCCTTTGGGATAAATTTGTTGGGCAAAACATTTTCAATGCCGTAAACTGGGTTTCCTTCCTCTACAAGTTCATGAACTTTTAGTTGTGTTCCAAAAGGGCCTGTTCTGATTCCATCTTGTGGTTGCAAAATATCTACCACAGCAAATTCGTCAAACTCGCTGTTATCTGAAGAAATAAATATCCCATAATAAAGGGAGGGAAGGATGCGTTCCACTAATACGTGGGCTTGCTGGCGCAGGCGGCGCAGTTCATCCGCCTCGCGCAGAATAGCCACAATCCGCGCCTGCTCCGGCAGCGGCGGCACCGGAATTGGTTGTGTGGCGTATTGATTCATGTTTAGATTTCGTAAGCCAGATGTTGTACTGTGCATTCTATCTAAAAATGCTTGAGCATATAGGGAGTTTAGATAGAAATACAAGTAATCAGGCAAGAGAACATCTCGGTTAGCACGAAGACGTTGGGTGAAATTAGAAAATAGATAGGTTTTATCATCATCAGGTTGGACAAAAATAGCATTTTTGCCAATTAATTTAGGGCTTCCACTTGATTTTGTGACAAGAATGTCACCATTTAATAGCCGATAACGTTCCACATCTTTTTGCGAAACAATTCGATAGGCAACATCATCAAGAACGAGTTGAGCATCCTGAATATTTGTGGAACGCAAAACAGGATAGCCCCCATTTTCATTAGACGCTTTATCGCCCCATGTCCCGGAATCATTGAGAATCAGGCATTCTGAAAGCTTTGGGGTTTTCCACAATTCCGGCAAACCCAATTTTTCAAAAATCATTCTGTTCTCCCAACCATCGTCAGCAATCTGTCCAGCCCTTCCTGAATGCGCGTTTCAATCGCTTGTAGTTCGGTAATAATTTGCGCCGGTGGGTCATGGTCTACGGCCGCCAACGAAAACGGCTTGTAGCGGCCGGCGGCCAGGTTATGGTCATTTTCCGCCACTTCCTCTGGCGCGGCCGTCCAATCTTTGGCCTCCTCCAGCGTCTCCGTAGCAAAGCCGTCCAGCCGCGTCAGGGCTACCGCTTCCCCCTCCTCCGTCTCCGCCTCATCCGCCACCAGGCGGGGCTGCAAATACCGTTCCGGGCGCGTTGCCTCGTCCAGCGCCTGCCACGCCTGCCAGGTTTCTTCGTCCAGCCGCATAAACGCGGGGGCGGCCAGCCCGTAGCGCAACTTAAACTTCAGCCGCATATCCCACAAATCATTCTTTTCCGGCTGCGGCGTCCGTTTGGCGTTCAGGCTCTCCCCATCGGCCGCCACCTCATAAAACCAGACCGTTTCCGTCACGCCCCCCTTCGTAAACGCCAAAATCGAGGTCTTGACGCCCGTATACGGCTGGAACACGCCCCCCGGCAAGGAAATCACCGCTTGCAGTTCCGTCTCTTGCAGCAGTTTTCGCCGGATCGTCTTGTGGGCGCGGGTGGAACCAAACAGCACCCCTTCCGGCACAATCACCGCCGCCCGGCCGCCTGGCTTCAGCAGTTGCAAAATCAGTTCCAGGAAAAGCAGTTCCGTCTTCGTCGTGTTTAACGGCTTCAAACTCTCGCCGATGTCGTTTTTGTCAATACTGCCGGTAAAGGGTGGATTGGCCAGCACCACGTCAAACTTTTGGTACAGGTCGCCCGTCGCCGGGTCAAGCCGGGCGTTAAAGCGGCTGCCCAGCGTATCGGCGTAATGGATGTTCGGCTTTTCCAGCCCGTGCTGGATCATGTTCATCCAGCCCAGGCGCACCATCGTGCGGTCAAAGTCAAAGCCATGAAAATGGTTGCGCCGCAGTTCGTCGTGCTGCTCCGGCGTCAGTTTGTCCCCCACCAGATTCAGCGGCGCGCCGTCGGCCGCGTATTGTAAAATGTCGGCGCTGGTGTGCTGTTCCAGAATATGCTGGTAGGCGTTGATCAAAAATCCCGACGTGCCGCAAGCCGGGTCGCATACCAGTTCGCCCCACTGCGGGTTCGCCAAATCACACATGGCGCGGATGATGTGGCGCGGCGTGCGGAACTGGCCGTTCTTCCCCGCCACCGCAATCTCTTGCAGCAGATGTTCGTACACGTCTCCCAGCGTGTCCTGATTTCGATCCGGGATAAACAACCCATCGAGGATGTCTACCGCTTTGGTCAATAAACCGGGATTGGGAATCAGAAAAACGGCGTCCCGCATCCGTTCTTTTTCATCCCCTTCAATCTCTTTCAGCCAATCAAAGACAGGGCCGCGCACATGATTAAATCGTTCTTCACTGGGCAGCGACTTGATATAGCTCCAGCGGAACACATCGCCCCTTTTCTTTTCGCCATTCAGTTCAATCTCAAAATCATAAATGGAACGGTAGGCGCGCTTTGGCGATTGGGCGGCCTCGGCCACGCGCTGGTCGTCCAAATCCTCCAGCCGTTTGATGAAAATGAGGTAGGTAATTTGCTCAATGGCCGTAAGCGGATTGGCAATGCCGCCGGCCCAAAAAGCGTCCCATAATTTTTGAATGTCAGCCTTCAAAGCAGGTGAAAGCATACTTGTCTCCTCTTCCAGATTGGTTCAATCTCAGGTCTCAGGTAAATTGATTGGCAAAAGCGAGCATTTCATCCAACTCGGCCGGGTTAAACAGCTGCTGCGCCTTACCGACGCGATTAAAGGGAGCGCGTTCCAAATCGGCCGCCGAAAGCTGGGCGCGCCGCATCACCTGCGAGCGCACCACGCGCAAGAAGGTGATTTGCCGCGCCGTAAAGTGGGGATGATCGGCAATGAACCGGTCGAAGGCGGCCGTGATTTGCTCCTCCCGGTTGGGCAGATGGCTCAATCCCAAAATATGGCGCAAAAAATCGGGCAAACTGGCGTCGGCCCGGTCATACGTTTGCCGCAGCGTTTCCTCGGTGATAAACAGGTCGGCCTGGTTCAACGCCTGCGCCAGCGCCTGCACGTCATCCTCCGTCAACGGATGATTTTGCTGCAATTTCCGCAGCGTCGGGTGATGGGCGGCCAGATCGCGCACATACGCCTCCACCTGTTCCCGATAACTGTCGGCAAACGCCCCTTCGCCGCTCGGCCCATAAATAATCCAGCGGGCCGCGATCTGGTCCGGCAAATGCAGCGTAATCATCTGCTGTGACTGCCGCTGTCGGTAACGCATCAGCGGCGCAAATTCCGCTTGCAGTTGGCGAATACGGCCGCTGTCCAGATGATCCCAAAAGCCATCGCTCTGTACCCAGGCCGACTGTTCCCGCAGGTCGCGCACGGCCGGCAGATTGGGCGGCAGCCGCAATAGATCGTCAGTAATTTGTTCCCGCAGCCGCTCAATTTGCGCCGCGTCGCCGCTGAGGTAAGCGCAAGCCAATCGTTCGGTTCGCGCCGTAAAGGTCATCACCGGCAAATTCACATCCGGCAGAAAACGC
>JALUPA010000723.1 GCA_027054335.1 Ardenticatenaceae bacterium
AAACCGGTGATCGGTAATCAGTGAACGGTGAACGACGATAACCGATTACCGAATACCGATAACCGAACACCAAACCCGGAGACTAAAAAATGAATGGCGTTATTCCCATCTTCAAAAAAGAAATCCGCGAAATATGGCGCGATCCCTACACGCTGGGCATTGCCCTGTTCCTGCCCCTGGTGCTGCTGTTCCTGTTCGCTTATTCCATGAACCTGGACGTGAAAAACATCCCCCTGGCAGTGTTGGACATGGATAACAGCGCCGAGAGCCGCGCTTACGTGGCAGCAATCGTCAACAGTGGCAAATTTGACCTGAAATACCGCCCGGAGAATGCGCAAGAGGCGGAACGGCTGCTCGACTGGGGCAAAGCGCAAGTAGTGGTGCTGATTCCTACCGGCTTCGCCCAAACGCTGCTAGGTGGCGGCACGGCTGACGTGCAAACGTTGGTAGACGGCACCTTCCCTACCTCGGCGCGGGTGGTGCAATCCTATGTCAATGTCATCAACGATACCTTTACCGCCCGGCTGCTGGCTGACCATTTTGCTGATTTGGGTATGGGTAATAGCGGGGCGCTGGCCCCGGCAGTCACGGCCGTGCCCCGCATACGCTACAACCCGGCCATGAAAAGCGCCAATCTCATCGTCCCCGGCCTCATCGGCGTCTTGCTGATGGCCTTCCCGCCCCTGCTTTCCGCCCTGGCCATCGTGCGCGAAAAAGAGTCCGGCTCCATCCAGCAGATATTTATTTCCCCGGTACGGCCGTCTGCCTTCATCGTCGGCAAGCTCATTCCTTACGGCATCATTGCCTTCATCGAACTGCTGCTGGTGCTGCTGGCCGCGCGATATTGGTTCCAAGCGCCTTTGGCCGGCAGCCTACCCCTTTTTCTGCTGGCCTCCGTGCCCTACGTCATCAGCACCGTAGCCATTGGCCTGCTGGTCAGCACCATCACCCGCACCCAGCTAACCGCCATGCTGCTGGCCCTGGTCCTCACCTTCATGCCCTCATTTCTCTTTTCCGGCTTCCTGTTTCCCCTGTTTACCATGCCCGCCGTGCTGCAAATTTACTCCTATCTCTTCCCGGCCCGCTACTTCATCGAGATCACCTACGACGTCTTCCTCAAAGGCGTGGGCCTGGAAGTGTGGCTGGGACAACTGGCTATCTTGAGCCTGTACACGGCCGGAATAGTGGCCTTTGCGGTGATGCGGTTCAAAAAGAAAGTCGGGTAGTCCTGTAGTCGGATAGTCGAGTAGTCAGGTAGTCGAGTAGTCAGACTAACGACTACCAGACTAAGGACTACCAGACTAACCAAACGAGGTTGATTATGAATTTTCATCGTTTATCCGGTTTAATGCGCAAAGAGTTTATCCAGTTCTTCCGCGACAAGGCGTTGGTCATTCTCATTTTTTACACCTTTGTCGAGATCGCTTTGTGCGGTTGGGCGTTGACGCTGGAGGTGAAGAATATGCCTACGGCCGTTTACGACGCCGACCGTTCCGCCGAGAGCCGGGCCTTGATTGCCGATTTCGCCCGTCTGGACAGTTTCACCCTGGTGGAACAGGTAGAAAACCCGGCGGTGATTGACCGCATGATGGACAATGGCGAGGCGCAGTTGGCCCTCATCATCCCGGCCAACTTCAGCCGGGATTTACAGGCCGGCACACCCGTGCAGATGCAGTTGCTCCTCGACGGCTCTAACAGCACCATTGCTGGCCAGGCCATGGCCGACGCCAGCGGTTTACTGCGCGACTACAACGAGAAAATCATCCTGGAACGGGTCGAGCGCAGCGGCCAGGCCGGGCACAGTTTCCTGCCCCAGGTAAAAAACCTGGTGCGCGTCTGGTACATGCCCCAATTGCAATACGTCCACTTCATCATGCTCACCATGCTGGCTATCTCCGTCCTCCTGCTGGGCATTCTCATTCCGGCAGCGGGTATCGTGCGCGAAAAAGAGGCCGGTACTTTTGAGCAGCTAATGATCACCCCCATCACCGGCGCCGAACTGATCATCGCCAAAATTGTACCCATGATTCTGGTCAAACTGGTTGGCCTGACCATCGGCGTGGCCATGTCTATGTGGCTGTTTGACGTGCCGTTGCGCGGCAGTCTGCTGCTGTTCTACGCCGTGTCGGTTCTCATGTTCCTCAGCAGCAGCGGGATCGGCGTCCTCATGGGCGCCTTTGCCCAGAATATGAAGCAGGTCTTGCTGCTGGCCTTCTTCATCCTCTTCCCGCTCGCTTTTCTATCGGGCACAATGGTTCCTATCAGCAATATGCCTCCCTTCCTGCAATGGTTGACCTATCTCAGCCCGCTGCGTTACTACGTAGAAGCCACGCTGGGGATTTTCCTCAAAGGGGTGGGAGTAAGCGTTTTATGGCCGCAGATACTGGCTCTGGCGCTGTACGGCCTGGTTTTTCTGACGTTTAGCACCATACGTTTTCGCAAGAGTTTAGCTTAGTGAACGTCCAAAAATAACTTCCCGTTTTGGTTCGTAGTAACCGCTTTAGCGGTCTGGACGACTAAAGTCGTTACTACGAACTAATTTCTGGACAATTACTTAATCCATTTCCCCGGAAACTCGAAGTTTCCGGGGAAGTAATAGGAGTCTATCATGAACAACAAAAGAAACATTATCATCGGCTTGATTCTCGTTGTGGTAATTGCTGCCGGCGGTTTCTGGCTGTGGCAATCACAAACGGCAACGGCCGCCGCCGAGGACGACCTGGAAGCAACCGGCGTCATTGAAGCGCGCACGGTGAACTTGGCTCCCGAAGTGGGCGGCCAGGTGCTGGAACTGTGGGCGGAAGAGGGACAGCGTGTCAGCGCCGGGCAGCCGCTGTTGCGGCTGGACGATACCCTGTTGGTGGCCCAACGTGAGCAGATATTGGCCGCCGTGCAGGCTGCCGAGGCCCAGCTTGCGCTGCTGGAAGCCGGGGCGCGTGACGAACAGATTACCGCCGCCGAAGCGCAACTGGCGGGGGCGCAGGCCAATTTGCGGGCAGCGCAGGCCAATCTGGCTTTGCTCAAAGCCGGGGTGCGCGACGAACAGATTGCCGCCGCCGAAGCGCAACTGGCAGGGGCGCAGGCCAACTCGCGCCTGGTCCGGGCCAATCTGAACCTGCTCACGGCCGGAACGGAACCGGGAGCAGTGGCAGCCACGCAAGCCAGCCTCGATCAGGCGTGGGACAGGTACAACAACCTGCGCGTGACGCTGACTACTGACCAACTGGAAGCGATGCGCGCGGCGTTGACGACGGCCGAAGACAACCTGGCAGCGGCAACCGCTCATCAAGATGACCATCTGGCCGCTGATACGCGCAACCCGGACTACGTGATGGCGGCGTTTGCGGAAGCGGTGGCGGATGCAGAAACGGCCGTAACCAGCAGCCAACTAGCGTATGACGCGGCCCAGAATGAGACACTACCTTACGTCCGTCAGGTGGAATTGGCGCGCCAAAACTGGGAACTGGCTCAAACCAACCTGGTGCTGGCTCAAGCCCGTTACGACGCCCTGGCCGCCGACGAACGCACCACTTCCGACGCCCTGGACGCAGCCCAGAACATCCTGGACGACGGGCAAGCCTGGGCAACGGCTACTCAGGATGCTTACGAAACCCTGACTTCCGGCAGCGCGGCCTTGCAGTTAGAAGCAGTCTGGAACGAAGTGCAGCGGTTGCAAGCTCAACTGGCCGGATACGCCCTGACTGCCCCCGACAGCAGTACGCCCTCGGTAGAGACGCTGCTGGCCCAGGTGGCGGCAGCGGCAGCGCAAGGCAACGCGGCCGCAGCCAACTTGGCAGGCTTGCTCAATGGCACCCGCGCGGGGGAGATCGAAGCGGTCCAGGCTCAAGTTGATGCGGCCGTTGCCCAACGGGATGTGGCCGCGGCGAACCTGGCAGGGCTGCTAAACGGCGCTCGTGCTGAAGAAATTGCGGCAGCACAGGCGGGCGTAGATGCGGCCCGGGCGCAAATGGACACCCTGGATGTGCAACTGGCGAAATATACCCTGACCGCTCCCTGGGATGGCATCGTCTTCACCCGCAGCGCGGAGCCGGGTGAGACAGTATTGCCGGGAGGGACGGTGTTGGAAATCGGCCGTTTAGACCGGCTGGAATTGACCGTTTACCTGGCGGAAGACCGTTTCGGCCTAGTGACGCCGGGCCAAACGGCCGAAGTGCGCGTGGATGCTTATCCTGATCGCGTCTTCACGGGCACAGTACTGCGTGTGGCTGACGAGGCGGAATTCACACCCACCAATATCCAAACCAAGGAAGACCGCGTGCGGCTCGTTTACGCCGTCACCCTCAGCCTGGACAACGAAGACCTGGCCCTGAAACCGGGAATGATTGCCGATGCGACGTTTGGCGGGTAAGATCAGTCTCCTCGTTCCATGCTCCGCGTGGAACGACCCGTCAGATGCTTTGCGTCGCGTAGAACGCAGAGCGTTCAGCAAGCATTCCCACGTAGAACGTGGGAACGAGAAGAAATAGAGATGGAGGGATTGACCGCGGCCAATCCCTCATCTCCTGAAGGAATTCCATGATCCCGATGTTTTACGCCCTGGTTACTTCCACCGCCACCCTCGTCGGCGGTGCTGCGCCGATGTATACGCGCTTGCGGCGCGTCGAGCAGCGTTACCTGGTTGCTTTCGCCGGCGGGGCGATGGTGGCTATTGCCCTCTATGATCTGATCCCGGCAATGAAATCTCCCAACGCCTTCGCCTTATTCCTAGGCTTCTTTTCCATCTATCTTCTGGAAAAACTGGTGATGATCCATACCTGCGGCGAGATTGAGTGTGAGACGCATACGATGGGTTGGCCGGCAATGATCGGCATCGCTACTGAGAGTTTGCTGGACGGGCTGGCTATCGCCGTGGGCTTTCAGGTGGAGCCGGCTCTGGGGTTGCTCATTGCCCTGGCCGTATTTGTCCATGAGGTACCGCGCGGCCTGGCGACGACGGTGATTATGCAGGAGGCTGGTTACAGCCGCACAAAAATATGGCTGGCCTTGCTGGTGGACGCCGGCTTTGCGCCGTTGGGCGTCTTGCTGGCTGTGTGGCTGCCGGCAGCCGCTTTTGAACCGTTAGTTGGATTTACGGCCGGTATTTTTTTGTACGTGGGTGCCAGCGATTTGCTGCCGGAAGCGCACCGGCGCTTTAACTCGCGGGTGGTGCTGGCCACTATCACCGGCGCTTTGTTGATTCCGGCTTTGTCCCTTCTGTTAGGATAGCGCAGCACAGATTGGTTCAATCCTGGCGAGAGAAATGACGCTGTGGGAACAAACGATGAACGCAAAAAATACCCGGATATTACGAGTGCGCAGAACGAAGGCGCTGACGAAAGAGCGTGCAGCGTGAACGCCAAACGACGCACCCGGCTGGCTTTGCTGTCCACCATATCCGACCTGCATAACGAACCGGTTGGCTACGACCTGGCCAGCCTGGCCGCCCTAGTAGCCGAATTGGCCCCGGATTTGCTCTGCGCCGAGATCACCCGCGAGATGTGGGAAGGGGGTGGTTTGTCCCAGGCGGCTGTCGAGGTGCGCGAGGCGCTGGCTCCGGTGGTAGCGGCTACGGATGTGGTGCTGGTTCCCGTGGCCCCTAATGGCAACCGTTTTGCCGATTTTGCCCCGGAGGAGGGCTGGCGGCAGGGCATGGCGCACACATTTGAGCGCATGTTGCAGTGGGGGCAGCGTAAAGCTGACCGCCCAAAAGCTATCAATGAACCGCTGTTTGAATTGTTCTGTCACTCACTTTGCGTGATGACGGAATGGTCGTGGACGGCCGAAATGCGGGCGGCGTGGGAGGAACAGAACAAGTTGATTGCGGACAATATCATAGAAGCGGTACGGAGGGATAACGGCCGTCGCGTTCTGGTCGCCGTGCAATGCCAGCGCATCCACAAGCTGGAGCCATTACTGAAACAGTATGAGGATGAGCTGGAGATCGTCAATTATTGGGAATTATAAGCAGTGGCAGCCCGTCTTGTTGTCCAGATCATTCAGTCTTGGATGCAGCATGACTGACTGCCTGACGCAGCGATTCATTATCAAAGGTATCGGCCATTGCCCCCAGACGATCCAGAAAACCTTCATCTTCCAGTATAACGATGTTTCGCTTTTGCACTTCATGGAGAAAACGATTATAGGAGGTATCAGCCATTTTCGCGCCGCCGCGCAGGTCTGTTTCCCGTTCCATATAAGCGCGGATGGCCCGTTCCAATTTTGTGGACATACTCATTTTCACCTCTATTGTTGACAATTGGCATTGTATGCAAACAGAAGCCTGTGTCAAGGCGGTATCGTTATGACCTATCTCGCTTTCCGTAATTTGTGGCAGCAAAAATTTCGCCTGGTGCTCAGTATCACCGGCGTAGCTTTGGCGATGACACTCATCATCCTGCTCAACGGCTTCCTCTCCGGTATCTACGTGCAGGTGACAGCTTATCTGGACAATACCCCGGCCGATCTGATTATTGCCCAGGAAGGCGTGACCAATTTGCTGGGCGCTACGTCACTGCTGCCCGCCGGCGTGGCCGACCAGGCGCGGGGCGTGCCCGGCGTGGCTCAGGTCATGCCCATCGTTTCCCAATTCACCATTTTTGATTTGCACGACGAAAAAGTGGTGGCGTACATGGTAGGCTATGATCCGAAAGCGGGCGGTGGGCCGTGGCAGTTGAAAGACGGCCGTTTTCCCCAGGATGATGACGAAGTAGTGCTGGATTGGGTCATGGCCGAGCAGCACGGCTTCCATGTCGGCGACACGATTGACATTTTGAACGAGGAGTTTACAGTGGTGGGTTTGAGTGACGGCACTAATTCCTGGATGGCTAGTTTTTTCTTCGTGACGAAACGGGCGGCCGAGAAATTGTTACTGACGCCGGGGGCGACCAGTTTTGTCTTGCTCAGGTTGGCGCCGGATGCGGACGTGACGGCCGTAACCGACCGCCTGAACCGCCGCCTGCGCAACGTAGAAATTCTGTCTACTAACGAGATGAAACAAAACGATCTGGACTTGTTCGTGCAGGTCTTCGCTGCTCCCTTACAGATGATGGTCACGATTGCTTTTGCCGTGGGCACAGCCATTTTGGGGATGGTCATTTACACGGCCACGGTGGAACGCGCCCGCGAATATGGCGTCCTCAAGGCAGTGGGGGCCAAAAATAAACATTTGTATTGGCTGGTGACGCAGCAGGGATTGGTAACGGCCGTATTCGGCGTCATCCTGGGCATTGGTCTGGCCTGGCTGGCCGGGCAAGCCATTATGACCAACTCCCCCAAATTCCTGATTGTGATACAGCCCAACACCATCGTCACCGTTTCTCTGAGCGGCCTGCTGATGGGATTATTGGCTGCACTTTTGCCGGCGCGGCATGTTGCCCAATTAGACCCGGCGC
>JALUPA010000724.1 GCA_027054335.1 Ardenticatenaceae bacterium
GGATAGCAGGTACATATGCTTTGCCCGGTTTAGCTGATCTCATCCAACAGCAATCGCCAGCTTTTCATCCTTTACCAACAGGGGAGTTCGGTTAACTCTGTCTCCCCTATTTATTGAGAAGATACTGTGACATAACGGTATGCGCTTCGCTACAAAGGCAATTCATTCCGGTAGCGGTGAAAAGCGTCCGGTCGGAGAAAGAAAAAAATGAAGAGGCCACCAAAGAAGCCGCCCAGATGTGCCCAATGGGCTATGGAAGATTCCGCGCCAAAAAGCAGCACCCGCAGGGCAAGGGGAATTTGCAGCAGAACAAAGTAGAGAATAATCCAGTAAGCGCGTAACTTGGGCCACAGGGGGATAAAGCTGATGAAAACCAGCGTGCGGATGCGTCCTTTGGGGAAGATAATCAGGTAAGCAGCCATCACGCCGTACACCGCGCCACTGGCCCCAATACCGGGGATGTCTGAATTGAAGCGGCTGACAGTGCTGATGATGTCGGCAAAGAGGCCGACGGCCAGATAAAAGGCCAGGAAGCGCCAGGGGCCGGTCACGTCTTCCACGCGGCGGCCGAAAACCCACAAAGCCAGCATGTTTCCCCCCAGATGCAGCAACCCCCCGTGCATAAACATTTGGGTGATGGAAGATAAGGCTCCGCCACCCTCTTCATTCAACATCAGGACGGGAACCGAGCCGTACACGTGAATGAGTTTAAGGTACGATTCCAGGCCGGATTCCATCACTAAATCCTGAGCGATGAACATGAACACGTTGATGATGATCAGCGTGACCGTCATAAAGGGGAAGCTGGTATAGCGGTTGGGTTCGGTATCGTTTAAGGGCAGCATAACTTAATTGATATTGAACGTAAAAGCAGCTTCGTAAGCTGCCAGCCGGTTAAAAGCGACGAGCAGCACCAGGGTAAAGGGCAGCATGATGAGAACCAGCCCCAGCAAGGCCATCATTTTGCGTTTTTTGATTTCGGTCAGACCATCTTCCCCTAACAATCGTTTCCACCAGGGATGGTGCGGCGTGTTGGCCGTGCCCACGAGGAGGAGACTGCCCAGGGGCACAATCAGGCCGCCAAGCAGCAAAAGCGGCGAGATGTGCAGCGGATTGAGGCCGCTTTGGATGAATACCAACATGACATAGACAAGGATAGGGCCGATGGTAAGCCGGATTAAGTGGGTTGTGGGATTGGTGAATTTCAGCGGTTTTTTTTCTTTGAGGGTGCTTTCTAAATAGAGGCGGTGCTTTTTGGCGATGGCTTTGTCGGTGGTTGTGTACTTTCCTTTTTCTACTTTTTTGTAAGCAGAGATCGCTTTTTGGACACGGCCGTTAGCCTCAAACTTTTTTCCCAGCGCCAGGTAATCTATCTGGTCAGATTGTGTCAGTTGGGCCAGTTTGCGGCTGGCTTTAGGCTGATCTGGCTTGAGGAGGAGGGTGGTTTCCAGAGCAAATATCTGGTCTTCGAGTTTGGGTTCCAGCAAAGCCAAGCCCAGCCAGGCTTGGCTGTGTTTGGGTTCCTGGGCGACCAGTTTTTGCAAACGCTGCCGGGCTTCGGCTTTACGGCCGTCCCGGTACAACTGTTTGGCTTGCTGAAACAGATCGGCCTGACCGAATTCTCTGGCTTGGTTTTGTTGGCGTAACGTTTCCAGACGCACGGCCGTTTCCGGTCGGTCGGGATTGATGGTCAGGGCGTTCTCCAGAGCTATGATCCGGTCTTCCGGATCATCCACCAGTTGACTCAACCAAATCCAGGCCAGTTCGTGGTCAGGATTTCCATCTACCAGTTCCAGCAGCAAATTCCGGGCCTCAACTCGGCGTCCGGCTTTGGCTAATTTAACAGCTTCACGGAATAAATCTGGCAATGACATACCGATACACAGTTTGCTTTGACTCGCTTACAAACCCATTAAATATGGGCACAGAATAGCATATTTAGAGGCAAATATGAATAGGTATTTAGTGAGAAAACCGATCACGCAGGCGGCGGTACCACGGCCGTTTCTTCTCTTTAGCTGCCTCATTTCTCTTTTCCGGGAAGGGTGGCAGATCATTCAGCTTGTTCCAGATGTAAGACAATAAAATAAGCAGCGTGGCAATAATAGGCGCGGCCAGCATCGCTCCAATGATACCGGCAATAGAACCGCCAATGAGAACGCCCAGCAAAATAATAATGGGATGCACCTTCAGCGAATCCCCTACAATTTTGGGTACCAGAATATTGTTCTCAATTTGCTGAACCACGATCATAAAAATCAATACAACGAGAGCAAACTGGAAATTTGTTAACCCCCAGGGCACGTCTGTCTGAAAAAAGGCCACGATAACGGCCGTCACTGTGCTGATTAACGCCCCAATTGTGGGAATAAATTCCATCAACCCGCCGATAATACCCAAAGCCAGAGCATTATCCACCCCCAGAATCGTCAATCCCAGCCAATCGGCAAAGAAAATGATAATGGCCAGAATGGCTTGCCCCCGCCAGAATGAATCCCAGGTAAATTTTATTTTACGCAGCAGACGTTCCGCATCATATTGGTATCCGGCTGGCGTCGTATATTTGCTCAGATGTCCACTGATGCGGGGCGCTTCAATAGCAAAATAGATCGAGAGAACAAAGATAAAGAAGATATTGATAACCACAGACACCGTCTGTCCGGCCAGACTGGTAATCATCTGTGTGGCATTGCTGACAGCCGGGTTTACTAAAGCCAAAGCCTGTTGGCCAATGGTGTCCCAGGGGATTGTGCCGGGAATGATGACCAGCGGGCCAATTATGATTGGCTCTTCAGCTACCGTGAATTCACTGAACTGCTCCGTCATATTGAGTATTAAACTGGGAATCTGAATAATAAGGTTTCTGATCTGATCAAAAGCAGCGACGCCCAAGGCAATAAGGGCGATGACGATGACCACGGCCATGCCCAGGTAGACGACAAAAATGGTGACCAGCCGGTTCAGGGGTGTGTTACGGTCCAGACGGGTAATGATTGGCTGAAGCAAATAGGTTAATAAACCGGCAACAATCAGCAAAAACAAGATGTTGGAAAACCGCCAGACAAAAAGAGCTAAAAACACCAACCCAAACACCGAGACGATGACTTTAGTCGTTCTGGTCCAGGGCGGAGAAACATTGTAGGGTGCATCAGGCGAGGTAGGCTGTTCTTTTTCTGTTTCGTTGTTGTCAATGGGTGTGGTCATAATCTCAAAAAATGTCAGATTCACTGTAGTTCTAGCGATTTATCAGGTAAAATAGATGTTACCATTGTTTTTAGCGTAAGTCATCAGGAGGTTACCAGTGCGTAAAAAAGTCATTATGATTACCGGTGCGGCCGGGGAAATCGGACAGGCGTTGATCAACGAGTTTGTTTCTGAGGGTCGTCACAGTTTGTTGACCCTGGATTTGAAGCCGCTGCCACCGGAACTGTTCGGGCAAACTATCCACATTCAAGGCGACGTATTAGACCAGAATCTCTTTGCCCGACTGGTGACGGAATATGAGATTGGCACTATTTTCCACTTGGCTGCGCTGCTATCCACCCGCAGCGAATTTGCCCCGGCTTTGGCCCATCAGGTTAACGTTAACGGCACGTTGGCTTTGCTGCAATTAGCGGCCGAGCAGTCGCAAAATCGAGGCAAACCGGTGCGCTTTATCTTTCCCAGTTCTATCGCTGTCTATGGTCTACCTGACTTGGAGACGAAGGCGCGGGATTTTTACGTGCGGGAGTGGGACTGGAACTATCCCACTACCATGTACGGCTGCAACAAGCTGTATTGCGAGCAGTTGGGGGCATATTACAGCCATCACTTTCAACAGTTGGCCGAAACGACGCCGGTTATGCTGGACTTCCGCAGCGTCCGCTTTCCGGGCTTGATCAGCGCCTACACTGTGCCCTCTGGCGGTACCAGCGACTACGGCCCGGAAATGCTGCACGCTGCTGCTCAAGGTAAGCTCTACGCCTGCTTTGTCCGTCCCGATACGACAATTCCCTTCATGGCGATGCCGGATGCGGTCAAATCCCTGCTGCATTTGTGGGACGCGCCCAGAGAGAGGCTGACCCGCGACGTGTATAACGTTACCAGTTTTAGTCTGTCGGCCGCTGAATTCCGCGAATTGGTTTTGCAGGCGTTCCCCGGCGCAGAGATTACCTATAAGCCGGATTTGAAGCGGCAGGGAATTGTGGATAGCTGGCCGGCCGGATTGAATGACAAGTTGGCTCGCCGTGACTGGAACTGGCAGCCGGATTATGACGTACAGCGGGCCTTTGAGGCGTATTTAGTGCCTAATATTCGGGAGCGTTATGCCAGATAGACAGTGGTTGGCCCGGTATGCCTGGCTGTCTATTGGCACGGCCGTATTCACCATTACCCTCAAATTAGCCGCCTTCTACATCACGGATTCTGTTGGGCTGTTGTCAGATGCGCTGGAATCGGGGATCAATTTGATTACGGCCGTGGTCGCCCTCATCATTCTCAACGTAGCCGCCCGCCCGCCGGATGAAGAACACACCTTCGGCCACACCAAAGCCGAATACTTTTCGATTGGCCTGGAAGGGGGCATGATTTTGCTGGCGGGAATTATGATTGTCATTGCCGCCATCCCGCGCCTGATTACCCCTGTGCCGTTGGCAGAAGTGGGCATCGGTTTGGCCGTCAGCGTTGTGGCCTCCCTGGCTAATCTGGGCACGGCGCTGGTGCTGCGCCGCGCCGGGCAGAAAAACAATTCCATCACCCTGACTGGCGAAAGCAAACACTTGCTCACCGATGTCTGGACTTCAGTAGGCGTTATCCTGGGCGTCGCGGTGGTAGGTTTCACCGGCTGGGTGCGGCTGGACCCCATTATTGCCTTGATCGTAGCGGCCAACATTCTCTTTACCGGTTGGCGGTTGTTGAAAGAGGCCACAAATGGGTTGATGGACACCTCCCTGCCGGCCGAGGAGATAGCTAAAGTAGAAGCTATCCTGAATAAATACACCGGGCAAGGCATTGAATACCACGCTTTGCGTACCCGACAATCCGGTGTGCAACGTTTTGTCTCTGTGCACGTGCAAATGCCGGGTGACTGGAGTTTGCAGCGGGCGCACACTCTTTCGGAAGAGGTTGAGCGTGATTTGCGCCGGGCGATGGCGCCGGTTTCTATCATCATTCATCTGGAGCCGATTGAAGACCCTGTTTCCTACGCCGATATACCGCTAAACCGGGAGGATTAGGCTCCCGATAAACTGCCTGGTGCGGCGTTATAGCTGCTTAATTACCAAAGGTTACATACCCTGTGTCAGGCCCTGGCGTCACAAAATTTGTCTTGACAGACAGACTGCATTTGCTATAATTCCGCCGCTATGTTCCTCAGTAGCTCAACGGCAGAGCACGCGGCTGTTAACCGCGGGGTTGTTGGTTCGAATCCAACCTGAGGAGCTAGACAGGGCGGCAGGCATTGAGTCTGCCGCTTTTGTATTTACGCAATTGAGTAATTGAGTAATTATCAATTGCCGCGGAGAAAAAAATGAAACATAAACCAGTAGCGCTCATTATTTTGGACGGATGGGGTATTCGGGAAATGGCACATGGCAATGCGGTGGTGCAGGCTAATGCCCCCAATTATCACGAATGGCTGCGCACCCGCGAGCGGGCTATTCTGGACGCTTCCGGGGAGGCGGTTGGTTTACCGGATGGGCAGATGGGGAACTCGGAAGTAGGCCATCTCAATTTGGGCGGCGGCCGTATTGTCTATCAGGATTTGACCCGGATCAATCTGGCAATTCGAGATGGCTCTTTCTTTGAGATTCCGGTGTTGGTGCAGGCCATGGAGCAGGTGAAGGCTAAAAGGGGTAAACTGCATTTGATTGGCCTGCTAGGGACGGGGGGCGTTCACAGCCACAGTGATCACATGTACGCTTTGCTGCAGATGGCCGAGCAGCACGGTGTTGCCCCGATTTTACACTTGATTACCGACGGCCGTGACACCCCACCCCACAGCGGCATCGGTTTTGCTGCCGAACTGGAAGCGTATTTACAGGATCATCCGGGCCTTATTGCTGACGTTTGCGGCCGTTATTACACGATGGATCGGGACAAACGGTGGGATCGCACCCAAAAGGGGTATGATTTGCTTGCCTTGCACCGCAGCGATGAGGGGCGGACGGCCGTATCTGCTACAGAAGCTCTGGAAACCGCCTACGCCGCAGGCGTCACCGACGAATTTATTCTGCCTGTAGCTATTGATGTGGGAGATAAAGACGTATTGGTAGAACCGGGCGACTGCCTCATCTTCTTTAACTTCCGCGCCGACCGGATGCGCCAGATTGTGCCTCCCTTCCTCTTCCCGGATTTCGATGGCTTCCCCCGGAAATTTATCCCCGACTTGCACATTCTCACCATGACCGCCTACGAAGACACCTTTACGGGGGTGGATGTTATCTTTCCTGAAGAAAACGTGGTTAACCCGCTGGCTGAAGTGTTGAGCAATCACGGTCTCAAGCAATTCCATGCCGCCGAAACCGAAAAATACGCTCACGTGACCTACTTCTTCAATGGCGGCCGGGAAACTCCCTTCCCCGGTGAAGGCCGGCACGTAGAACCGTCACCTAAGGTAGCCACCTACGACTTGCAGCCGGAAATGAGCGCCATCCCCCTGACGGAAGTGGTTTTGGAGCGCATTCGCACCCACGACGACGATTTTATCCTGGTGAACTTTGCCAATCCGGACATGGTGGGGCATACGGGGGTGCTGGCAGCAGCCATCAAAGCAGTAGAGACGGTGGACACGTGCGCCCAACGGCTGATTGACGCCATCGTAGCCAAAGGCGGTGCGGCCCTGGTCACGGCCGATCACGGTAATTGTGAAATTTTAATAGACGAGAAGACGGGTAATCCCCACACCTACCACACTACTCAGCCGGTCTCCTTCTTTGTCATTTCTGATGAGTACGTGCGTTTACGGCCGCGCGGCATTCTGGCCGATGTGGCCCCCACCATTCTTGATTTGCTGGACATTGAGCAGCCGGAAGAAATGACCGGCCGCAGCCTGATTGATTAACGTGATGCGTGAAGACGTGATACGTTTTTACGTCTTCACGCTTTCACGTTCCACGCATTACGCCAGTCCCGCAAATAGATCGTCTAACATCAACCCCGGCTCTGGTTCCGGCTGGGCCAGGGCAAAATATTCGTGGGTGAGCAGCGCCGCCATTTCTGCTTCCGGGATTTGGCGGAAGAGGTTGTGCGCCCCAAACTGGGTGGCGTGGCAGTGGAAAGCCGTCCATTTTCGGTGGAATGTTTCCCGAATGTCTATGACACATTGATAGTTGTCATCCGGCCAGCCATTTTTCCGCCGTTCCTGCAATTGGTCAAAAAAGCTGACGTCCAGATTCCTGGCTGCTATCTTTTCCCGCAAGGCAGCAAAGAAAGCATGGCGCAGCAGCGGGTAGAAAAGGCGGGATACTCGCCATGCTTCTCCCAGTTCGGGATGGTAAGCGGGGTCGGCGGCAGCTTTAAGCGCCAGATGCGTATGCTGATGAATGGTGATGTGATCCGGATGGCCGTAACCGCCCCACGGCTCAAAGGTCAGGGCCACGTGAGGCCGGAAGCGGCGAATAATTTCTACCAAGCGGGGCACGACTTCTGCCGGATCGCTGTTCACATATGCTTGAGGATGCTGGTTGTCAGCCGTGCCGGCCATGCCGGAATCGCGATAGCCCAGGAAGTGAACTTGCCGGATGCCCAACGTTTGGGCGGAGCAGAGCATTTCCTTTTCCCGCACCTGCCCCAGATTTTCCGGCGTGGCCAGGCTGGGGTCGGCAATTTGACCAGCTTCCCCGCGGGTAGCGCAGACCCATTCAATGGGCACACTAGCCTGGGCATACTGGGCAACGGTGCCGCCGGGGGACAATATTTCGTCATCAGGATGAGCATAAAATCCGAGTAATCGTTTTGGTTCGTTCATGCGTATAATTGTAGGCGTTATGCGGGAATTGTCACCTGTTACGGCCGTGCAACCGAAAAGTAGAGCCTCCGTATAGAATGGTGTACACTGTAAAAAATAATCGTAGGGCGATTTGCCAAATCGCCTTATAAAAATAAGGAGTAAATAATGAGCGATGATCCTAATGTAGACGAACTGAAAGCAGAAGAACGGCTGAAAGTGGAAATTCCGGTTGAAGACGAAGAGACAACGAAGGCGGATGTGCAGGAAGAGGTAGATGTAACGGCCGAACTGCGCAATTTGGGCCGCCAATTCGTCAATACGCTGAACTCAGCCTGGAACAGTGAAGAACGGCAGCGTTTTGAAACTGAAGTACGTGAAGGTATGCAATCTTTTGCCAGTGAGATTGACAAGGCGATTGAAGAAGTGCGCAGCGCCGAGACCACGGAAAAGGTGAAGGCCGAAGCCTCTCAGGTGGCAGAAAAAGTGCAGGCCAGCGAGGTCGGCCAGAAAGCTCTCATGGGCTTAACAAAAGGGCTGCATTGGTTAAGCGTGGAACTGGATGGTCTGGCAACTAAATTTAATACCCCGGAAAAATCAGCTTCTGAAGATGAGACGCCGGAAAAATCTGATTCAGAATAAGCGTGGCCTTCCCGGTCAAATCTGTTACCATCATGCCATCTCAATGAAGGTGGCGTGATGATGACGATGCAGCGGACAGCTTTATTAAAATCCCCGGCGGATAATGCGCAGGAGGTGGCTGCTTTTGACGTGGAGGGAACGCTGACGGAAGGCGCTACCTGGGCCGGGCTGCGCACCTATCTGGAGGCGCATGACCAGGGAGAACTGTTCAAACGCTTTTTGCGCCGGAAGATGTTGGGCGTCATGCTGTTTCGCCTGCATCTGATTCGGGATGAGCGAGCCTTTAAGGAGCAGTGGGTGCTGGGTCAACTGCGTTTGTTTGCCGGCTATTCAGAAGTGCAGATGGCGGAGGTGGGTCAGTTTGTGGTGGAGCAGGAGTTGTGGCCGAATAGACGGCCGTCTGTCACCACAGAAATAGAGCGGGAAAAGGGTAACGGCCGTCGCGTTCTTTTGGTAACGGGGGTGATGGAACCTGTTCTGGCTATCCTGGCCGAAAAATTGGGCGTTGAGGCCATCGGCACGCCTTTGCAATACAAAGACGGTATTTTTACCGGCGAAGTGGCTGCGCCTATTAACACGGGTATTCGCAAAGTGGCGCAGCTGGAACCTTTTACCCGTAATGGCAAAATTTACGCCGCCTATGGCGATACGGCCGCTGACATCCCCATGCTGCAGCTGGCCCAAAACCCCGTCGCCGTATTCCCCGACAAAAAGCTGCGTAAAACAGCCCTCTCTCACAACTGGCGTATCCTGGAACAATAACCCAATTACTCAACTTCCTGCAGCGTCACCTTAAAAAACGCCTCCGCATACTGAAACCCTACTTTCTTCCCTGTGTCTGCGGCCCATTCCTTCATTCGCTCCTCCGGGTCCCAATCCACGAGCTGGCTGACATGCTGGCGTAACGCTGCGACCTTAAGGTCCATTGTGTCCGTGATGTCAACATACAAGTTGGTTTTTCCCCGATTGAAAGACAGATAAACGTAATTGACCTTGTGCGGCGCCAAGCCTTCGTCGGCCAGTTCCGGGAAGACGAGCGCCATTTCGGAAGCGGGAAAGACAGCTTCCAGAGCGGCCTGCCCGGCTGCGCGATGGTCGGGATGGTTGATGTAGGTCTCGCTGTAATAGAAGGAAGGGTCGCCGCAAACGACGATGTTGAGTTTGTATTTGCGGATTTGGCGCACCAGGTCTTTGCGTAGGGCCAGAGTGGGCTGCAAATGGCCGTCGTCGTAACCCAGAAAAACGCACTGCGCTCCGGCGACGTCGGCAGCGGCCGTTTGCTCGGCGCGGCGGATTTCGGCCAGTTTTTCGCGGGTCATACCCATCTCGTGGCTGCCTACGTTGCCATCGGTGATGAGAACGTAAATGACTTTGCAACCGTTTTTGGCCCATTTAGCGGCCGTGCCAGCGCTGCCAAATTCGATGTCGTCCGGGTGGGCAAAGATGAACATAGCTCGTTCGGGTATATATTCGCTGCTCATAAAGTGTTTGCCTCCAGTTGGTTAAATTAGATAGAGTGAAAGGCACGGCCGTAACCGTACGCCATTCAAATTCAATAGGCGCCCAACTCCATCAGTCGTTCATCGCTGATGCCGAAGTGATGGGCAATTTCGTGAATAACGGTGTGGCGCACTTGCTCACGAATTTTTGCCTCGTCGTTGCCACACACGCGCTCAATAGGCCCCTGAAACAGGGTGATAACGTCGGGGGCCACCAGGCTGTAGTTGTGGGTGCATCTGGTCAGGGGGATGCCTTCATACAAGCCCAGCAGGGTGTGGCCGCGCGGAACGCCGGCGCGGCGTAACTGATCCGGTGTGGGCCACACGGCCGTTACCAGCGCCACATTCTCCATCTTTTCCAGAAAGAAAGGGGGCAGGCTGTCTGCTGCTTCCGCTACCAATGCTGTAAATTGTTCGTGTGTCAGGCGCATGAATAAAGTGTAGCGAGTGTGGGCAGAAATTCAACTTGTTCTCATTCGCGGCAAGTTTAGGTTGTTTGTCGGATATCCAACATTCTTTCCCCAATAGTTGGGGTAAACTAAAAGCAGGGTCAAAAATCCGAGAAGTATGGGATGTCGGGATTGTGGAATTTGCGCCAACTGAATTTGTTTGACAGCGTGCCGCCAGAGGACATGGCGCAAATTATTGATATTGTCCACATCCGGCACTGCCACCGGGGAGAGATTGTTTTTCGGCCAGGCGATCCGTGTAACAAGTTTTACACCGTCGTTCACCAGCCGCACCGTCCCCGCCTCCCGGCCGAACCGTTACCGGCCGGGGCGTTGTCCTGTGTGCTGGGTCAGGCGTTATTTGATGACGCTCTGAATGAGAAATATTTCCATAAAGTGGCTGCCACTTGCTATTACCCGGCCATCGAACAGTTTCAAGCACTGCTGCAAACGGTGGCGGCCAGATGAAATTGTTTGCCCGGCACACCGATTTGAGCGACGACGTGGGCTACCGCTTCTCCAATCAGGGCTGGGCCGGCTGGCCTTTGATGGCCGACCAGTACGCCGATTGGCTGGCCAACGCCTCTGGCGAACTGCTGGTCATTGGTTGGGATTTCGAGACGTTTGGTGAACATCACCGGCAGGACAGCGGTATTTTTGAGTTCATGGCCGCTCTTCCGGCCGAGGTGCAAAAGCGCGGTCTGTCTTTTGCTACGCCCAGCGAAGCGCTGGTTAAATATGCGGCCGAAAGCTGCGATCTACCCCTCCCGGCCTTTGCTTCTACCTGGGCGGGCAATGGCGGCCTGGAATTTTTCCTGGGAAATGGGGCGCAGCAGGCGGTCTTTCAGTTGATGGTGCAGGCGTACCAAAAGGCCTGCCTTACGGGGGATGCGGCCTTGATTGATCTGGCCTTACGTTTGGCCCAGTCAGACAATTTGCATATGTTGCAGTGGTACGGCCGTAGTGGGGATGACGCCAATGTGTCCGCCTACTTCACGCCGGACGAGTGGTGGTCGCTGGGGCCGGACGGCATTGTGTGGCAGATGCAGCAGGTGTACAAAAACTTTATTGCCGCCCTGGACGCCTATCTGGACAAGGACGAACTTTCCCAGGTGGAACCCATTCCCTTCCTGCCCGTGCGGCGCAAGCAAGCTCTGCCGGTCGTCGCCGACTAAAGCCAGATTGGTTCAATCTTCAAGATTGAACCAATCTCGCCGGGTGCAAGGTAATGACCACAATTTCCGGCGGGCAGTTGAGGCGCAGGCGGAAGGTGTGCGTGCCCACGCCGCGACTGGTGTACTGCACCATGTTGCCTACCCGGTAGCGTCCCACTGGGTATTTTTTGAAGTGGTGACCGCGCAGGAGAGGGCCAATACCGGGCAGAATGATTTGCGAACCATGCGAGTGACCGGACAGTTGCAGGAAGAAGCGGTGGGTGACGGCCGTCTCATCCGCAAAATCCGGTTCGTGGGCCAGGATCAAAGCCGGGCCGTCGTTTGGTAGTTTGGTGAGTACGGCCGTCAGATCATCCGCTCCCACTGTCACGTTATCCACCCCGGCCACGTACAAAGCCGCATCTCCGCGGTGAATGGCGCACACGTCATTGTCCAGCAAAGTCAGACCCGCTTCCTGTAAAACCGGGCGTACCCGCTCTGCCCCCAACCAATGATCGTGGTTGCCCATAACCGCCAGTGAGCCATCCGGCGCGTCAATCTTTTGCAGCGCCTGAATCATCTCCGGGGCAATTTCGTCCAGAACGTAGGATATAAAATCGCCGGTATTAACTACCAGGTCAGGCTTTTGCTCATTGATAAGGGCTACGATCCCTTCCAGCCGTTCCTGCGTGACCCAGTGCCCATAATGAATGTCGGTGATGTGGATAATGCGGTAACCGGCAAAGGCCGGGGCCAGGCCGGGTACGGTGAGGGGCAGGTGGGTGATGGCAAAATCATCCCGGTGAAAGCGATCCCGGCCCAGGTAGTGCATGAGGTGGACTATACCTGTTTGTACAGTAGCCCGCCAACGCACGTTGAGACGGCCGTGCCAGGTAGCGTGCAAGTCATTCTGATCACTCATTAGCAGGATAATAACGCGGCGAATTGTAAGGGGCAAAATCCGTTACATATGTCATCGAGAGGAGGTGAACATTCACTTTGACCCGATTCCCCGTTCATAATAAAATCACCAGGTAAGTCCTGCAAAAATCAGTCTAGCACACAATAGGAGAAATCATGCAAAACTTTGGTGCGTATGTAAGCAAATATGGTCTGGACAATCTGGGCATAAACAATGCCGGTACCGTTTATTGGAACCTGCCAACACCTATGCTTTATGAACAATCATTGCGTCGGCGTGAGGGGGTTTTGGCTCATCTGGGGCCTCTGGTTGTGGATACCGGCGATCATACGGGACGTTCGCCTAATGACAAATTTATCGTCAAAGAGCCGACCAGCGAGGATGATATTTGGTGGGGGAAGGTCAATATTTCCATTTCGCAGCAGGAATTCGACGACCTTTTCCGTCGCATGAAAGCGTATATCCAAAATCGAGATATTTTTGTATTTGATGGGTACGCTGGAGCAGATGAAAGGTATCGGATGCCCGTCCGCATCATCACCGAATATGCCTGGCACAGTATGTTTGCCCGCAACATGTTTATCCGTGAACTGGACCCGGAAAAACTGGCAAAGCACGTACCCCAATTCACTGTTATTGATATGCCCCGCTTCCATGCCGAACCGGAGTTTGACGGGACAAACAGCCAAACTTTTATTCTGGTAGATTTTGGTAAAAAGCTGGTATTGATTGGCGGTACTGAATATGCTGGTGAAATAAAGAAGAGCATTTTTACGGCCATGAACTATTATTTGCCCAAGCAGGGCGTGATGGCTATGCACTGCAGCGCCAATTACGGCGAGACGAAAGAAGATACCGCCCTGTTCTTTGGTTTGAGCGGCACAGGTAAAACGACTCTGAGCAACGATCAGTCCCGCAACCTGATTGGCGATGACGAACACGGCTGGAGTGATGACGGTGTTTTCAACTTTGAAGGTGGCTGCTACGCTAAAGTAATCCGTCTGGACCCGAAAGGCGAGCCGGAAATTTATGCCACTACGCGCATGTTTGGCACCATCCTGGAAAACGTCATTTATGATGCCAATACGCGCCGGGTTGACTTGGACGACGGTACGTTGACGCAGAACACCCGCGCCAGCTATCCCATTACCCATATCCCCAATGCCGATCCTTCCGGTACGGGCGGGCACCCCAAAAATGTGCTATTCCTGACGGCCGACGCCTTTGGCGTCCTGCCTCCCATCAGCCGTTTGAATAAAGCCCAGGCAATGTACCATTTTCTCAGCGGTTACACGGCTAAAGTAGCCGGTACGGAGCGGGGCGTGACGGAACCGATTCCTGAATTTAGCGCCTGCTTTGGTGCACCGTTTATGCCGTTGCATCCGGGGGAATATGCCCAGCTGCTGGGCGAGAAGATTGAGGAACATGACAGCAAGGTGTGGCTGATTAACACCGGTTGGACGGGCGGGCCGTATGGCACAGGCAGCCGGATGAAGCTGGCTTATACCCGTAAGATGGTTAATGCGGTATTAAACGGCGACTTGGATGCGGCGGAAACATTTACTGAACCGTATTTTGGCCTGGAAATCCCCAAACATATTGCCGGCGTCCCGGATGAGATTCTTAATCCGCGCGACACCTGGGAAGATAAAGAAGCGTATGACGCTCAGGCGCAAAAACTGGTGGGTATGTTTATTGAAAACTTCAAACAGTTTGAAGATGGCGTGACGGAAGAGATTAAGGCGGCTGGGCCAAATTAGGTAATCAGGTAATTTGGTAATTGAGTAATTTGCTCAATTACCCAATTACCAATTACTCAGTTACCCATTTTTGGAGGAAATATGACTAATTTGATGGAATTGCGCAATGAAGAAGCCTGGCAAATGCTTCTGGACAAAGGGTTAAAGCGGTTTACGGATGTGTATACGGCCGATGGTGTTCATTTGGGCGGTGCGGTACGCATCCATTTTCGACCGGATGAGGAAGTAGACCCCGGTTTGAAGTTGTGGGCGGCTTACCTGGAAATCTTTGCCGACGAATTGGGCGAGCATATTTTTGTTCCTACTGATTTTGTGGACGAGTACGACCCGGAAGCCAATCAGGTTGTGTTGATTGTGGATGAGTCGGTGGTGGGACAGGAAACGTGGAATAATATCCCGGATTTTGTAGCGCGGAAGCTGAGTATAGTGGAGGAGCTGCCTTTTCCTGAAGGGTATCCGGCAGTGTAACTGTTCAGCGTTAATAATAGACCGCAGAATAGGAAAGGCCACAGATATTTAATTTTTATCTGTGGCCTTTCCTATTCTGCGGTCATTTTGTTTCTCGCGCAGCCACTTCTCCCGGTTGGCGGCGCGGGCAATTTTGCCGCTGGACGTTTTGATGAGCCATTTGGGGCCGACCAGATGGACGTAACTGACCGTCACCATACTTTGCCGCACGACTGTTTGCCGGATTTGCCGGGCGATTTCTTTGCGGACTGCCGGTGCATCTGTTTGCACTTCGGCCACGACGGCGATCAGTTCTGTACCTTCCCGCTCGTCCGGCACACCAAAGACGACAGCGCGGCCGGCGTGGACGCCGGGTACGGTGTTGACAATGGCTTCGATGTCCTGGGGATAGACGTTTTTCCCGGCGTTGATGATTAAATCTTTGGCGCGGCCAATGATGTACACTTCCCCGTCAGCCACGTAGCCCATATCGCCGGTCAGATACCAGCCGTCGCGGAACGGCCGTAAATCAGGCCGCCGGTAATATTCCGTGAGCATACAGTTGCTCTGCACAGCCAATTCCCCCACCTCTCTTTCCTCTAATTCGTTGCCCTGATCGTCCAGAACGCGCACGGCCGTGCCCGCAATCGGCCGGCCGCAAGAAACCTGAACCAGCGCGCCCGGATCATCCGGGGCAGCCGGTTGGGCCAGGCGGTTTTGGGTGAGCGCCTGTTGCTCAACCACGTCCAACCGGGCCGGCTGCCCTGGCTCCGTTTGGGTAACGGCGAAGGTGTTTTCCGCCATAGCGTAGCTGACCGCCAGCATTTCCGGCGTGACGCCTTGCGCCTTAAATTTTTCCAGAAACAGTTGGTGGCTGTCGTGCCGCACCGGTTCCGAGCAGTTGATGAACATCCGCATGGAAGCCAGGGAAAGGCCGGCCTTGTCCCGTTTGCGGATGCGACGGGCGCAATGGTTGTAGGCAAAGTTAGGCAGCCAGCAGAGTGTGCCTCCGAACTGATCAATCGCCCGCAGCAGCAGCGCCGGATGCTGCACCCAGTCAAAGGGGGACATGAGGACGAGGGGGATGCCCTGCACCAGCGGCAGCAGGAAACCGGCAATGAGGCCCATGTCGTGGTAAAGGGGCAGCCAGCTTACTACCACGTCCTCTGCTGTCAGGCGGATGGCGTCGCTGTAGCTGGCGAGTTGGTTGAGGACGGCCGTATGGGACAATGCTACCCCTTTTTGCAGCCCGGTCGTGCCACTGGAATGCTGCAAAAAGGCGATTTCGTCGGGATTGGAGAGTGGAGATTGGGAATTGGAGATTGGAGATTGGGGGTTGGGGAGGTTGGTTGTGCTGTATACCGGGCAGTCTACCCGCGTTTGCAGCGTGGGGGCAAAGTCGTTGTTGGTCAAAATGGCCTTCACGTCAGAGAGACGCACCAACTCCGCCATATTTTGCCTGTAAATGTCCGGGTCCAGCTTTTCCGTGAGGGTGGGGAACATGGAGGGGATAGCCCCGATTTGCAGCGCGCCCCAGAAGGCGTAGATACTTTCCAGATTTTGCGTATGGGCAATGACGACCAAATCCCGCGGTTGGATGCCAGCCTGCCGCAAACTATTCGCATAGCCACTAACGCGCTGCCGGAACTCTCGCCGGGAGATGAATATGGGTTCCCGGTCTGTGGCAATGTAGATGATGGCGTTACGGCCGTCATCTTCCCCGGTCAATACAACCGCATCCAGCAGCGTGGCAAATTGGTTCCTGGATTGTAATTTCAGCACGATCCTGTCACCTTGTCACCTTGTCACCTTGTCAGGCAGTGGGTACGGCCGTGTCCAGAAATTCATCTAAATCCGCCTTCAACTTCGCCAAAGACGGCTGATGGGCGTACATCATATGTCCCGCTTCATAATAGGCCATCGAGACATTATCTTTCAGGGTGGGGTGGAGTGCCATATGGCTAAAGGTGTACTGGGTGGCAAAATACGGCGTTGCCAGGTCAAAGTAGCCGTTCCCCACAAACACTCGCAAGTGTGGATTCATCGTCATCGCTTTGCGCAGCGTTTCCGCCACGTTGACGTATTCGTTTTGGTGATCTGAATAATCCCAGGGCCAGACTTTCATATTCAGGATTTCATAAGTGATGTCATTTTCAAAGGCCAGATCGCGGCGCACGTAATCGTTAAAAGTAGCCGTGTATGGGCCTAAAATGACGGCGTAACTGGGGTCAAATTCATAATGCTCACCAGCCGAATCCCGGTCAATCCCCGTAAAGCGGCTGTCCAGACGGCCCACCGTAATGCCTTCGTCCCGGCGCAGTTCCTTGACAAAGCGGTGGATTTCCAGACGCAGGTTAACCCGCTCAATATATTCTGGAGAAAGGCCGGTGTAGCGGGATAACTTTTGCCCAATTTGCGCCCGTTCCTCGTCCGGCAGCGTGTCCCCCTGCATTAAGGCCAGCGTGTATTCAGTGCGGGCAAAGGTTTCTACTTCCGCCAGTGTTTTGTACAAATCCGTTTGCAGATCATCGTCCAGCTTTTTGTGGTACCAGGCGGTGGCGGCGTAAGTGGGCAGGAAGAGAATATAAGGCAGGTCGTTCCCCGGCGAAAAGATGAGCGTCTGGAAATTGAGGACGGCCGAAACCAGCATGACGCCGTTAAGATACATGCCGTGCCGTTCTTGCAAATAGCCAGACAGCCCGGCGGCGCGGGTAGTGCCATAGCTCTCGCCAATCAGGAATTTGGGCGACGTCCAGCGCTGGTAGCGGGTGGCGTAGAGCCGGATGAAGTCACCGACGGATTCGATGTCTTTCTTGAAGCCGTGAAACTGCTTTGGTTCTTCCCCGGGTACGGCCCGGCTGAATCCGGTGCTGACAGGGTCAATAAAGACGAGGTCGGTTTTGTCCAGGATGGAGTAATCGTTATTGACCAAGCGGTAGGGAGGTTGGGGCAGGTTGCCTACATCGTCAGTGAGGATGCGGCGCGGCCCCAAGGCCCCCAGGTGCAGCCAGACGGAGGAGGAGCCAGGGCCGCCGTTGAAGGAGAAGGTGATGGGGCGCTGGGTCACGTCGGCTACGTCGTCGCGGGTATAGGCAATGAAGAAGACGGTAGCTTTGGCTTTCTCTCCTTCCGCTTTGCCTTCCTTTTCCTCCTCTTCTTTGAGGACGATGGTGCCGGTGGTGACGGTGTAGCGGATTTCCTGGTTGTTGATGACGGCCGTATGCTGCGTCGTTACAATCTGGTCTTCAGGCTCTGGCTTGCTTTCCTCATCCTTCTTGCCATTCTTTTCCTCTTCAGACATGTGCTGCTCCTTTATAAAGGTCTCACGGATGAAGGGATCACAGATGGGAAAAATCTGTGATCCCTTCATCCGTGAGACAAATTTTTTATCAACGAGCGTAAATTATACAGAAGCTCGCCCGATTACCCAATTGCCATGCTATAATATCTCCATGAGCGAACTGGCCAACCCGCATGACCGCTTCTTCAAAGAGACATTTTCCCGCATTGAAGTGGCCCGCGACCTGCTGGCAAATTATCTGCCGCCGGACGTTGTGGCTCTCCTTGACCTGAATTCGCTGGAAGCCCAATCCGACAGTTTTATAGATGCCGATTTGCAGGAACAGTTTGCTGATCTGCTTTACAAGGTGGCATTGAAAGACGGAAGTTCTGCCTACGTCTATATCTTGCTGGAACATAAAAGCTACCCCGACCCGGACACGCCATTCCAGGTGCTGCGCTACGAGATGCGTATTTGGGAGAATGATTGGCGCAACGGGGAAGACTTGAAGCCGATCATTCCGCTGGTGTTGTACCACGGCCGTGAGCGGTGGCGTGTGGCGACAGATTTTAGCGGGTTGTTTGCGGGGGATGAGGTGTTACGGCCGTACTGGCCCCAGGCACGTTATGAATTACTCGATTTGTCCCGTTATAGCGACGAGGAAGTGCGCGGTGCAGCCAGGCTGCAAATTGGCTTGCTGGTCATGCGTTACATCTTCGATCCGGCTCTGCATGAGTATCTGGCCGACATCTTTGCTCTGTTCCGCGATCTGTCGGGGAGCCGAACGGCGTTGGAATACTTGCATACCGTGCTATACTATGTGGGACAGGCGGCTGCGCATTTGCAACCGGAAGAAATGGTGACAATAGTGCAAAATATGTTGGCCGAAGAAGGGAGTGAGATTATGCAAACGGTAGCTGATCACTGGATTGAACAAGGTATTGAGCAAGGTATTGAACAAGGCATTGAACAAGGCATTGAACAGGGTTTGCGTGAAGCTGTCCTGGACAATTTGCTGGTGCGTTTTGGTAGTATTCCCCCGGAAATGGAGGAGGGAGTAGCTGCCGTCAGTAATGCTGACCAATTACGCTATCTGCGCCGCCAGGCTATTTTGGTGGAAGACCTGGATGAGTTTGCCGCATTGTTGTCAGAGAGTTCGGCAGGCGCCGACGAATAACGCTATTTTGCTGATTTTCCCCATCCTCCGCCCCCCGGCGTTTCAATGACCAACATATCTTCAGCTTCCAATTTCCGGCTGAATTTTCCGGGCAGGGGGATGACTTGATCCTGGTGGATGAGGGTGTTCCTTCCGGCAGCGCCGGACTGCCCGTTCTGGAGGGGATACGGCCGTAACACCCGCCGCTCGCTGGTCACCGTCACGTTCACCGGCGTTAAAAAACGAATCTGCCGCACCAAGCCGTCCCCGCCGCGATGTTTGCCCATCCCCCCGGAATCACGCCGCAGCCGGTATGCCTCAATGCGAATGGGAAACTGGTATTCCAGCGCCTCCACCGGCGTATTCAGCGTATTGCTCATGTGTACGTGCATCCCGCTGCCCCCGTCTGCCTCCGGCCCGGCCCCGGCCCCGCCGCCAATTGTCTCATAATAAGCAAACTGTCCCCTTGGCCCCTCACGCCTCACTTCCTCATCCGCAAAAGCGCTGCCAAACGTCAAATTATTCATCGTCCCCTGGCTGGCAGCGGGGATGACATCGGGCAGGGCCTGGGCCAGCGCACCGAAGACGACGTCGGTGATGCGCTGGGAAGTTTCCACGTTGCCCGCGGCGACGGCGTGGGGCGGGCGGGGATCGAGCAGCGAGCCGGGCGGGATGATAACCTTGACCGGGGCAAACGCCCCCTCGTTCATGGGCAGATCGGTTTGCAGCAGGGCCAAGGTGGTGCAGCGCACGCAGTAGGCTACGGCTGATTGGGCGATGGCGGGGACAGCGTTGAGATTGCCGGTTACGGCCGCGCTCGTCCCGCTAAAATCTACTGTCATTTGGCTGCCGCTGACGGTGATGGTGGCTTGAATGGGGATCGGTTCGCTGTTCGGCTGGCCGTCGTCATCCAGATAGTCGCAGAAGGTGTAACGGCCGTCCGGGATTTGGCTGATGGCGGCTTCGGTCATCTTTTTGGCGTAGTTAATGAGGGCTGTAGCGTGGGTCAGGGTTTCGGTACGGCCGTACCGAAACACAATCTCACGCAATCGCTGCTCACCGATGGCGTGAGCGGCCAATTGGGCGTTCAGATCGCCGTTGCGTTCTTCCGGCGTGCGTACATTGCGCAGGATGAGCCGCCACACCGCTTCATTGCGCTGTCCCGCTGCCACCAGCTTCAGCGGCGGAATAATAATCCCTTCCTGGTAAATCTCGGTAGAGAGGGGCATGGAGCCGGGAGCCATGCCGCCTACGTCGGCGTGATGGGCGCGGCTGGCGACGAAGAAGGTAGGGGTGAGGGGATGAGAGGGTGAGGGATAGGGGGATGAGGCGTAGGGGCGGGATGACGCGGTATGGTCATGGTCAAACGAACTGCCGTTATTCCGCGCCGTCTCGCCCCGTGAGGGCGTGGGCACAAAAACAGGGGAAACCAGGGTGATGTCGGGCAGATGGTTGCCGCCCTGGTAGGGGTCATTGACGATGACGATGTCGCCGGGCTGGAAGGGGGCGCATTCTCGGATGGCCGCCTGGACGGAAGCGGGCATAGCCCCCAAGTGGACGGGAATGTGGGCGGCCTGGGCCAGCATACGGCCGTCTCCCAGAAAAACCGCACAGCTAAAATCCAGCCGTTCCTTGATGTTGGGGCTGTACGCCGCCCGTTCCAGCGTTACGCCCATCTCTTCGGCTACGGAGCCGAACAGGTGGCGATAGATGGAAAGGGTGGCGGCCGTTGGTTGCGTACTCATGCTGTTGATTATGGGCTTGTTTTCCCAAAACAGCAAGATTTCCCCTTTTGCCTGATTCCGGTACAATGGCGGGTAAAAAAAGGGGGCTGATTGAGAACAGGGTATTCGCAACAGCTTCCCAAAGGAGATTTTTCTGATGACTCATTCCCTGGCGCAAAACAGTTCCCTGACCTGCCCGGATTGCGGACAGATGTTTGAAACCGAAATTTGGGTGGTCGTAGACGCGGCCGAGCGGCCGGATTTGTTAGCTGATATACGCAATGGCGCGCTGCATACGCTTGTTTGCCCGCAGTGCGGTTTTACCGGCGAGGTGGATGGGCCGTTACTCCTGTACCGGCCTGAAGACGACCCGGTTTTAATTTTTTGCCCGCCGACGGCAATATTGCTGCGTGCTGAGGAACCTGATGAGGAAGCTGAAGAAGCCGCTGTCGAGCAGATGGAAGAATTGCTTGCCCATTTGGCAGAGGCGGCAGGCCCCGCCTGGCAAGAAGCGTGGCTGGAGGAACTGGAGATAATACCTTTTTTGATGCTGCCTGTTACTCTCAGCGACGACCCGGAAGCAGCGGCGCGGGCATTGACAGACCGGATGATGGCCGGACTGGAACGGTTGCAGGAAGAAGACCCGGAAGCGTATGCAGAAGCTGTGGAAACGCTGGCGGAATTTGAAGAAATACTGACCTCAGATGCCATGGCTGCGCTTGCGTCGCCGTTGACGTCTGCGCTGGATGAGTTTGTGAGCTGTGACAGTTGGGAAGAATCCTATGAATTTATTAAGATGCACCCGGAACTGGTGAGCGAGGAGGCGGAGGACGTTCTGGACGTTATTGTAGAATCGGCGTACATGATGGAGGACGATGAAACGGGTGATTTTCTGGAAGAGCATTTGTTTCTTTTGCAGCGCTGCCGGGAGATTGGCGTCAAGGAAGCGTTTGCCGAGATGATGGATATTTCTCCGAACGATCTGGCGTGATGTTATGCGGTTACCAAACAGACCATTTGCCCATCAAGGGGGCGTCGTGGTTTTGGCCCATCGCGGCTGGAGCGGCCGTTTCCCGGAAAATACGATGTTGGCCTTCCGCAAGGCGGCGGAACTGCCGATTGACGGCCTGGAAATGGATATCCACAGTACGCGGGACGGGGTGTTGGTGGTGTGCCACGATTCTACCGTAGACCGGACGACGAATGGTCACGGCCGTATCCAGGATTTCACGTTGGCCGAATTGCAGCAACTGGACGCCGGCTACCGGTTCACCCCTGACGGCGGCCAAACGTATCCTTTTCGCGGCCAGGGGGTAACAATCCCTACACTGGCGGAGGTGTTTGTGGCGTTCCCCCATTTGTGGATTAACGTGGACATTAAGCAGAAGGAGCCGGGTATTGTACGGCCGTTCTGCCAACTAATCCGCAACTATGACCTGAGCGAAAACTTGTGCGTCGGTTCCTTTTCCAACAAAACCGTGCATGCCTTCCGCCGTACCTGCCCGGAAGTGGTGCGGGTGGCCTCGCTGCGGGAAACCTTGTGGCTGTACCTGTTGAGTAAATTACATCTGGAAGGTTGGTACCGGGGGCGGGCGCACACCGTGCAAGTGCCGCCGGTGGAGGAGAAGTACCGGCTGACCATTGCCACACCGCGTTTTGTTCAGGCGGCGCATCGGAATAATACGGCCGTACACCTCTGGACGATCAACGAGAAAGAAGAAATACGCCGCTTTATCGAAATGGGTGTAGACGGCCTCATCAGCAACTTCCCGGATCGGGCGTTAGAAGTTTTGGGACGTTTGTGACAGCGTTAATAAACATTCCCTCTTTTTGAGTTATAATGGGAGTGAAGATTTGTTATGTATAATGCGGTTAAGCGAGGCAGACGATTATGACTCTGGACGAGATTGTGCAAGATATTCACGCTATGGAGGAAGACTTGTTGACGTTTGAACGCAAGTATGGCGTGTTGACCGAAACATTTTATGACGCTTATCTTCAAGGTGAAGAACCGGAAGATGATGCCTGGGTGCTGGATTGGTCGGAGTGGGCCGGGACGTACAAGATATTATTACAGCGCCAGGAAATGTATCGCGAGGCTATTCAATCACTGTTACAGCAAGATACGAATGCTACATTATCCCATTTAATTGCCAGAGCTGCCCGTCGTGAACCCCTTGCAGTCGCTTCTTGATTACGAGCAGTTTATTTACACGCTGCCCCAAAAATATCCACTCATTCGCCGCTCAACTTTAACTGTGGTCCGGCGGGGAACGGCCGTTGCCCGATTAACGGGAGAATTGGAAATTGGCCCTTACCGCTTGGTTGTCCGGGAAAAACTTTCCTTTACCGATAATGCAGGTCAAATTATGGGCTACGGCTATGAAGTATGGCAGGGTCAGGAGAAGTTGTATTGGTACGATTCTCAAGAGCATCCAGATGATCCTACATTAGCCATTACCCACCCCCATCACAAGCACGTGCCGCCCAATATAAAGCACAATCGCATTCCCGCACCCGATCTTTCTTTCACCAGCCCTAATCTCCCCTTCCTCATTCAGGAAATTGAAGAATTGTTGCGGTGATTAACCCGGCCAGCGCTAAATTGACCAGACGGTATTCCCATCCGGGTCGAAGCTGAAGATCAGCTTGCCTACGTCTTCCATCTCCGTCTCCAGGTGGACGGGGCGGTTCCAGATAGTATACAGGGTTATAAACATTCTCTCTTTTTGAGTTATAATGGAAGTAGTCCCGTAAATTAGAGGGATTTGCGTCAATAGAAAAATTGATTCAGTCGGATGGAATTAATGATGACACCAGTGATGTCCACAATAGCAGAAATTGCCGGCACGCTGAATATGACCGAAGATGATCTGTTTCGCCAGGCGCTGGTTAGTTTTCTAACTGAGCAAAAGCGGGAGATATTGCAGCGTCGGCTAAACATCCTGACCCGTTACGGGGCGACTTCAGTTACAGATTTAGAAGATAAGATTGCTCAAGGGGATGTGGCCGAACATCCAGCGTGGGAAGACCTGATCGTTGCCGAAAATCTGGCTGCTCATTTGGAAGAACTGGATGTCTATCTCGACAATTTACGAGACACTTGAAACGATCTCGCAGCGCGAGTTTGGCGATATTGTTGTTAGCGCCCAGATTGTCTCTCTGCCAACTGGTATGCCGCTTAAATTACGTTTTGATATTGTTGATGGCTCTTTGCTGGATGTGTTTATCTCGGTCAGCGGGCGATATTCTTATCATTGGGAGCGCCGTTTGATTTCCGCCAATGATCTTTACCGCCATGATAATGCGCCGCATAAGAAATGGCAATATGTGGCAACTTTTCCCAAACACTTCCACGATGGCAGTGAGGATAATGTGGTTGCGAGTCATATCAGCGATGTTCCAGAGGATGCTATACGCGACTTCTTAACGTTTGTCCGCGATAAATTGTTGAGTTCAACTTAGTAATTGTCCAGAAATTAGTTCGTAGTAACGACTTTAGTCGTCCAGACCGCTAAAGCGGTTACTACAAACCAAAACGGGAAGTAATTTTTAGATGATTACTTAAGACTAAATTGACCAGACGGTATTCCCATCCGGGCCGAAGCTGAAGATCAGTTTGCCTACGTCTTCCATCTCCGTTTCCAGGTGGACGGGGCGGCTCCAGATGGCGTACAGATTTTCCAGCGTGGCTTCCAAGTAGGCCCGATCCAGATCGATCCCCTCGTGGCGGTGCTGCAAATATAGTTCCCCCCGGTTGGCGTAGTTGGCGTCTGTCACGTCAATGATGGGTTGGCCGAAATTGGTGAGTTGGAAGAGCAGCTTGCGTTTGATTTCCTGAAAATTGCGGCTGGCGATTTCGTACTCTTCCATATGCTCGTTGTACTCAAAGGTGAACAGCTTGTGTTCGCGGGCAAACTCTTCGGTGAGGAAGGCGTCAATAAAGCCGACGTCGTTGTAGATGCGGCGCACTGCAAACACTTTGTCCAGCCCTTGCCCTGACTGCATGTCCCAGTTTTCTTTGGCTTTCCGGTCTTCGCAATTCTCGTATTCCGGGCCGAATGCGCCCCGGTTCCAGCGGTCTTCGATGTCCAGGAACAGTTGGTAGCCCAGGCGGTAGGGGTTGAGACGGCCGTGCTGCGCCGCCACTGTGCCCGAATGATGTTCCGCATAATCAATCAACTCCTCCGGTTCCAGAAAATGATTGGTCATCAGGCGGGTGTGCCAGAACACAGCCCAGCCCTCATTCATAATTTTAGTCTGGCGCTGGGGGGCAAAGTAGTAAGATTCTTCCCGGATGATGCCCAGGACGTCCCGCTGCCAGTTTTCCAGGGGGGCGTATTCCAGGAGGAAAAGCAGCACGTCGCGCTCCGGCTGCTCCGGGATGTTTTTGCGCTGTTCGCGGGCTTCTTCCAGTTTGCGCTGCTGTTCAGCGATAAATTCGGGCGGGTTGATGTAGCTGTCCATGTACGCTTTGGCTTTGATCTTCTTGACGGCAGCCGGTTCATTCGCCTCGTCGGGCGCCGGTTCCGGGCGGCGTTTGATGCCGGGGGCGTGGATGTCTATCAGGTTGTCCAGGGAGAGGCAGGCGTCGAGGAAGTTTTCTACAGTTTCACGGTCGTATCGTTCCATATAGTTCCGCACCCGTGCCGCGTGGTTGGCCATCTCATCCAGCATCTTCCGGTTGGTGTGGGCAAACCAGTAGTTATTGGTGAAGAAATCCGCGTGGCCGCAGACGTGAGCCATCACCAATTTCTGGTCCACCATCAGGTTGCTTTGCAGCAGATAGGCGTAAATCGGCGTGGTGTTGATCACTATTTCGTAGATGCGGTGCAGGCCGTAAGCGTAACTTTTAGCCAGCCGCTCATACTCCATGCCAAAGCGCCAGTGGGGATAGCGCACCGGAAAGCCGTCATACGCCGCCAGCAGATTAACCGTCTTGTAATCTACCATCTCGTAGCGCACTTCCGGGAAGTCCAGTCCGTGATCACGCGCCACTTCTTCAATTTCTCGTTGTAATTTTGCCAATTCGCCGGTGATGATCATTTTGTTAAACCTGGAGATTGGAGAATTGGAGATTGGAGACTAGACAAATCTCCAATCTCCAATCTCTACAATCCCTTCCCCAAAAACCCCTTAATCGCGTCAAAAATCGCTTCCCGGTTGTTAATTTTGACGCCAACCAGTTTTTCATCCTCGATGGATTTGATCGTTTCCATGAACATACGGCCGTATCCCCCCGGAACCTGCCCATAGCCAAACAAATTAACTGGCGGGATCAAACTGTCCGTCAGCAGCTCGCGGCACAGCTTGTCGTCATTGCCGCCGAAATTCTCGCCATCGGAAAAGTGGAAAGCGTACATATTCCACTCTGCCGGGTCATACTCTTCGTGGATAATCTTCTTGCACAACTGGTAAGCCGAGGAGATGCGCGTGCCGCCGCTTTCCCGCAGGTGGTAGAAGGTGTGCTGGTCTACCTCCTTCGCCGCCGCATCGTGGACGATGTAACGTACCGCCAGGCTTTTGTAATTGGCCCGCAGCCAGGTATCAATCCAGAACGCCGTCAGCCGCACCAGTTCCTTTTTACGCTGCGTCATACTGCCGGAGACGTCCATCATGTAAAAGATGACGGCGTTGTTTTGCGGTTGGGGGTAGATGTTCCAGGAACGGTAGCGCACGTCGTCCCGGATGGGGATGACGACCGGGTTTTGCGGGTCATACGTGCCGGTGACGATTTGCCGTTTGAGGGCGGCGCGGTAGGTGCGTTTGAAGGAGCGCAGGCTTTCCGGCCCTGTGCGGCGAATGCCGGTGTAGCGCACTTTGCCCCCCTCCACGTTTTTCTTTCCTTTCGGTTCGATGCGGGGCAGTTCCAGTTCGTCCCCCAGGATTTCCGCCAGTTCTTCCAGGCTCATCTCCACTTCCAGGATGTGCTGGCCTGGCTGGTCGCCTGCGCCCTGGCTGCCGGATTGGTCGCCGGGGCCGAGGGGGTCGCCCACGTCGCCATCCCCCTGGCCGACGCCGCCCTGCTGCTTGCTGCCAAAGCGGAGGCGGGGCAGGTCAATCTGGGGTACGGGGATGGAGACCAAATCTTTCCCCTGACGGCCGATTAACTCCCCGTTAGAAATATATTTACGCAAATTGCGCCGCACATGCCCGCGCACAATCTCGCGGAATCGTTTGGCGTCCTGATCTATGCGGTGGGCGGTGGTTTGGTTCATGATTTTTTTAGTTTTCAGTTTTCAGTTTTCAGTGTGCAGTTTTCGCACACTGAAAACTGCACACTGAAAACTGTACACTGATCACTCTCTCCTCTGCGTATCGCCGCGGGCGAAGATGCTGGCGACGTAATTCAGCACGTCGGTGGCGCAGACGTCGCAGTAGCCCATATTTTTAATCATGCGGCTTTTGACCACTTCGATTTTTTCCTGCGTTTCCTGATCAATGACGTTGGAAACCAGGCTGGTGAGCTTGATCGAATCCTTTTGGTCTTCAAACAGCTTCAGTTCCAGGGCGCGGCGCAGGCGTTCGTTGGAATCCCAGGAGAACTGTTTACCGTCAATGGCTAACGCGCCGATGTAGTTCATAATTTCCCGGCGGAAGTCGTCTTTGCGGCTGTCGGGGATTTCAATTTTTTCTTCGATGGAGCGCATGAGACGTTCGTCGGGCGCTTCGTCCTGGCCGGTGTATTCGTTACGTACTTTTTGCTTTTGGGTGTATGCCTTTACGTTGTCAATGTAATTGGCAGAGAGGCGTTTGATGGCGTCTTCGTCGGCGGTGATGGCCCGCTGCACTTCATTTTTGACGATTTCGTCATATTCGGAGCGGACGAGAGAGAGCATGTCGCGGTACTTTTTACGCTCTTCTTTGCTGGTAATGAGGGAGTGGTGGCGCAGGCCGCTTTCCAGTTCGCGCAGGATCATGAAGGGGTTGAGGCAGGTGCGGTTGGTGTCGCGTACCAGGGCGTTGGAAATTTTGTCCTGAATGTAGCGGGGGGAGATGCCAAACATCCCTTCGTTGGCCGCTTCTTCTTGCAGCTCAATGACGGTATCTTCGGTGAAGCCGGGGAGGGAACGGCCGTCATACAACCGTAACTTCTGCACCAGAGAAAGCCCGGCCCGTTTCGGCTCCTCCAGCCGGGTAAGCACGGCCCAGAACGCTGCCAGTTCCAGTGTGTGCGGGGCAATGTGGCAGCCAATCACATTCTTCTGGCTGAAATCCCGCTGGTAAATTTTCACTTCATCCTGGTAGCGGATGTTGTAAGGGATGTCAATCTTGATAGTGCGGTCGCGCAGCGCTTCCATGTACTCGTTGTTGAGCAGGCGGCGGTATTCCGCTTCGTTGGTGTGGCCCAGAATCACCTCGTCAATGTCGGTGTGGGCGAATTTCTTGGGCTTGATTTTGTGTTCCTGGGAGGCGGTGAGCAGGTCGTAGAGGAAGGCCACGTCCAGCTTGAGGATTTCGATGAACTCTACCAGGCCGCGGTTGGCGATGTTCAGTTCGCCGTCAAAGTTGAAGGCGCGGGGGTCGGAGTCGGAGCCGTATTCGGCGATTTTGCGGTAGTTGATGTCGCCGGTCAGTTCGGTGGAGTCCTGGTTCTTTTCGTCTTTGGGCTGGAAGGTGCCGATGCCGATGCGGTCTTTTTCGCTGAGGATGATGCGCTTGACCTTGACTTGATTGACTACCTTCACCCAGTCGCCCCCGGCTTTTTCCAGTTGTTCGTTGAAGACGAAGCGGCAGGCGGGGCACAGGTCGCCTTCGATGGTGATGCGTTCCAGGCCGTCGCGCCCTTTGTTCAGTTCTTCCAGAACGACCTCGCGGAATTCGTTGGGGATGAGGTGGAGGGGGTCTTCGTGCATGGGGCAGTCCATGATTTCGCCGTCTTCTGGTTCCCAACGGTAGCTGTAGAGACGGCCGTCTTCCGTGCGCGAATAATGCTCCAACCCCTTCTTTAACAGGCGGACGATGGTGCTTTTGGCGGTACCCACGGGGCCGTGCAGCAGGACTACCCGCTTTTCCGTGCCGTAACGATGGGCGGCCGAGCGGAAAATCTGCACCAAATCCATCAACTGCCGGTCAATGCCGAAAACGGCGTCCTTGCCGTTCTCAAAGGGGTCGTCGAAGAAATTGTAATGGATGAGCTGCTCCCGGTTGCGGGTATAGGTTTCCTGTCCGTGGGAGATGATCATATCGTAGACGCGCTGGTAGGAGGTGCGGGCCACGCGCGGGTCCTGGCGGGCAATTTCCAGATATTCCTCGAATGTGCCTTCCCAATGCAGATCGCGGAAGGCGGTGATGTCCTGTAATTCGGCGATTCGGGTCATAATGCTTTTTTGGCTCATGGTTTGTCTCCATCCTGGAGGAGATTGGAAATTGGGAGATTGGAGATTGACGGTCATTTACCGCAAATCTCTAATCTCCAATCTCTAATCTCTACTCTCTAAAACACAAAAAGGGTCAACACAAACCAGATTGGTTCGGCGACCCTCTTCTTGACAATGCTCCCCTGTTTAGGTACGGACAGATTCACAATGGCGCACTTCTTCAATTGTAAATCTGCTACGTTGTCCAGCTTAGGCGTAGGGCGATTTTCAAAATCGCCCTACTGAGTTCTCAAAAGGAACGGCCGTAACTGTGTGATTTGTAGATAAGATGGAGATAGGTGGGGATTTCTTACAAAGTGGGGGGAGGAATTTAGTAATTGGTCATCAAGTATCGGTTCATAACAAATCCTGCTCAAGCAACAGGTCTTCTACACGCGCTAAGAAAGCTAACAGAGGCTTTGGGCCTAATCCTTCTGGCAATTGTTCGTGTTTCTCGACATTTTCGTAGGGATGAATATGCCAAATCCCTGTTTCACGATCAATGCCAAAAATACGCTGTTCCCCTTCAATTAACGCCATATACAATGAACCGGATCGTTGACCGAAGAACAATTGCACAAAGAATTGCGGCCGTATATGCAAACGCAGCGATAATGTAATGTCTGTTTCTTCAACGTTGCCAATAGATTGGACAAACCATACTTTCTCTAAAGCGTCAAGCACCTCAGATTTTAGATCGGACAGCTCATTCATCAACTGCACGTAAGGCTTTTAACTTACGTTCCATTGTCAGAATGCCGCCAACGGCCGTTTCCCAGGCAATCGCGTCTTGTTCAACTTGCCAGCTATAATTCATTTCCTTTGTTGTCCGCCGACTGACAAATTCGTCAAAGGATAGCCCGTACTTGCGTGATAGAGAACGATCAGTGCGGCGATATTGTCTTAACCGCCGCAAATACTCCGCTTCGATAAGTTGCCGAACAGTAGCGTCTAAATCTTTTTCGTCAGGGAATGTTTCCTGCAAAAGTTCTTGTGTTTGTTCTTTCAGAGTTATAGTAGCCATCAACCTCAATTACCAATTACTCAACTCAATCCATTGTCAAAGACGGCAGTTCCGCCTCGGCGCGGACGACAAGGCGCAGCCCTTCGTAGATTTCCTGGCAGTCGGGGCAGTGCTGCAAGTGGGTTTGGATAACGGCCGTATGCGGCAGCCGTTCACCTTCTACTTCTGCATCCACAAAAGCCGGCAAAAAGTTTTGCAACTGTTTACAATCTATTTCGTGTTCTTCAGTCGTGTAGACTTGTTCAATCCAGCGGGTAAATGTTTCCTCAGCCAAAGCGACCTTCCCAAAAAGCGTGATACGCGCTGCGTGATACGTGATGTATCAATCGAATATATAGGTGACAGTCACTTTTTAACAGAGGCACTGGACAAAACCGCAATGTTTACAAGTGACTGTCACCTCTGGTACGCAATACGTTATAGATAGGATGCAAATGATCGGATAATTCTTACCACAAAGTGTCAAATAAGGCCAATATATCGCCCATGCTGTAGTGGCGGGCCAGCAGTTTGGCCTTGATCTTCTTGCGGGCGTCGTGCAGGGTCTTGTACAGGGTGTTGGCCGACGTTTCCAAAATTTCGGCCGTTTCCTGCATGGAGCGCCCCTGAAAATGGACACAGAGAATGGCGACGCGCTGCCGTTCGTTTAGCTCGGTTTCGATGATGTTAACCAGAAAGCGAATCAATTCTTCCCGTTCCGCTTGCAGGGTGGGGTCCAGAGGTAGATCGGCTTGCAGGAGTTGGTGGAACACGGCCGTTTCCCCTTCCGCCGCCTCATCCCAGGAAAAATCCCGGTAACGCCGCTTGCGTAGTTCGCCTGCCGCTTCATTGATGACAAAACGATAAGCCCAGGTGGTAAACTTGGCGTCGCCGCGAAATTTGTGCAGATTGGCTTGCAGGGCGAGCAGGGCGTTTTGGGCGAAGTCCTCGGCCATTTCCATCAAGTCGTTGCTGGAAAGGTGGTGGAGTTCGCTACGGCCGTCACGCAGATAGACAAACGCCGCCCGTAGCAGATACTCGCGCAAATCAGCCAGCGCGCTGGCCTGGACATCCCCTGGCTGTTGTAAATCGTTCAGCCACTCCGCATTCGTTCGCTGAGCCATGGCTAATAGTATGCCACAAAATTCTTAAAATGGGGTTAACTGTTTATGATTGTCAGGGACTCGCTGCCAATTTATCCCCCTGACTTTGGTGACAACCCGCCGCTCTTTGAGGGACATTCCTCACTTGAATTCCCCAAAAAGGGAAACAATGATTGCTGTAGATTATTCTGGCTGCCATCGCCGTTGATTATGACGCAGAATATCCGGCGTGCAGTAGCTTAACCTACAAAAAGAGTTGACATATTGTACTTGACATAGTTATCGGGCGTGTTAAACTGACATTAACATGCGTGAACGATTGGCTAGATTGACCGGACGATTGTGGCAGTTCTTCCGCACACTTTTCTCCCCGTTGTGGCGGTTTCTGGGCAGGTTGGGGTTGGCTTTACGCAAACTGTTGACCTGGTTCGTGTACTACCCCTTCTTTTTCCTGACTATGCCCCTGTGGTTGCCCCTGCGCTGGCTGTGGGATTATATGCGGCCGGTTTGGGCGGCCGTCTGGCGCTTTTTGGGGCGGATGGGTCTGGCCCTGCGCCGTTTGTTGACTGATTTTGTTTGGCGGCCGTTTATTTTGCTGCTGGTGGAACCGGCTATCTGGCTGGTGCGGGATGTGTTACGGCCGTTCACCTTCTGGATTTTCCGGCAAATACGCCGCTTTCTGGGCTGGCTGTGGCGATTGGCGGCAATTCCGGCAGCCTGGTTCTGGCGTGTCACTGAACCACCGCGCCGCAAGTACGGCCGTCGCTTCAACTCTCGCTGGCAAGTGACCAAAGCGCGTTGGCGGGTACGGTTGAAACGGCCGTCGCCTCCCGCCGGAACTGAATTTGCCCGCCGCCAACCGCGCAGCCGGATTCATTCCAATCGCACGGCGCGTGTGGCTATGGCTGTAGCTACCATTGCCCTCATTTTAGCGGTGGGGGTGATTAGTATGCAGGATCGACAGGGCACGGCCGTAGCCGAAAGTGTGACCATTATTCTCACCCCCACTCCCCGGCCGGAAACGCCGACGCCTGTGCCCACCATTGCCATCCAACTCACGCCCTGGGCTACGCCAGATCCCACTACGGGTGGCGGAACCATCCTCTACAGCCAACACATCAAAGGCAACAATGATATTTACATGCTGCCCATTGGCCAGGCCGAACCGGTACGCATCACCACTGATCCCGCACCAGACCGCGACCCCGCCTGGAGTCCCGATGGCAGCCGAATAGCCTTTGCCTCGCGGCGCGGCGGCAATTGGGACATTTACGTGTATGACATCACTGCCGGGAAGCTGCGCCGCCTGACCCGCGACAAGGGGTACGATGGCGAACCGGCCTGGTCGCCGGACGGCCAGTGGCTTACTTTTACCGCTTACCGGCAGGAAAATCTGGACATCTACCTGGTTCCGGCCGACGGCAGTTCCGCTCCCTTTCGCCTGACGCGCGATCCGGCCCCTGATTTTAACCCGGTTTGGTCGCCTACCGGCGGGCGGCACATTGCCTTTACCAGTTGGCGCAGCGGCAATCAGGACATTTTCCTGCGCTCGCTGGATGACGCGACGGGGGAGGGGACGTGGAATGTGACGGAGACGCCGGGCGTTCACGAGGACGGGGCCGCTTTTTCGCCGGACGGCCGTTACCTGAGTTATTTTTCCGGCGAGGGAGCCATCCCCGTGATTTACGCCCAGCTGCTGACGGAGACGTACCTGCCGGACGGCGATCCGGTCGGCCTGAATCTGCAAGGGCGCGAGCCGGTCTGGTCGCCGGACAGCCAGTCGTTTATGGCGGTGTATGATCGGGGCGGGCAAAGCTATCTGGTGGCGGGCAGCCGGGAAGCCTGGGGGGTGACGCCGCAGATGTTGGTTGCGGACGGCCGCATCGAGTCGCCTTCGTGGACGGCCGTGAACCTGACCCCGGCGATGGCCGAAAGTTTGCAATATATTGACGGCGCGCCGGACGACCAGCCGCTCTTTGTGGAAGCGTTGGCCCGCCCCAGCCGTAACCAGCCCCCCGTTAAGCTATTTGAGATGGACGTGAACGCTCCCTCCCCCTACCTGGCCGACGCCGTGGATCAATCATTTGAGGCCCTGCGTCAGCGGGTGATGGCGGAAGTGGGCTGGGACTTTTTAGGGCAGTTGGATGCCATGTTTGAGCCGATTGAGGCTAAACCGCCGCCCGGCCAATCCCCCAAAACGTGGCACAAGGCGGGGCGGGCTTTCAATTTGTACTACCGGGAAGCGTTGGGCTTTGAGCCGCGCGTGGAAGTGGTGCGTGAGGACGTGGGTAATGAGACGTACTGGCGCGTCTACGTGCGGACGGCTAAACAGGATGGCAGCCAGGGCGAACCGTTGCGCGCTCTTCCCTGGGATTTTCAGGCGCGCAGCGGGGACGATCCGCTTTATTACGAACAGGGCGGCAAGTTGAAGGAGGCGATCCCCGCCGGTTATTACGTAGACTTTACGGCGCTGGCAGCCGATTACGGCTGGACGCGCGTCCCGGCCAATCCCCGCTGGCGTACATTTTTCCCCGATATTCGCTTTTGGCAATACGAAAATCGGCAAGACCTGACGTGGGAGGAAGCGATGGCCCAGTTGTATACGTCTGTGGAGATGCGCCGGGTGTTTGGGGAGGAGTGAGGGCAACGAATTGAGGAGTAAGCGAATTTTTTGATTCGTTTGTTCCCTAATTCGTTGTTCTCTCCTCGTAGAGATGAAAAGCACATTGTGGAGCGGGAAACGGCATAATTTGTGGCGCATTTGTGTTCTTACAGGTGTGGTTTTGCTGTTGGCAGCCTGCCGGCAAGCGCCGGTTGTGCCGCCAACGTTGGTTCCGGCGGCTGAGTTTCCGGTGTTGGTGGAGGAAGCGGTGGTTACGGCCGTGCCGGAAGCTGTGCCGGTTATGGCGGAGGCGACTGTATTGCCCATTTCGGCTGACGTGCCTACGCCGGAAGGGGAAGGGCTACGGCCGTCAGCCGCTCAGCAACGCTACGTGCCCGATGCCGGCCCGGCTGCCCCGGCCGATTGGCGGCCGCCGCCGTATGAAGTGCCCCTCTCGTTCCATCCCGACGACCATTACTGGCTGGCACGGCCGTTGCCCGCCACCAGCCGCACTTATGGTCTGGAATGGTACCCCTTTGGCAATGATGTCCTGAAAGGCTCGCCTTACCGCATCCATCATGGCGAGGATTTCCCCAATGAGAAAGGCACGCCGGTTTTGGCCGCCAGTTCCGGCACGGTGATTCACGCCGGGCCGTTGCCCAGCCCGCGCAACGGCGTCAACTATTACGGCAATACCGTCGTCATTGAGCATGATTGGCAAATCAACGGAGAGCCGGTTTACACGCTGTATGCCCACACGCTGGAACTGTTTGTGGAGAAGGGGGATTATGTGGAGCAGGGGCAGTTGATTGCCGGGGTGGGTAGTTCCGGGGAAGTGACCGGGTCGCACGTGCATCTGGAAGTGCGGGTGGGGGTGAACAAGTACGGTGCGGCGCGTAATCCGGCGTTGTGGCTGGCCCCGTATGAGGGATACGGCACGGTAGCCGGCCGTTTTGTGGACAAACGCAGCCGCATGATTTCCGGGGCGCTGCTGACGCTGATTCCGCAGGACAGTGACCAGCCCATCCGCCAGCAGCGCACTTATTACCCCACAGTGGCCTCTGACCCGGTCTGGCGGGAAAATTTTGCCTTTGGCGACGTGCCGGCCGGGGAGTATGAGTTGATTCTGGACGTGAACAACGGGCAGTACAAGTTTAAGCGGGAGATTGAAGTGCTGCCCGGCCAGACGCGCTTTGAAGTAATTTCCACGAATTTTGAGTTTGTGCCCACGCCTACGGCCGTGCCCTCTCCCACGCCGACAGGTACGCCATTGCCTACATTTCCCGCTCCGGAAGGATAAAAACTTTAGGCATGGTAGTCGCGTTATCCCTACCTCGTTTACTCTGGCGCGGTAGGGATAACGCGACTACAATTTGTAAAAGAGGATGCTTTATGAGTATGTACAACCCACCCCATCCCGGCGAATTTATCCGTGAAGTGTATCTGGAACCGTTGGGCATCAGCTATCGGACTGTGGCGGCCAAGCTCAAGGTTTCTTCCTCGACTTTTACCCGTTTAGTCAATGGACAGAGCAATGTCAGCCCGGAAATGGCGCTGCGGCTGTCTAAAACGCTGGACCGCTCGCCGGAAAGCTGGCTGCTGATGCAAAGCAATTATGATCTCTGGCGCGCGCGGCAGACGTTTAATGTGGATGAGGTAGAGGAATTGGCGCTTAGTTTTTAACGGTCATTTGCCCGGAAACTCAAAGTTTCCGGGCAAATGGGCTGGTTTATTTTATGACGGCTTGCACCAACGGCCGTCGCCCCGTTTCGGCGTACAAATAGCGGCTCAGCGCATCTTCAATCTTCTTGCTCAGTTTACCGCCGCCTGTATCCCGGTGCTGGTTGACGATGCGCTCAATCGTATCTTTGGCCCCTTCGATGACTTCCCGTCCTTCTACAGGGTCTAAAAAGCCGCGGGAAACGATGTCTGGTTCGCCCAGCATACGGCCGTCGCCATTCAGGCTGAGGACGGCAAAGAAAAAGCCTCCCTGCGCCAGCTTGTCCCGATCCCGCAGCACCGACCAATCAATATCGCCTACGCTGGCCCCGTCCACAAAAATGTAGCCGCCCTTCATCCGGGGGCAGATAGTCAATTCATCCTGAGTTAGTTCTAAAGGCGTGCCGTTTTCAATGACGGCAATATTTTCTTCCGGGAGGCCTAATTGCTGGGCTAATTTGGCGTGCTGGGTTAGATGGCGCAGTTCGCCGTGAACGGGAATCAGGAAGCGGGGGCGCACCAGGTTGATCATCAGTTTCATCTCTTCCTGGCTGGCGTGGCCGGATACGTGGACGTTGGCGATGGGTTCGTACAGGACGTTGGCTCCGCGCCGGTATAGCTGGTTGATAGTGCGATAAACCAGTTCCTCGTTGCCGGGGATAGCGTGAGCGGAAAAGACAACGGTGTCCCCTTCCTGAATTTGCAGCCGGTTGTGCCGCCCCCGCGCCAGCCGTCCCATCACGGCTGACGGTTCCCCTTGTGAGCCGGTGGCCATGATGACTACACGGTGGGCCGGCAGGCTGGCAATATCGCTAATGTCCACGAGAATGCTGTCGTCAATGTCCAGGTAGCCCAGACGACGGGCCATTTTGACGTTGTCGCGCATAGAACGGCCGGTGATGGCCAGGTAACGGCCGTATTTCTCCGCCATATCTGCCACTTGCTGGATGCGGGAGATGAGTGAGGCAAAGGAAGCGATGATGATACGACCCTGAGCATTACGAAATAATTCGTCAAATCCTTTTTCAATCGCCTTTTCCGATTTTGTCCAGCCGGGGCGGTCGGCATTAGTGCTGTCGGCCAACAGGGCCAGAACGCCGCGCTCGGAAAATTCAGACAGCTTGGCAAAATCGGGCGGCCAGCCGTCGGCCGGGGTGTGGTCGAATTTGTAGTCGCCGGTGTGGACGATGAGGCCGGCGGGCGTGGTGACGCCGAAGCCGACGCAGTCCGGGATACTGTGGGCGACGTGGAACGGCTCGATGGTGAAGTTTTGCCCGATATGAAACTTGTCGCCGGCCTGGATGGGTACCAGTTCCACTTCGCTATGCAGGCCGCCCTGCCGCAGTTTGACCTCGATTAACCCAGCCGTCAGCGGTGTGGCGTAAACAGGCGCGTCTATATCCCGCATGACGTGGGCGATGGCGCCAATATGGTCTTCGTGGCCGTGGGTGATGAGAACGGCTTTGATGTTGTCCAGTTTGTCCAGTAGATATTTGTAGTCGGGGATGATGGAATCTACCCCCAGCATATCGTTTTCGGGGAACATGATGCCGGCGTCTATGACGATGATTTCGTCGTCATATTCGATGACGGTCATGTTTTTGCCAATTTCCCCGCATCCCCCCAAGGGGACAATGCGTAGTTTTGCTAACATGTGACCTCCAATGGTGTATGTAAGTTGAGGTGACAGTCACTTGCAAAAATCACGCTTTCGTCCAGTGTTTCTGGTGAAAGTGACTGTCACTTGTATAGTTATAAAAAGACGTTTGCGGCGGTGCGGCCACAAATGTCTGAAAAGTTTCGTGTTTTTCCAGTGCCAGGCACGGGGTATAAAATTTGTAAATAACCAAAACCGTTTACCCCGTGTCTGGCACTGAATCGGGCTAATAGTACGATCTGATCGTTAATTTTGTATGAGTGCGGTTGGCTGCACGAAGCGCAATCTGAAGGGATTAAACGCGCAAGATGAACCAGATGATAAAGATCAGGACGGCCATGAACAGGGTCAGGGCAATGGTATACAGCCAGAGCAGGGCGCGGTCATGGCTTGGGGAGACGGCGACCTGGGCAGCCGGTTCGGAAACGACGAGAGGTGATTGTTCTGGGATAGGCGGGATAAACGGCCGTGTTTCTTCTAGCACCCTTTCCCCAAATTGAATGATACCCACTGAGATGTTGTCTTCGCCACCCCGTTCATTGGCCAGGAAGATCATTTGTTCCGTAGCAAATTCCGGTGTGGTACGGCTGATAATGGTGTTGATTTCCTCATCGGTTAGATGCCGCGTCAGGCCATCGGAACAAAGCAGCAGCAAGTCACCTTCTGCCAAATCAAGCTCAAACAGTTCGATTTTGGGTGTGTTTTCGGAACCGAGGCTGTAAAGGATGACGTTACGCCGGGGGTGGACGTCCGCTTCGGCCTGGGTAATAGCGCCTTCTTCTACCAGTTTGGCGACGAGGCTCTGGTCTTTGGTGATTTGCCGGAGACGGCCGTGGCGCCAATGATAGGCGCGGCTGTCCCCCACGTTGCCAATGTAAGCGTGGCTGTCCCGGATAACGGCGGCGACCATGGTGGTCGCCATGCGGCTGTTGTCGTTGCGGTCTGCTACCAGTTTGCGTAAATCGGTGTTGGCCGCCTGCATGGCGTCAATGATGCGCTCGCCCCAGTCGGCGTTTACGTTGTTTTGGTAATGGAGAACCATACGTTCAGTGGCATATTCGCTGGCTACTTCACCCGCATCGGCGCCGCCTACGCCATCAGCGATGATATACAGCCAGCCGTTTTGTCCTGCTTCTTCAGAGGTTTGAGGTTCCAGGGTAAAGATGTAATCTTCATTATGTCCCCGGACTTGCCCGGTATCTGTGCGTAAACAGGCTTTAATGTGCCCAAGTTCCATCATAAGAGAAAACTATATAATTAAATGAATTTCAGGGCAAGTTTATGGCGAATTTCAGAGGGAAAAAGTAGGTTTTGGTGTGATACGTGAAAGCGTGATGTGTGAAGACGCGCTATGTTTTTACGCATCACCAATTACTGGATAAACGGTAGAAAGGTTTTATTGGTGAGGTAGGCTGGATTGATTTGGCTGTAGCTGTCAATGAGTGCGCCGCTGCGGTTGTAGAAGGCGTAGTTAATGCAGAAGTCGGAGGCGAAGACGCGCATGGCGCCGTAGTCGTTGTTGTAACGGAAAATGCTTTGGGGCAGGGGGGCGCCCAGCCCGTAAATGCTGCGCCCACCCAGCCCGTTAACGAAGTAGGGGATGCCCTCAGCCCAGAGGCGCTCGTAGGTGTGATCGTGGCCGGCGAGTACGGCCGTAGCTCCCCAGGCTGCATAAGGCCACTGCATCGTCTCGTCAGAGCCGTGGATGCTGGAGGAGGAGTAGGGCGGGTGGTGCATGGTGACCAGTTTCCAGGTGGCGGTGGAGGCGGCCAATTGGGTTTGCAGCCATTGGGCCTGGGTGGATGTGGCGGTACGGCCGTCCGGTTCGTGCGGGTCGCTGTCAATCACAAAAATTTGTACCGACCCTTGCGTGACCGTATAGTATCGCTCATTACCCGGTAGGGTGAAATAATCCAGATATGGTTGGGCGTTGTTAGTGTTCCAATCGTGGTTGCCCAGAGCGGGGAAGAAGCGGTTTGTGGCTGCACCCGCACCGTAACCACCGGTGTAGGGGGCAATGTAGGCATGGTAAAACTGGCCGATATTGGCGTCAATCGTTGTCGCTGCACCATCGTTGTAATTGTTGTCGCCCAGAGTGAGGATGAAATCTACGTTCCAGGAATCTATCAGAGTGGCTACATCTGCTTCGGCCTGGCTGGCGTCACCGTAGTCGCCGATGACGGCGAATTGGACGCCGCCGGGGCAGGCTATGGCGGCTTGAGTTGGCGCAGGGAGGGCGGCTAAACTTACCAACAAGGTAATGAGAGTGATTATTTGGCTAGGTGTTTTTAGGTGATTCATAGTCGTTTTACCGGGAGGAGTATAACGAATTGGGCAGTGAACGAATTATTGGGTTAGTGTGTAGCTGTCAATGAGTTGGTTTTGCCGGTTGTAGAAGCTGAAATTGATGCAGGTGGGGCTGGCGTTGATGCGCATGGCCCCATAATCTTCATTATAGCGTACAACGCTTTCCGGGGCAGCACGGCGGATGGGGTAGAGGCTTTTGCCGCCCAGCCCGTTGACGAAGTAGACGATGCTTTCCGCTTCCAGACGCTCGTAGATGTGATCGTGTCCGGTGATGACGGCCGTAGCGCCCCATTCGGCAAAAGGCCATCGCATTTCCCGGTCTGGCAGCCGTTTGGCGGAAGAGGAGTAAGGGGCGTGGTGCATCAAAACCAGTTTCCAGGGGGCGGTGGAGGCGGCCATTTGGTCTTGCAACCATTGGGCTTGAGGGGAGTTTGCGGTACGGCCGTCCGGTTCATGCGGGTCGCTGTCCAGAAGGAAAAACTGCACGGAGTCCAGGGTTACAGCGTAATATCGTTCATTGCCCGGTAGAGTAAAGTAATCCAGATAGGGTTGGATGGAGCCAGTGCGCCAGTCGTGGTTGCCCAGAGCCGGAAAGAAGCGGTTTTCGGCCGCACCCGGCCCGTATTTGCCTGTGTAGGGGGCGATGTAGCTTTGGTAATATTGGCCGATATTAGCGTCAATCGTGCTTGCTTCGCCGTTGGGGTAATTGTTGTCGCCGACGGTTAGTACCCAATCTACAGTCCACGAATCTACCAGAGCGGCAACGTCGGCTTCCGGTTGCCCGGCAATCCCATAATCGCCAATCACGGCAAACCGGGCATCGCCAGGACAATCGGCCGGGCTGCTCTTAATGGGGGTATCAATGGCATAGACTGAATTGGGCAAGTTGCCCCAGACGTAATAAACAAGCCCGGCGCCACCGAGAAGCAGGATGATTATGATGCCGGTAACGGCCCATTTTTTCATAGATTAACCGGACGTTACCAGATAGAAAAGATATATGACGATGATGATGACGGCGAGGACTAACAGAGCCAGGATGAGGTCGAGGCGATTGATCTTTTTCTTTTGTTTTTTCTTCTTGGGTTTGGTGGCTTTGGGTTGGCTTACGGCCGTTTTTTGGGCTGGTTTTGTTTGGGCTGCGGTTGCTTCTGCCACAGGGGCCGGCTCGTCGGACTTCATCCAACTATCGCTGACCGGTTCCTGAATCCAGTCAGGTAATTCTTCTTCGACTGGGCCATCTGTGGGGGGTTCGGCGGCAGCTACGGCCGTGGTTGCCACTAATTCTTCATCACCGGCCATCCAATCGGGCAACGTGTCGCCTTGTTCCTGGATGATAAAGTCTGGCGCTTCTGTGGTTACGGCCGTGGCTGCTACAGCCGGTTTGGTTTGTAACTGGCTCAGACGTTCCTGCGCCTTCTCATGGGTGGGGTCCAAAGCTAAGGCTTTGGCGGCATAGGCGGCCTGTTGTTCTTGGGAATCTACCAGAAGGCTGAGTAAGTACCATCCCTGAACTTCATCCGGGTTTTCCTGCAATAGTTCGACCAGAATTTTTTGCGCTTCTACTTTATCACCGGCCCGTGAAGCGTCTATTGCCTGCTGAAGTTTTGCATCCATTCGCTTACCCTCGTTCATTAAACTGCGTAATATCGGTTTATGTCAAACATTGTAACATGACCCGGCTTAAATTTCGAGGGTTAATTGGGATAATTTATTAAACGTAGGGCAAGGGTAATTCTGGTGAGCTTGCTGAACGGCCGTTAAATCCGCCTGTATGGGGACGCCAAATTGTTTTAGGGCCAGAATGAGATCGCACACCGGTAGGCCCATCACATTGAGGTAACAGCCATCAATTCGGGCGACGGGGCGAAATTTCGGGTGCTGGATGGCGTAAGCCCCGGCCTTGTCCATTGGGTCACCGCTGGCAATGTAGTCATCAATTTCCTGGTCAGTATAATCGCGCATGGTGACTACAGCCGTACTCACCCCCCTCAATTTTTCCCCGGAAAGCATGTCCCACAAGACATATCCGGTCAGTACCTCATGGGAACGGCTGCGCATAGCCAATAACATATATCGTGCTTCTGCGGTATCAACGGGCTTATTGAGCATAGCGTCGTCCAGAGCTACCGTTGTATCGGCTGCCAAGATGATTTGGCGATGGTCGGGACGGGGCAGTGGGCTGGCGATGATGGTGGCTTTGAGTACGGCCGTTTCCATTACATTCTCAGCCGGATCAGGTATGGTTACGGCCATTTCATCCGCATCTGCCGCTATGCTGGAAAACGGATACCCCAACAAGTCAAGCAGTTTTCGCCGCCGGGGAGATTGAGAAGCCAGGAGAAACTGAATCATAAGAATGCCCTAAACGACAAAAAGGCCGGCCCAAACGGGGCCAGCCTTTTATGACACGTTGCCGTGAAAACTACTTCAGTTCAATTTCAGCGCCCGCTTCTTCCAATTTGGCTTTGGCTTCTTCAGCCGCCTCTTTGCTAACACCTTCCATGACAGTACCTTTTTCATCTACAACCGCTTTGGCTTCTTTCAGGCCCAAACCGGTGAGGGCGCGGACTTCTTTAATCACATTGATTTTCTTCGGCCCGATTTCTTTGATGACAACATCAAACTCGGTCTTTTCTTCTTCAGCCGCTGCTGCTTCGCCGCCAGGCATCATACCCGGCATCATAGCCATTGCTGCTGGGGCCGCCGCACTGACGCCCCATTTTTCTTCCAACATTTTTGTCAATTCAGCAGCTTCCAACAAGGTCAGGCTGCTCAGGTCTTCTACAATCTTTTCTAAATCGGCCACGTTAATGATCCTCCAAAACTATTTTTATTTTCTTGATTATCTAAATTACGAATTACCAAATTATCAACTAGGCAGCTTCCACTGCGTCTTCTTCTTTTTTGGCGTAAGCGTCAATCACATTAACAACCTGACGAACGCCACTAGCTACCACACTGGCAATATTCTGCGCCGGGGCATTGAGCAGACCCAGGAGTTGACTCCGCAGTTGATCCAGCGAAGGCAGTTTTGCCAAGGCTTCAATTTCTTCTTTTGTCAGAAAAACGTCGCCCATATAACCACCTTTAATAGTCAGGTTGTCATTTTTCTTGGCAAAGCCAACCAATGTTTTTGCCAGGGTAGGCGCTTCTTCCAATGCAAAACCAGTTGCTAATTGTCCTTCCAGAAATCCATCAGGAACGGTGTAATCGGATGCTTCCAAAGCACGCAAGAGCAATGTGTTCTTGGTGACATGGAATGCCCCATTGGCTTCATAAACATCGCCGCGCAGAGCGTTGATAGCTTTGACGTCCAGACCCGTATATTCGGTCAGGAAAATGGCATTGCTATTGGAAATCAACTCGGTATACTGCGCTACGAGTTCTTCTTTCTTTGCTCTTGAAATAGCCAATCTTTGTTACCTCCTTTATAAGATATAAAAAAATCCTCATACCGGCCGGTATGAGGATTTCAATGACAGTGTTATGCAGGCAAACCAAAGGCTTGCCCATCTGTAAACTTATCTTTGTTCCTCACCTCGGCTGGTAAATTTAATACGTTATCGTAACCAACTGTCTTTGGTAAAGCAGTGTTTATGTAATTGTAAATCGCTCGCAACGTAACGAGCGCCGCTAATTCTATGACAAAGCTTCAGAGGGATCAAGTTTAATTCCCGGTCCCATGGCATTTGCTAATACAATCTTGCGTACATACGTGCCTTTAGTTGATGCCGGACGAGCGCGTTTAACGGCGTCAATAATGGTTTGCAGATTTTCTTTGAGATACTCTTCAGAAAAGCTGGCTTTACCAAATGGGGCATGGATATTGGCCGTTTTGTCAATACGAAATTCAACACGCCCGGCTTTGGACTCTTCAATCAGGCGCGGTAAGTCGGAACCGGGAGCAACCGTACCGGCGCGCGGGTTGGGCATGAGACCACGCGGCCCCAAAACACGGCCTAAACGGCCGACCTTACCCATCATGGAAGGCACAGCAATGGCCACATCAAACTCTGTCCAGCCGTCTTGAATTTGCTTGATGACTTCATCATCGGCAATGATGTCGGCGCCGGCTTCTTTAGCCAGAGCAGCATCTTCGCCTTCAGCGAATACCAGTACACGCACTTTTTTGCCCAGACCATGGGGCAAATTGACGACTTCCCGAATCTGTTGGTCGGCATGGCGCGGGTCTACACCCAGGCGCATATGAACTTCGACAGTAGGGTCGAATTTAGTGTAAGCGGTTTCTTTGAGCAGTTTGATACCTTCTTCACGTGAGTACAACTTATCACGATCAATTTTAGCTGCTGCTTCTCTGTATTTTTTACCTCGTTTTGGCATGTTCTCTCCTTGTGGTAAAACGAATCGGTTGAACCGACTCTCCCACATTTTGTTTAATCGGCCACATTCAGACCCATACTACGGGCTGTACCGGCAATAATTTTGATTGCCGCATCCATATCACGGGCATTCAGGTCTTTCATTTTGATTTCCGCAATTTCCCGCAGCTGATCGGTAGTGACAGTACCTACTTTATCTCGATTCGGCTCGGCAGAACCGCTCTTGATACCGGCTGCTTTTTTGAGCAGGGCAGAAGCAGGTGGGGTTTTCAAAATGAAGCTGAAGCTGCTGTCTTGGTAGACGGTTACTTCTACAGGAACGATCTGCCCGACTTGATTGGACGTTTTGGCATTGTATTCCTTGCAAAATTGCATCAGGTTAATACCGTGCGGCCCTAAAGCCGTACCCACAGGCGGAGCCGGATTAGCCTTGCCGCCGGGGATTTGAATTTTTACTACTGCTTTTACTTTCTTAGCCATATATCCTCCATGGAGTACAAGCGCCTTTTGCAGGCTCCTCCAAATTACAAAGTTTGCCGGCTGCCAGCCACCTGGCAAACGCCATGAAAGCGCTTGTCTTGTTGGCGGTAACCTTCAGTCCTTTAATATTTATATTTTTTCTACGTTCAAAAAGTCGAGTTCGACGGGGGTTTCTCGCCCGAAGAAGGAGACCATAACCCGGACTTTGGCTCGATCCTGGTCAATTTCGGATACAGTACCGATAAAATCGGCAAATGGCCCGGTACCAATGCGCACTTTTTCACCAATCTGGAAATCGAATTTGACTTTGGGGGCTTCCGCTTCCATCCGGTTCATGATTTTGTCTACTTCATCTTGCCGGAGGGGGGTGGGTTCGTTGCCCATGCCCACAAAGCCGGTAACGCCGGGTGTATTACGCACGACGTACCAGGAATCTTCGTTCAGGAGCATTTGGACGAGGATGTAGCCGGGAAAGACGCGGCGTTCTACGGTGCGTCTTTTGCCGTCTTTGATCTCAATTTCTTCTTCTGTGGGCACAACGACATCGAAAATTTTGTCTTGCATGTTCATGGTTTCGATGCGCTGTTCAATGCTGTGGCGAACTTTGTTTTCGTAGCCGGAATAGCAATGCACCACGTACCAAGCACGGCCGTCATCCGGTATTGTCTCTATTGCTTTTTCTGTTGCGCCATTTTCAGATAAAGATTTGTCTTTGGCTGATTCAGCCAACTCGACAAACTCCTCTTTACCTTCTATTTCCTCACTCATATTTTTACTCGCTTCATACCTAACCTTGAATAGCGCCAGGGCTGCTTTATACGCCAGCAAAGGCTCTAATCAAGGCGTTAATCCCACCAGAAAAAATCAGATCAAGTACCCAAAAGAAAATAGCAAAGGCAATGGTGACGGCAATGACAACGACTGTTAACCGTTGTGATTCCTCACGGGTAGGCCAGGTTACCTTACGTAGTTCTCCACGTACTTCACGAAAATAACGAGTGATTGGATTGGGCTGATGTGCCGCTTTGTCTGCCACAGTAATTTTTCCTCAAAAAGTATTTACCTCCAGAAGCAATTCTTCTGGAGGTTTCTAACAGGGGGTGCAGGACTTGAACCCGCAACCTACGGTTTTGGAGACCGTCGCTCTGCCAGTTGAGCTAACCCCCTACGCACATAGGGATATTATAGCATATCCCTATGATGGGTTGTAAAAGAGTTGCGTTAATCCAAAATTTTCGTAATAACGCCAGCGCCTACCGTCAGGCCGCCTTCGCGGATAGCAAAACGGCTGCCCTCTTCCAGGGCCACCGGCGTAATCAACTCCACATTCATTTCCACATTGTCGCCCGGCATCACCATCTCCACGCCTTCCGGCAGGGTAATTGTGCCTGTCACGTCCAACGTGCGAATGT
>JALUPA010000725.1 GCA_027054335.1 Ardenticatenaceae bacterium
GGGGATGTTGGTTGGCGTGGGGCGGGGCGTTTGGGCTGAGGCGCTGCCGGTCAATCCCATCATAAAAATGGCAAACAAAGCCAGAAAGCCACATCCGGCCAGAACAAACAGAGACAATTTTTTAAACCACATATCAGACCTCCTGGGACGTGATGCGTGATATGGGAAAACGTACTTGGTTCACGCTTTCACGCTTTTCGTCTATACATTATGTTTATATTATACGCAACTTGCTGTTTATGTAAACAGGACTGGAGGATTAGTAGGTCGATTTTGCAAAATTGACCTACCTTTTTTATCGCTCCCGATTCAGCCAGCGCAGGAGCAGTTCGCCGATGCGGTCGGTACGTTGGCGGATGACGGTACATTCGGGCAGGGCGTCTACGAAAAGCTGGCCGTACCGTTTGGACAGGACGCGCTTGTCCAGGACGATGACGGCGCCTTCGTCTGTCATGCGCCGGTTGAGACGGCCGAATCCCTGCCGAAAACGCAGGACAGCTTCGGGGATGGAGTATTCAAAGAAGGGACTGTCAAACGTCTCGGAGCGAGCGGCAAAAACGGGGTCGGAGGGGACATCGAAGGGAAGTTTGGCGATGAGGACGGCTTGCAATGCTTCACCAGGCACGTCTACTCCCTCCCAGAAGGATCGGGTTCCCAGGAGGACGGCGTGGGCATCTGGCTGTTTGAACTCCGCCAATAGCTGCTGGCGGGAAGCTCCCTGGGTTTGGGCCAGGGTGAGGATGTCGTGGTCGGCCAGGCGGTCGGTGATGGCGCGGGCGGTTTGGGAAAGCTGGCCGTAGGAGGTGAACAAGACCATTGTGCGGCCGCCCAACGCTACGGCCGCCTGGACGATGGCTTCCTCGACGTAACGCTGGTAGCCGGGCTGGTTCGGCTCCGGGATGTCGCTGAGGAGATAGAGCAGGGTACTGTTTTTGTAGTCGAAGGGGGAGCCGACGGCCAGTTCGCTGGCCTCGAAGGCGTGCAGGCGGTCACGCAGGTAGTTGAAGTCCGGTTCGTCGTAGGAGCCGGGGCTGGCGGTGCGCAGGGTGGCGCTGGTGAGGATGACGGTTTCTTTGGCCTTGAAGATATTTTCTGCGACGAGGGGGCCGATGTGCAGGGGGGCAGCGTGCAGAGAGAGGCGATCCTTGAAGATTTCCACCCAGTAAATCATGCCGTCGCTCGGCTGGAGGAGGATACCATCCATGTTGGCGCGTGTTTCGGCCAGGGAACGGCCGTTGTTGGCCAACGTCACCATCAAATTTTCCCCATCTTCCACTTCAAACTGGTCGGCTGTTTCGCTCAACCCTTTGGCCAGCTTGTAAAAGCCGTCAGCGATGATTTTGAGGTGTTGACTCAGATTGTCCCAGCTTATTTCTACTTCATCGTAGCCAGGTTGGACGCGCACGGCCGTTGTCAGGCGGATTTGTTGGGCGAATTGGCTGCGCCGGTTGACGGCGTCGGACAGAAAAAAGCTGAGGGTGGTGAAAAATTCATCCAGTTCCATCTGGGCGTCCTGCCCGGCGCGACGCATCTTACGCACGATCTCCACGAATTTGTCGCTGAAAACGGGAGGCATGGCTGCTTCCACCCGCGTTTGTAAATCGTGCAGCAGGCCGGAACGGGGCTTGTTCACCTCATCCAAAATTGCTTCCAGAAACCGTTTGTCAGCACGGAAACTGAGGCCGTCAGTCACGGCCGATTCTAGATGATGGGCTTCGTCTACAATCAGGTCCACAAAGTCGGGCAGGATCATGTTTTCCGTGGCGATGTTGGCCAGGAGAAGGGCATGGTTGACGATGATGATGTGGGCCAGTTCGGTGCGGCGGCGGGCAATGAAGAGGGGGCATTGCTCGGCGGAACATTGGTCGTGGGTGCAGGCGCCGTCGGCGTTGAGGCGGCTCCAGGCCAGCCGCTCGCCAGGGCCACGCAAGGGCAATTCGGCCACGTCACCGGTTTGGGTGCGGGGCAGCCAGAGCAGGATGCGGGCAAACAAAACCATCTCATCTTCATTGCCGGGGCCGGTGTGACGCATTTGCTGGAAGAGGCGGGTGCAGAGGTAGTTGCTGCGCCCTTTGCGCACGGCGGCGCGCAGATCAAAGGGGAGAGCGCGCTGCAATTCAGGGATGTCTTTGTGGATGAGCTGGTCTTGCAGGTTGATGGTGTTGGTGGAGATGACGACACGACGGCCGTTTTCGTGTGACCAGAAGGCAGCGGGGAGGAGGTAAGCCAGGCTTTTGCCCGTGCCGGTACCCGCTTCCACCAGGACGTGATCGCCCCGGTTGAAGGCTTCGGTTACGGCCGTGAGCATCTCCTCCTGCTGCGGCCGGTATTCAAATTCGGGGATAAGGCGGCTCAGGTTGCCTTCCGGCCGGATCATCCCGGCTACGATTTCGGCGTCAATCTCGTCCGGCGTCTCTTTGGCAACGGGGGCGCGGCCTTCCAGCTTGGGCGGCTGGTAAAGGCGGGGCACACGGCGTAATTCCGGTTTGGCGAAAGCGGTTTTGGCTCGTTCCGCCAGGATTTCTGCAAAGAAGATCGTTTCCGGCCAGCCCAGGCTGCGGCCGGCGCGCACCAATTCATCCAACTGGCTCAAGGGCAGTTGGGCAGCCCGTTCCCGTAAAGCCAGGAACAACTCTACCGTCTGCTCGGCGTCGTCCATCGCCCGATGGGTTTGGCCGCCAGCGGGATCAGGTAAGGTTAACACTCGCACCAGATTCTCCAGACTGTAACGGCCGGCTTCGGGAATCAGAATAGAGGCCAGCGTGACCGTATCCAGGCGATGATTGCCCACGCCCAGCCGTTCTTCCCGCAAAAAGCCCAGGTCAAAGCCGACGTTATGCCCCACCAGGATGTGATCCCCTAGGAGGGCGTGCAGGCGGGAACGCACCTTGAACATAGTAGGGGCGTCGGCCACCATCTCGTCGGTGATACCGGTCATTTGGGTGATGAAGGGCGGGATTTCCCGGTGGGGATTGACCAGAGTGGTGAATTCATCCAAGATGTCGTTGCCTTGCAGGGCAACGGCCGCCACTTCGATGATAGCGTCACTGCGCGGGTCGAGACCAGTCGTTTCAATGTCAATAATGACGTAGGTGTTCGGCATGATAATTTCCTGCGTGATTTGTAAAAAGATGGGGGTAATTATAGCACAAATTTTCTACAATAATGGGGCGTTTTTGTAAAGAAGTGAATGATAGAGCAGGTCATGCACCGGTACAAATAATCAGTATATCTTGTCACAGTGTATCAATAACGATACACTGTGTTTGTGAATGATGAAACGTGCTTGCAAGTTTACTTCTTCAAAACAACAAATGGCAAGCAACCTGTTCGTGATTGGCTCAAGGAATTGCTCGTAAGGATAGAAAAATAATTGGAGACGACTTGAAAACGGCCCGATTTGGTTGGCCGTTGGGTATGCCGCTTATTCGCAGTTAGATGCTGGTTTATGGGAAGTTCGTTCAAAACTGGATAATCGCATTGCTCGTGTCATTTTTACTGTTGATGAAGACAAAATGGTTTTGCTGCATGGCTTTATCAAAAAATCTCAAAAGATACCGGCCTGTGATTTGAACTTGGCTAAACAGCGACTCAAAGTATTGAGAGGGTAAAATGAATGAACAATATTTAGGTGATACTCTGGATGATTTTTTAGAGGAAGAAGGGCTGCTGGCAGAAGCGGAGGCAATCACTGCCAAGCGTGTTATTGCCTGGCAAATATCTCTGTTAATGGATGAACAGAATTTATCGAAAGCGGAAATGGCCCGTCGAATGCAAACGAGTCGCGCTGCTGTAGACAGATTGCTCGATCCCAACAACGAATCGGCGACACTCACAACTCTGGAAAAGGCAGCGTCGGCTTTGGGGAAACGATTGCAAGTTGCATTGGTTTAGCTATGTATAATTGGAGTGGTGGCTGATGAGTTGGGTGAATGAAGATTTTTGATTCATTGCCTGCCCACTCGATTTTCGACCAGATTGGGGAATAATGATGTTTATTGATGGTTTTGGGATTTCATCTTATCGTAGCTTTGGGACCGATCTTCAATTAATTGGCCCGTGTAACAAAATTAGCAGTACCGCAAAAGGCCACTGGTAAATAGATTTGGATAAAAAGGGTTTTCTTGGCGTAAGTTTTGTGCAACCAGCGCTATTTTGGCCAAAAAATAAATTTTTTGAAAGCTGCAATCTTTGCGTTATGTTAATAAAAACCGTTTTCACAAGACATCTCGCAGAACAAATACTTTTTAATCGGTAAATTTTGACTTTATGTAAATCCATTTTCGGTTGAATGTCGTGATTGGTTGGTTTGCTCGACATAAAGTTGCAGCTTGCGGATATTTAAGCGTTTGCAAGTATTTATTTTTTTCATTTTCTTGCGATTTTGCCGCTAATTGTGCAAAAGTTACGTTGGCAAACTACTTCAAATCAGTTAACAAAAGAGGTGGTAATCATGAGAACCCCGAAGCAACTATATCCGCAAACATCCAAAATAGACACATATGAACTGAAAACATGCCCGATTTGTGGCCACCTGTTAAAGCAGGAAGAATATACAAATGGGCGTAAAATTGTGCAGACGATGGAATCCGTAATAAAAATAGCCTATCTTCCCAAACGATGTCTAAATCCAGACTGTGATGGGCAGGGTACAAATTTGCGACCAGCCGGGTAGCAACAGATAGCGCCACTTCACGGCACTTATGGCTATGATGTGATAGCCAATATTGGCTGGCAGCGACAAACATGACATCAGAACTTCAATGAGATACACAATGGACTAGTCAAGCATCTACAAATGCCAGACCGGCCACAAACAGGTCAACGGCCAGCCACAGGGCACGAATGTCCAGGCACGTACCCGCCAAAGTCGTGCTTGTCAGGTCGGTGAAGGTACCGCCTTGACCGGGGTCACCTGCTTCGGCACAGACCCGACAACGATACCGGTACATCCCGCCGCGATACTGGCGGTCAAGAACTTGCAGGTACTGGGGGTCGTCTTCGCCACAGTGTGATACCTAAGATATGCCTCAGACTGCTTGATTTGTAAAGGTTCTTTTTGATTTTTGACTGTCAGCCAACGTTACACGTTGCTAGACATGAGCGTATTTCAGTTACCTGCAGGGCAGTACCGGCTTGACGTTTATTATGAGTATGAAGGCGATCTTGCCGGCGAGCAGGCTACCGCCGATTTGTTTGTGGGATTTATGGCGGCCAATGATACGGCCGAGATTGGTTGGCAACAGTATCCTCTGCCAGCCGGCGGCAAAACAGAATCAGTCGTGTTTAATACAGATGGAAAGCAAAGCTTTTTTCTTCGGCTGGATTTTCGGGGCGAGGGAACACTGACTTTGCACCGATTTCATGTACAGAAACAGGCAAAATCCGGTTGGCCGGGCATATGCCGTTAGCGAGGCTGCCGAATTCCCGTCGTGTGTCTGCTTGTTTAACGGCCGTCCGGCAACTCCAGCCGGCGCAGCGTATCCTGTAAAACCGTTTCCACCCGGTCCGGGGCAAAAAATTCCAGGCGTTCCTGTTGTTTGGCAATGATTTGTTGGTGCACGGCCGTATCCGAAATCATAATGTGCGCCATCTGCGCCGCCTCAGCGTAACCCAAATCAGTAAACAAAATTCCAGCGTCGCCCAACGTTTCCGGAATGGCAGCAGCGTCGCGGGCCAGAATGGGCGCGTTAAAGTACATACTTTCAATCAACGGCACGCAAAACCCTTCATGGCGGCTGGCCGTCACGTAGAGATCGGCGCATTCATAATACGTTTTGAACTGCGCGGCAGAAACGCGGCCGCTAAACTGCACCTGTTCCGCCAAACCCAACTCGGCCGCAAGCTCCGCCAGCGCCTGCCGGTAAGAAACCAACCGGTCAGAACCCACAATATACAGGCGGGAATCAGGGTTGATGTGCCGGTTATACACGTAAAAAAGGCGGATAACGTCTTCCAGCGCTTTGCTGGGTACCACCCGGCCGACAGCCAGCCAATTGACAACATCCGGCTGCCGCAATTCTTTTTCTAATCTGGTATCTGTTGCCAGAGATTCAAATTGATGCAAAGTCAGGAAAATAGGCAACACGCCTGTTTTGCTTTCATCAAATCCGGCTTCAACCAGTTCCCGCCGGTTAAAATCTGAAACACCCACTGCCAGATCGCAGCTGCTTAAACTGCCCAAAGCAATACGGCCTATCCGGCACAAACGTTCACTTATTTTATCCCAGCCATAATAAAAATGAGAAGGTGTGATATTGTGGTAAATCAGTAGCCGCCGCCCGGCTGCCGTTTGGAAAAGTCCGATACTGTAATGGTAGATGCCATAATGATAGATAAATAAATCAGCCGGCTCGTCCAGATATTCTTGCAAGGCCGCATAAGATTTCACCCGGCGTTTTAAATCCGGCGTCGCATGTTGCGCGTAAATGCGGGCATCATAACCCCACTTCTTTAACCGGGCGTCAATTTCCAGAATGTGGTTGCTGATGGCATCGCCAGAGGCAATACTGGGGGTGATTTGATGAGCGCGCATAAATTATTGCTCTTTTTGTTGTCGAATATGTTCTTCCAGTCGGTTTATTTTTTCTTGTAAATTAACGATATGGCGGGTGTGTAACGTCTGCAACTGCGCCATTTCCACCAACATAATTGCCATTTGCATATTCACGTCTGATTGCTGCCGGATAATAGGCAGCACGTACCAACGGGTAGACATCCAATTCCACAGTTGGCGGAATTTAACAATGAACGGGCCAATGACGGGCGCATTGGAACTGAACTCTGTTTCTTGCAGCGTAGCATTGTCAATCAGCCCAATCAAATCGCGGTTAAAATCCAGCAGGTCCGTATCGTTTTGTCCGGGCGCAAGTATGGCTGCGCGGTGCAGTTTGGCAGGGCCGGTTTGCGCTAGATCAGGCAGTGGCGGCATTTGGGCCAGCGCTGCCTGCAATTGCCGGGCAATAGCTGCCCGATCCAGATTAGGATCGTTTATTTTGACTGTGTCGCGCATAGGTCGAGAAAGTTTTGCAATCGGGTGGCTACCAGAGGCCAGCGGTAATTGGCAAAAACGTATTGCTTCCCCCTTTTGCCCAACAGGGCCGCCTCGTTCGGGTAATCTTTAAGCCGATCAATCGCATCGGCAAACGTTTTGTAAGAGGCAAATGTGAAGCCGCCGCCGCTTCTGTTAACGTGTCCTGAAGTAACAGCGCAATCCCTGTGTACCAGAACAGGGCGTCCCATTTGCCAGGATTCCATGATGACAATAGAAAAACTTTCCATTAGTGATGGCTGGCACAAGGCCAATGCGCCCCGCATATAAGCCAGTTTTTGCT